>NZ_JBQSWX010000005.1:0-175478 GCF_052377615.1 Arthrobacter sp. AOP36-A1-22
GCGTCAACGACAGCAGGGTTTCATTCCAGTGCGCGATGACCTGCAGGACGAAGGCGGTCAAAATGCCGCCCTTGGCCAGCGGGAGGGTGATGCGGAAGAACGTTCCAAACGCATTGGAACCGTCCAGGGCCGCAGCCTCCTCCATCTCGATCGGCAGCGACCTGAAGAAGGCCGTGAGCAGGAAGACGGTGAACGGCATCGAGATGCCGATATACACCAGGTTCAGCCCGAGCAGGCTATCGGTCAGGTACACCTTGTTGAGCATGACGAACAGCGGAATGAGGATCACCTGGGCGGGGATGCCCAGACCCAGGATGAAGTACAGGCTCAACGCATTGGTCAGCTTGTTCTCGACGCGGCCCAGATAGTAGGCAGCGGGTGCCGCCACCGCCACGGCCACCACGGAGGAGACCACGGTGGTCATGAAGCTGTTCCACGTGGCCTGGGCGAAATTGCCCACGGTCCAGGCATTCACGTAGTTGGTGAAGTCCATCGAGGCCGGGATGCCCCACGGGTCGCTCAGGATTTCCCTGGTGCCACGGAAGGACTGGGCGACCATCCACACCAGCATGAGGATCATGACGGCGACGGCGATCCAGAGGACCGTGATCCCCAGACCGCGCAGGAAGGTGCGTTCCCCCGCCATGGCGGGGCTTGCGGCACGATTGCGTTTCCTGCGGATGGGAGTGACGACGGCGACGTCCAGGTTTTCAGACATGCTTCCTCCTAGAATTCGACGGCGTCACGGCGCATGGCACGACGCAGGATGATGACGAGGACGGAGATCAGGGCCAGCGAGATGATCGCCGAGGCGGTCGCCGCACCGTAGGCCGGCGTGGACTGGCCCGAGAACGCGGTGACGTAGGTGTAGACCGCAGTCGTCCAGGTTTCGGTCGGAGGGAGTCCGGCGCCGCTGCTGCCGCCGAACACCCAGATGATCTCGAAGATCTTGATCGACGAAATCGTCCACAACACCGCACACGTCCCGAAGACATCCCAGGTCAGCGGCAGGATCACGTAGCGCAGCCGCTGGAACGGGGTCGCCCCGGCGAGAGCGCAGTCCTCATAGAAATACGGGGGGATGCGGTCCACTCCGGCCATCAAGATGGTGGTGAAGTAGCCGGTGGTGGTGGCCACCATGGTCACCATGATCAGTGGGAAGAGGTTGTCCGCGGCGAGCCATTTGGGCGGGTCGGTGACCCCCAATGGCTCGAGCAGCTTGTTGACCAGCCCGCCCGGATTGAAGATGAACCCGGCCAGAACGCCAAAGACCAACGCGTTGATCAGGTGGGGGAAGAAGATCACCGAGCGGGCGATCTTCTTGCCCATCATGTCCCGCAGCACCAGGCTCAGCCCGAAGGCGATCACGAAGATCGCGATGCCGACGACGAAGAGCAGGAGCAGGGTGTTGCCGAACGACGTGAGGAACAGGTCGTCGCGGAAGACCTGGGAGTAGTTCTTCAGACCCACGAACTTCATGGGCCCCGAACCGGACCACTTATGCAGGCTGATCCAGAAGGCGCCGATGGACGGGACGATGAACAGGATGGTGTAGAACAGGAACGCTGGCCCGACGAACGGGATCAGGAGCTTGCGCCGCTGCCGGTCGATGGAACTGCCGGATTCCTGCTTCTTCTTGCGCCCCCGTGGTGCGCCCCGGGGCTGCTCGGCCGGTTCAGCGCCGACCTCTTGGACTGGGGTCAAGGTCATTAGCCATTGTCCTTCCAGTACTGCTTCTGATCCTGCTGCATCTTCTTGACGTACTCTTCAGCGGTGATCTTGCCCAGGAAGAGCTGGTCGGTATTGGGCCAGAGGATCTTCTCCTGGTAGCCGGGGAAGACCACGCCGTCGAAGGCGAGGTTGATGCTCTCGGTCTCATCGACAGCATCCTTGATGTCCTGCATTTCCGGGGCGATGGTGGCATCGGTGCGGATCGGCAAGACCTTGGCCTTGGCGCCGAACTGGTCCTGGTATTTCTTGTCCAGCAGGGTCACTGCGAGCTGTTCGGCAGCGGCTGCGTGCTCGGCCTTGCGCGGGATCGAGAATCCAACGAAGTCGGCGCGGACGCTGGTCGGGTTGCCGTCAACGGAGGGGAACTGGAAAGAGGCGTAGTCGAAGCCCTTCGAGGCATAAGGCGCGGTTTCGGCCGGGATCCACGAACCGTTCAACAGCAGGTCTGCCTTGCCGGTGGCCCATTTCTGCTGCTGGGCGGGGAACTTGCTGGCGTCGTAACCGCTGATCAGGTAACCGCTCTTGGCGATTTCCTCGACCTTCTTCGCCGAATCCAGGACCTCGGGGGAGGACCAGGCCTCACCGGACGTGTCCGCGGCCAGCTTCTTGAAGGAGCCGGGCCCGCCGTGTCGCAGGACCAGGTTGATGATCCACGCCGAGTTGTAACCGCCGATGTCGCCGTCCGCTGCCAGCGGCGCGGCCTTGCCTTTCTCGAGCTTCTTCAAGGTGGCCATGAAATCGTCCCACGTCTTGGGTGGGTTGGCGGCGATCTCCGGGTGGTCCTTCTTGTTGAACCAGAACGCTTCGGAGCTGAAGTTATAGGGCAGCATCCAGGGCTGGTCGTTCTCGTCGGAGATGTCTGCGTTCTTGAGGTACTTCTCCGGAATCAGTTCGGAAACTGTCTTGCCGTCGACATCGGCGTCGTACGTGCTGCCGAGGCCAAGGGCCTGGCCGGTGTCGCCGACCGAGGTCGCCAACTTGCCGTAGGCCCCGTCCACCAGGTCAGGGACGTTGTTGGTGTTCAGTGCCGGCACCAGCTTCTGCGTGTTGCTGCGACCTTGCCACTGCACGTCCACCTTGGCGCCGGTGTCCTTCTCGAAGTCCTTGATGGCCGAGGCGATGACCTTCTGCTGGGCTTCGCCTTCCTTCCACATGGACCAGTACGTCAGCGTCTGGCCGTCGATGGAAGTCGTCATGTCATCTGCCTGTGCTTCGGCGCTCGAGGAGGAGGCGGGGCCGCCGCAACCGGTGACCGAGAAGACCAAAGCCGATCCGAGGAGGAGGGCCGTGGGGCGAAAATAGCGGGCTGTTTTGCCCATGGCATTCACCTTTCGTGAGGGTGAACCGCGGATACTGCGGTTCGGTTGAGACGACTATCACAGCGTCAAAAAGAAGGATTCAAGTGGTACTTGAAGAAGTCCTGTGACAAAACATGGTCTTTCATGGTTTTATCCGCATTCCGTCGACCCGTGAAAGCAGCGCAGATCATAATCGTCGACGATTACGTCTGGAATCATTCTTTATTGGCTTGAATAATCATCTCTTAAGGACCGGCCGTGCCGACCCAAGGTCACGACCCACGATCAGGACCACGCATCAACCACGGTCCACGACGCATATTAAGAGGTAAGCAATTGATCCGTCTAGGAATCATCGGGGCAGGTGCCGTCGCCCCGTTGCATGCACAGGCAGCCACCACGCTGCCCGACGTCGAACTGGTCGCCGTCTGTGACCTTCGGCCCGATACGGCCTCCGACGTCGCCGTGTTGACCGGGGCAGCCGTCTATACCGACTACCTGAAGATGTACGCTGAGGCGGAACTGGATGCGGTCATCGTGAACACCCCGCATGCCCTGCATCTGCAAATGGTGCTCGACGCCGCCGACGCAGGCCTGCATGTGCTGGTGGAAAAGCCCATGGCCATCAGCTTGGCGGACTGCGATGTCATGATGCGCGCCTGCGAACAAGCAGGGGTGACACTCGTTGTCGGGCATATCCAGCATTTCCTGCCTGAAAAGGTTGCCGCCCACGAGGCCTTGGCCTCCGGGAAGCTGGGAAAGCTGCTGATGATCCGTGATTTCCGCAGTACGAACTACCGCCCCGGCACCCGGCCGGCATGGTTCTTCGACCCGGTGATGGCCGGCGGCGGTGCGTTCATGAACATCGGCGGGCATTGCATCGACCGCTCACTCTGGCTCGCTGATTCGGCGGCCGAAACCGTCGACTCCCGGACCCTGGCACGTTTCGGTGTCGAGGTCGAGACCGACGGCTACCTGAATTTGCACCTGCGCAACGGGGTGGAGATCAACATCGTCATCGTCTCGGATCCACCGCAGCGGCTGGACGAGATCCTGTTGATCTGCGAGGAAGGCACGATCTCCTGCACCCCCGACCGCGGGACCATCATTCGTCACCACGGACAAAGCAGCACGCTCCACGTCCCCTCGGCGGATAACATCCAGACGGGGTTCACCGCCCAGCTGGCCGACTTCCTGGCTACCGTCAACGGGGCCTCACCACAGGTGAGCAACAACCATGCCCGCAGCATCGTGGAAACCATCCTCGCCGCCTACCGTTCCGCCACCTCACGGAAGACCGAACCCGTCCGTGCCGAAACCGTAGCGGATCTGCAACAGGCACTGTAGCGACACCAGGTGGAACCGACGCGAAAAGAGCAGGCCATGGAGAAAGCCCGGAGCTTCACCGGATGGGGCCGCGTCGAGTGGGAACGGTTGGCCGACCGGTTGATCGCCGGGGCCCACCGCCATTCCTCTCCCGCGGGAGCCCGCGTGGTCTTTCCGCCGGCAGCGGGACAAAACGCCACCGACCAGTTGGAGGGTTTCGCGCGGTCGTTCTTGCTGGCTGCGCTGCGCATCGCCGGTTCGGCAGGTTCAGATCCTGCCCTGGTGCAGTGGTACGCCGACGCGCTGGCGGCAGGAACCCGGTGCGGCGATGCCGAACAGTGGCCGCGATTGACCGACCACGGCCAACCCACGGTGGAAGCCACCGCGATCGTCCTCGGTCTGCATTTCTCCCGCCCCTGGCTCTGGGACGGGCTCGACGACGGGGTGCAAGCCCGGATCATCCACTGGCTCTCCGGAGCCACCGGCCAGGCCTCTGCCGATAACAACCATGTCCTTTTCGGGGCCACCATCCAGGCCTTCCTGGCCTCGGTCGGCGCCCCCTGCGACCGGTTCGGCATCGAGGCCGCGTTGGACCGCATCGAGGATTGGTACGCCGGGGATGGCTGGTACTCCGACGGCGAGGGACGCCGATTCGACCACTACAACGCCTGGACCTTCCAGCTGTACCCGTTCTTCATCCTGGAGATGCTCTCCGGAACCGTGGCGGCGGCCACGGCGTCGGCCGAACGCCTGCGGCTCTACCGGGAGCGCCTGGAGATGTTCCTGCGGGGCTACCAGCACCTCTTCGCTGCCGGAGGGAGCCCGTTGATCCAGGGGCGGTCGCTGATCTATCGCTGGGGCGTCGTCGCCCCCTTGTGGATGGGCGAACTCCAAGGGGTGGAGGCATTGCCTCCGGGGCGGACCCGGCGGCTCGCTTCCGGGGTGGCCCGGCACTTCACGGACCGGGGCGTCGGGGACGACGGGGTGCTCCCGCTGGGATGGTGGGGGCCGCGATCCTCCATCCTGCAGTCCTATAACGCCCCGGGCTCCCCGTTGTGGGCGGCCAAGGGGTTTTTGGGGTTGCTGCTCCCGGCCGACCATCCGGCCTGGACCGCGCCGGAGGCGGCCCTGGAGATTGAGGGGGCCGATGTGAATCGGGTCCTGTCCGGACCGCAGTGGCTGGTCCAGGGGAACCACCGTGACGACATCGTGAAAGTCGCCAACTTCGGCACCGGGGGCCACCCGCGCCACGATTCGGCCCTGTATCGCCGACTAGCCTTCAGCACGGCCAGTGCCCCGGTCCAGCAGGGCAGCCTGCGCGATAACGACCTCTATGTGCCGTTGGACGACTCAACGAGTTTGAACCGCGGACCGGTGGCCGGGGTGGCCCGTCCGGGAGGTGGCAGCAGCAGATTCCGGCTGGACGCCGCGGGACGTGATATCGAGGTCGATTATGCGACGGCGCTGCTGCCCGACGGCGTGGAGCTGCGTGCCGCGCGTATCCGTGGTGCCGTGGCCATGCCCCTCGAAGCCAGCGGCTATGCCTTGGCTGGTGATACCGAACCGGAATCCGTACTCACCGCCGCGGGAGCCCTGGCCGCCGGTTCGGACGGGTTGCGCTCCGGTATCCAGTTCGTCGGTGCCCCGGAAGGTGACACGGTAGCTGCCACTCCCCGCATCCGCGAAGCCTCCGGATCGATCCTTGGTGAACGGGTTGCCGTACCGGTGATCACGCTGGATCCTGCCGCCGGCGCGGAGACGCGATGGTCCTGGCTGGTCTGCTTCACCCGGCGGAACGTCGATCTGGAGGCGGTGGCCAGGCGCCTCGTTCTGAACTGGACGCCCGACGGGCTGCAGGCGTCGGACGGGGCCATCACCGCGAACCTGTCGTGGATTCGCCATGAACGATGGCCGGCCGACGCGATCAATCAGGGAGTCTTCGGGGCCTGAAACCGACGGGTCAGCGCGAAGCGGCGCGGGCTTCCTTGACCAGTTCTCGGTCGGTTGCGGTTTCCGGCGACGGGGTCAGCACCATCGGCATGGTCCCGGTGCTCGTGCGAACCCGGGGGCTTGCCGCTGCTGCGCCGGCCGGCACCGGAGCGGGCTTCCTTCTGGCGGAGAGGTGTACGGCGTCCAGACCCGCGGCCTTCAATGCCGGGATATCCTCGACGACGAGCCCGCCACCAGCCATGACCTGAAGCCGTCCGGCGGCACGCTGGACCAGACGGGCGAGCAGATCCAGGCCAGCCCCCACCGAGTCCTCGGCCCCCGAGGTCAACACGCGGGTAAAGCCGAGTCCGGCCAACAGATCGATGGCTTCCATCGGGTCGCGGCATTCGTCGATGGCCCGATGGAACGTGATTTCCATGTCGGGGTTGGCCCAGCGGGCCGCATCGAGAAGAGTGCGGGTTCCCGCCCGGTCGATCCAGCCATCGGGGGTGAGCGCGCCGAAGACGACGCCGTCGGCGCCTCGGGCGGCACAGGAGGCGATTTGTTCCGCCATGGTCCTCAGCTCTTCACCGGAGTAGACGAAGTTCCCGGGACGGCAACGGATGATCGGATGGATCTCGGTGGTGCCGGCCAAGGGGCCGCGGCACGACTCGAGCAGGGCAGTGGAAGGGGTGAGCCCGCCGACCTCCAGATTCGCGCACAGCTCGACCCGGTTGGCGCCCTCCTCGGAGGCAATCAGTGCTCCGGGAAGGTCGACGACGGCGATCTCGAGTTTCATGGCGTCCTCTTCAGGGGATGGGGCAGGCTGGCCGGGGCGGCTTGGGCCGATGCGGAATCAGAGTGACCAACGGTCCAGGTCCGCGACCATCGCCCGGAGGTCCTCCAAAGCCGGCCAGGTGTCGCCGGCGACTTCGAGCTCATGAAGCAACTGTACGCAGTATTCTTTGCCGCGCGCGTCCTCCATTGCTGCCAGATGACGCATTTCGTAGGGGTCTGCCTGCAGATCGAAGAGCCGCGGTGTGAGCAGGTACCGGCCCGGCCGACGGGGGTCGGGACGGCAATCGACCAGGAGCTTGTAATCGGTGGTGCGCAAACCGCGCATTCCCGGGCCGCCGTCGGGCGCTGGTGGACCGTAGTAGAGGGCCGATCCGCCTCCGGCGGAGCCGGAAGGCGTCCGGTCCACCAGATCGGCGGAAACGTCGGTGCCCTGCATGGCGTCGGGGATCTTGCCGGACAGTCCGGTCAAACCCAGCAGGGTCGGGGCAACGTCCACCGAACCGATCAGCGTCCGTTCGTTACGACCGGCGGCAATATGGCCGGGCCAGCGGATGAGGAACGGCAGCGACATCGACTCCTCCCACGGAACGTTCTTGTACATCAGGCCGTGGCTGCCCAGTTGCATCCCGTGGTCGGAGGTAAAGATGACGATCGTGTTCTCCCGCTGTCCGGTCTCCTCCAAGGCCGCCAGGAGGCGGCCAATCTGTTCATCGACGGCCGAGACGGTGGAAAAATAGTCGGGGGCCTTCTCCACGGCCTCCCGTCCGGCCGGCGTCTCGAGGTCGACGTTGGGCCGGGTCAACAGTTCCTCGGGTGTCAGGGCGGTATAGCGGTCCCGGAACGTGGTCGGGGCCTGGTCGAAGGGTTGGTGTGGGGGATTATGCGAGACCACCAAGGCGAAAGGACCTCCGGACGTGTCCACGGTACGCAGGAAATCGACCGCGACGTCCGTTTCGTGTTCGACCGACCACTGTTCGACGATCGTCTTTTCCTCGCGCGGCGCGTCACCGATCCAGTAGTGCGGACGCAGATGATTGTCGGCGGCGCCGTAGGAATACCAGAAGGAGAAGCCGTGCCGGCGATCCGGTGGGGAATAGGCGTCCCAGACGGCGCCTTCGCGGAAGCCCTCGCCCCAGATGGCGTCCTCGGCGGTTACGGCCTCCAGATGCCATTTGCCGATGTACCCGGTCTGGTAGCCGGATTCCTGGAGAACCCTGGACCAGGTGTCGATGTCTGGTGGAAGCCCGGCATCGGTGTTGGAGTTGATGTTCACCGGCACCCCGTTGCGGTGCGGGTGTTGGCCGGTCATCATCATCGCCCGATGCGGGCTGCACACCGGGTAGCTGCTCACGGCATGGGCGACATCGGCTGATTCCCTGGCCAGGCCGTCGAGATTGGGCGTGTAGGTGGGGTCGGCATCTCGGAACCCCAGTGCCGCATCGCGGAACTGGTCCGCCATGATGAACAGCAGGTTCGGTTGCTCAGGCGCCATGGTGTTCCTTCCGTGCTGCGTCCCCGATCGGGGTTCCGTCCCAATTCGGGGCAGTGAATGCGCCCAACGGGTTCCCGGTGAGCGGATGCAGTTGTCCGGCGCCGGCGACGGGCAGGGAACTGCCATCGAAGTCCGCCGAACCGTAGGTGTCGAACCACTCCTGCAGCTCGGCGCGCATCTCGGCGACCCGGTCGGCATGGGCCGGGTTATCAACCAGGTTCTCCCGTTCCTCCGGGTCGTTCTCCAGATCGTAGAGCTCGTGTGGGCCGTGGGGGTAACGGTGGTTGTACTTCCAGAAGCGATTGCGGATCATGCGGGAGGGGCCGTATTCGTCGAAGACCACTACGGGCCGGGGAACGGACGCCGCCTCCGTTTCCTGGCCAGTCAACACTGAGGCGAAGGAGCGACCGGGCCCCGTCTCGAATTCACTTGCCTCGAGACCGGCGAGTTCCAGCAGGGTGGCGGCGACGTCATAGGCGGAGAGTAGCTCCTGCGCCACCCGGCCGGTCTGGATGCTGCCGCGGTGGGAGAAGATGGCGGGAACCTTCACCGAGGAGTCGTAGAGGTTCTGCGGGAAGGTGCCGTTGCCCTTGCCCCAGATGCCGTGATGACCACAGTTGAAGCCGTTGTCGCTGGAGAAGACCACGATCGTGTCCTCACGCAGTCCGAGTTCCTCGAGCCGGTGCAATACGCGCCCGATGCCGGCGTCCATGGCGCTGACCGCCGCGAAGTAGCCCACCAAGGCCGCACGGGTATCGGCCTCGCCGCCCAGCGGGACCCCGTCCACGGTGGTGGTCCACGGGTGCATGGGTTCCTGTGGGCAGGAGGCGAAGGCCGTGTCCGCGTAGAGTCGAGTGAATTCTTCGGGGTGCTGGTCCTTCCACGGCATATGTGGGGCCGTGTAGTTCAGCGCCAGGAAGAACGGGGCATCCTGGCGGGCAGCCTGCTCGATGAACCCCACAGAGTCGTTGGTGATCGCGTCGGTCAGGTAGTCGGTGACCAGTTCCTTCTCACCGTTGCGGTACATGGTGGCGTGGTCGTAGGGGCATCCGCCACCCTCCAAGGCGTACCAATGGTCGAAGCCGTGGCGGGCCTCGTCATTGGCGCCAAGATGCCATTTTCCCGACAGGCCCATGTAGTAGCCGGCGGCCGCCAACTCATCGGTGAAGAGTGGTTGGCCGGAGAGGAAGTCGGTGGCGTTGGGGCCGGCCTCGACGCCGTGCAGATAGTCGTGGACTCCATGCCGGGAGGGTGGTTGGCCGGTCATGAGGCTCGCTCGGGCCGGGGAACACACGGGTGAGACACAAAAGAAGTTCTCCAACCTGGTGCCTTCGGCAGCCAACGCGTCCAGGGTGGGTGTCTGGATGTCCTCGTTGCCCGCGCATCCCATGGCCCAGGCGCCCTGATCGTCGCTGAGGATCATCAAGATGTTGGGTGGGTTCCGCTTCACGGGCACTCCTAGTCCTATACGGGATATGGCGGGTGTTCCTTACTTCATACCCGGCATTATCGAGAGGAATAAAGAATGACTAGGTGCCATCAGCGTCCTCTCGACGGAGAAAAACGGCTAAAACCCGGTGAATTCAGAAGTCATTGACGAATTATCCCTTAAAACTCCTTCAATGATCGTGCATTATGGAAGGAATGACCAAAGGAGTATCCGTGCCAGACTACCGACGGCTCGTCGCCGACCAGGGGGAACTGCGTAACGTCCGCAAGCAGCCCCTGAAATTTCAGGAACTCAGTGAAGACCTTCGCCGGGAGATCCTCGCGGGCACTTGGGCCGTGGGCAGCAAGCTACCCACGGAGGCCCAACTCGCCCGGGAGACCGGCCTGTCTCTGACCACGGTCCGGCGTGCCTACGAGGATCTGGTGGATAAAGGGCTCGTCATCAGGCGGCAGGGCGCCGGCAGCTTCGTCGCCCCCCCACCCTCGCGGGCCTTGAAGAAACCGCGCTACACCATCGGTGTTCTGCTGCCGGATACCCAGCTGTACTATCCGAAAGTCCTGCAGGGGATCGAGGAGCACCTCACGGCGCAGGGGGCCAGCCTGCAGTTGTCCACCTACCATTACGATCTGAGCCGGGAGAACTCCAGCATCCAGTTCCTGCTCGACGCCGGCGTCGACGGGCTGCTGCTCGTACCGACCCTGACCGGCATTCCCGATCCGGAGCGGAGGGTCGCCGAACTGGCGGCCCTGCCGGTCCCGGTGGTGCTGCTCGAGCGTAGCCTCGAGGACCTCGGGGCTGCGGATCGGACCGAACACATCTGCTCCGACCACCAGGGCGGGGCCTATGACGCGGTGAAACACCTGGCCGGGCTGGGCCACGAACGCATCGCCGTGTTGACGAGGTCGAATGTAGCGGGCAAGAGCGCCAACCCCACCCAATCGGCCGTCGTCGCCGGGTACCGCAGTGCCGTAGTCGACCTCGGACTTTTTGCCGACGGGGAGGAACTGCCGATTTTCAGTTCGACAAAACCCGAATGGGAGCAGGATCAGGCCGAGGCCATGTATACCCGGCTGCGGGACAGCGGCGCGACGGCGGCCTTGGTGTTCGGGGACCGCGAAGCGACACTGCTGCAGACCGCAGCCCTGAGGCGTGGAGTGAAGGTGCCCGAGGAACTATCCCTGGTCTCCTATGACGATGAGATGGCCGATATCGCCCCGATCCCGTTGACGGCGATCTCGCCCGCGAAGCATCGCTTGGGCATGATGGCCGCAGAGATCTTGCTGCGCCGGTTGAAAGAAGGCGATGCCTGCCCGATCTACCAGATCCGTCTGCGACCGCGCATTGTGGTGCGCGAATCCTGTGCCACCGTGCCGGGCACCGCCACCGCGGGCCCGACGGACCGCCGGGCCCCGGCTCCTAGTGCTGCCGGCCCGACGGCGTGAAGGTCCGCGGGCCCTTGGCCTGAACGGCGAGGTGCACCGTGGCCCCAGCCAGGCCGCGGGTATCGACCTCTAGCGTCGTCGACCCGTCGGCGTTGCGGGTCAGCCTGGCTCTATCACCCTCGAGGAGCCGGTAGCGCCGCCTGGTCCTGAAGGTCAACGAGAGCGAGGAAGCGCCCTGGGTGGGTTCGCTGATCGACAACTGAAGCCGGTTTCCGTCCTCGCGCTGGACGACGCAGGCCGGGCCCGACAGTTCGAGGTCGGCGACCGTGCCCTGCCCCCAGAACGTGGCGGCCAGCGTCTTCTCGTGGGCGAAGGAGACGGCCTGGGCGACCGCGTCATTACGCAGCACCGTGTGCTGCTTCCGTCGGGCGAGTTTCGCAGCCCCCTGGATCGAGGCGCCCGGGGCGATCAGGTACGCGTAGCCGGCCTGCTCCGGTGAGGTGCCGTGATCGAAATAGAGCGTGGCGTAGTTGCGTTTCTGCACCTCGGTGCTGCCCTTGGCGTTGACATCTGACCAGGACCCCGACCGGCGTTCGCGCAGTACGTGAAGTGGCGCTTCGTCCAGCGCGACGTAAGCGCCGAAGCCCTCTAGATGGACCCAGCGGTCCGATGAGAGGACTGACTCAGCATTGGTCGCCGCCGCGACGCGCCCCGAAGCGGTGACCAAGGCGTTGGAGCCCTGGTGCAGGTTGCGGTGGTCCACGATGGTTTCCACCGGTGCCGAGGAACCGGTGTGGATGTCGGAGCCCAGGCACACGATGACGTCCTCGCTGACGAACCAGGATTTGCGGGCACTGAGCCCGGTGTCTCCGGGACCGATGAGATGCTGTCCGACGGCGGCGATCTCCTCGTTGGCGCTCGAGCCGGTCCATTCGTTGTCCGGTGTCCCGGCCCCCCACTGGCCCTCGACCCTATCCGGCAGGGACGTGGTGTCTACGGTGGTCCCGGGTAGCCTGACATGGTTTGCGGTGGCCCAGAAGGCGTCGTCGTACTGGCCCAGATCGGCGTCATGGACATAGGTCATGCCCGAGCCGGAATGGTAGCCCCGGTCATTTTCGCCGTTGCCGCATTCGTACCAGGAGATCCGGTTGCTGCACATCGCCGTGGACAGCGACCATTGGGGGCCGCGGTGCATGGTGCGGTCCATGGCCGGGAACAGGAAATGGCCGGCCAGTGGGGCCGCCGGCGACAGGCCCAGCGACAGGAGTTCCTTCACCAGTGCCGTACGCGCGACGCTGGCTCCGTCCAGAATGGGGGCGTGGTCGTTATCGGTGATCCATTGCAACGCGCGCCGGCGCCAGCGCTTGGCGGTGGGTGCGTCGACGGCACGTGACAGCAGCAGCACGGCCTCGATGGTGCTGGCCCCCAAATCGAAACCGGTGTTTTCCTCGCGGGAGACACTGCGCCCGCGCACCGAATCGGCCATGGCCCCGGCCATCAGGCAGGGGGCAAAGGAGTCCTCAACGGTTTTGAAGAGGATGTCCCGGCTCGGATCGGAGACCGCGGCATCGGTTCCGCCGAGCAGCGCGAAGAGCCTGGCGAGACCACTGAGCAGAACCACCCCGTAGGAGCCGGTATAGGGGGTGGTGCTGTGCTGGATGAAGGAGCCGTCGGCAAAGAATCCGTTGCCGCTGGTGACGTACTGCCACACCTCGGCCAGTCCGGCGACGGCATGGTGGAGCTTCTCTTCGTTCCCGTCGACCAGTGAGCGGACGATGATGCCCTGGCACAGGTCCACGCGGTTCGCCCCGACCGAGGTGATCTTCCCGCGCGAGGGCGGGAACTGCTGCCACGGGTCCGGCACGAAGTGGTCGATCGCTGCGCAGTATGCGGCCCGCTCGTCCTCGTCCAGCTCGTCGAAGAGCAGTACCAGCGTGTCCGCCAGGGCCCGGGGAACCCCGATTTCCCAGGCCCACCAGTTGCCCTCCTCCTCAGTGGTGTCGTTGTAGCGCAGCCGGTGGGCGTCGGACAGCCCGGCACGGATCTGTTTCAACAAGGTGCCCTGGCCGAAGGAGACCGCCCCGGGCGTGGCCCAGGCGGTCGCCATTTGGGATAAGCGCACATACGTATAGCGCAGGTCCCCGGCTGCGGCCAGGTCCAAGTCCGTGAAGATCCGGGTTCTGGCCGTGGAGGAGTCCAGGGTGGCCACGGCCGATGCGGCGGCGTGGTCCAGGGTGGCCAAGGCGTTGGCGAAATCCCGATCGCCGGCAATGAATTCCCTCCGGCCGGTGAGCTGGTCCACCCAGGTGGAGCGCAGTGTGGCGAAATCGGCGCTTGATAAGGCGGGCAATTCGGCAGCCTGGGCAGGCTGGGCGGTTTGGCTGATGAAGCTCAGGAGCAGGCCGGTCACGGCCACCCCTCCGGCGCCCTTAAGCGCGGTCCTGCGGGATAGTTCCTGGTCCATGAATTCGCTCCTGATGTCCGTGACGGGGCCGGCCCCGAGTGCCGGTGCCCTGTTGGAGGGGAACTCAACGGCACGTCAAGGTAAGGAATAAAGCAGTAGCGCCTGAACGGAACATGGCCAACAATGGAGCACACCACCGTCAGCGATACCAAGGAGCACCACGCCCCATGCAACTGTCCTTCTCCACGTTGGGATGCCCAGACGCCGATGTCGACGAAGTGCTGGCGCTCGCCGGCGAGCACGGTGCCACCGGCGTCGAACTGCGGATGCACGAGGGTGGAATTATCTCCGCCAGCATGGACGACGCCGAGCGTGGGAAGGTCAAGACCGCCTTCGCCGATGCCGGGATCACCATCTTGGCGGTGGGGAGCTATGTCAAGATCTGCGCGCCCGGAAAGGACATCGACGTCTTTCGGGAACTCGAGGCCGCGTTGCGGCTCGCGGCAGACATCGGGGCGAAGGCCGTGAGGGTCTTTCCCGGTGCCGGGCTGGATTCAACCTCCGAGGCCGACCGCGAGGAGGCCTTTGAGCTGGAGGAAAATGCAGTCCGTCGGCTGACGGCGGCCGAAGGGCCGGCGGCCATGCATGGGGTCCAGCTCTTATTGGAGACTCATGATTCGCATCCACGCGGGGTCGATGCCGCGCGCATCCTGTTCCCCCTGGGGCCGCAGGGCGCGGTGCGCACCATTTGGGATGTCCTGCACCCGTGGAAACGCGGGGAGGAACCCGAAGCGACCGTGAAGGCGCTCGCCGGGCGCATCGAGTACCTCCAGCTCAAGGATGCCCGCCGTGGCTCCACCGCCGATGCCCCGATCCTGACCCTGCCAGGGGAGGGGGACATCCCGTTGGAGAAGATGCTCCGGCTGTACCGGGAACAGGCGCCGACAGGAGTCGATCCCTGGGTGTCCTTGGAATGGGAGAAGGCCTGGAACCCCGATTTGCCGGAGCTGGGCGAGGCGCTGGCCGCCACCCGGAAGATCCTCGACTCGCTGTCCTCGAGCTAATCCGCCGTCCGGCTTGAGGCCCGCGCGGCCGGACAGAACTTCGGGGTGCTCATTTATTCCTATGGTGTGCGTCACCTTGACTGACCGTGTCCCAGCTGGAGGCACCCGGTGAAATGCCGGAGGTGTCTACCAGATTGAGCTCATGGAAAGCCCTTCCGGTTGCCCGTTCGCGTACCGGAGAAGATTGGAAAACAATGAACTGGACCAACCTCGAATTCAACCGACGCACCCTCATCAAGGTCGGCAGCGTCGCCAGCGCGGGGGCTGCGTTCGCGCTCAGCGCCGCACCTGCCCAAGCCGCCGGTGCCCGGGTCCCGATGGCCCCCGCGGCTCCCGGTGACGTCGAAGCGAAGGCCCTGGCCCTGCAGCCGCCGACCTTCCTCTTCGAAACGAAGGTGCCCGAGCAGGTCACTGCGGTCTCGGGGGCGGAGCCCGCGATCAGTGACGAGCAGGCCATCATCGGCAAGCACTCCCTCCGCTGGGACTACTCCGCCGGCTCCGTCCTGCAGATCGATGCGGCACTGGACGCCGAGGACTCCAGAATCCCGGAGGACGACGAGACGAAGCTCGGATCGCGCAGCACCTTCGGCCTGTGGATCTACAATTCCACGGCCCGCCAGGGCACCCTGCGCCTGGAATTCGGCCGGCAGGGAAGCAAGGACGCCTGGTGCGACCTCCATCTGGACTTCACCGGCTGGCGAACCGTCTGGATCCGCCTGGCCCAGGACCTGGAAGGCACACCGCGCCGCGACATGGATACCCTCCGGTTCGTCGCCCCGTCGTCGGGTTCCGGGACGCTCTTCCTGGACCAGCTGGTCCTGAACATGTCCATGCGCACCGACCACCCGATGCGGAGCGAGCAGGCCCCTTTCGTCAACCCGGAAGCCGATACGGCGCAAAATGCGCATTGGCTCGCCCTGCTGAAGTTCCAGGAACTACAGGATGCCCAGGCGCCGGCACCGGTCACAGATGCGACGTTGCTGGCCGATGTGTCGACGGTGAAGTCCAGGTACCTTGAGGCCTACCTCACCGGTGGCGGCGCGACCACGGGCTCGCAGGTGGCCGATCTGACGGCGCAACTGGCCAAGCTCGGCATCCCCGAGCGGTCCACCAGTGGGCCGGCGACACCGGTCCTCTTGAACCAGCAGGCCATCTTCCCGCCTCAGATCGCCCCCGAACTGGCTGCGCTGGCTGGAAGCGCCAAACTGCGCACGCTCACGGATCTGATGCAGAAGATCGCCCGGGCCTGGGAACGTGCCGATGCCACGCGCAGGCCGCTGGTGGCCGAGCTGTACGTCCGCGCCGTCTTGCATCTTCGCCGCGTGGGTTGGGCCAAGGGCAGTAGCCAGGGCAGTGTCCACCATCTCGGATACAACATCCGTGGGTACTACGACTCCGTCTTTATCATGAAGGACGTCCTCCAGGATGAAGGATTGCTGGAGGAAGCCCGGGCCGATGTCGACTGGTTCGTCGGCCTGGGGCGCGTTCTCGAACGCCCGCTGCGACGCGATGGCATCATGGACATCTACAACACGAACGTCCGGGGCCTTGTGGCAGCGGCCATGCTGCGGGAGACTCCTGGCGAACAGGCGGCTTGGCTTTCAGCCGTCCGCGACTTCCTCGATGTCACCCTGCAGCCAAGTGACGGTTTGCAGGGCGGAATTAAAGCCGATGGCTCGGGATTCCACCATGTCGGGTTCTACCCCGCCTACAGCGCTGATGGCCTCTCCGGACTGGCGCCAATGGTCATGGTCCTGGGTGGCACGTCGTTCCGTCTGTCCGAGGCGGCGCACTCCCTGTTGAAAAAGGCGGTGCTGGGGATGCGCACCTTTGCCAATAAATTCGAATGGTCGCTGACCGTGTGTAACCGCCATCCAAAGGCGGGCCAAACACTCAAGCTCGATCCCTTCCAGTGGCTGTTCCAGGCTGGCACGCCCGACGGGAAGAAGGCCCTGGACCCCGAACTGGGGGCTGCCTTCCTGCGCCTGCTGCCGGAAAAGCAGTCTTCGATCCACCAACGGCTGGCCGCCAAATTGGCTGCTACCGGGGTCACCGTGGAAGATTCCCCGACGGGCCACTGGACCTACAACTACGGCGCCCTCGGAGTGCACCGCCGCGAGGACTGGTCGGTGACCGTTCGCGGACACAACCGCTACCTGTGGAGCTCGGAGACCTACGAAAACGCCAATATCTATGGCCGCTACGGCACCTACGGGCAGATCAACGTTCAGTCCACGGGCGATCCGATCACCCTGCTGGATAGCGGGTTCTCCCAGGAAGGCTGGGATTGGGGGCGTTTCCCGGGCACGACGGCGATCCATAAGCCCGTTGATGACCTGTTCATCGATCTCGGGCTCGGAGTGGAAATCATGCCACTCTCGGATTCGCGCTTCGGCGGGGCCACCAACATCGATGGCCGGCACGGTCTCTTTGCCATGGACCTGCACGAGATCCCTTCCTGGGATCCCAGCCACCGGGCCCGCAAATCAGTGTTCCTTTTCGACGAGCGGGTCATCGCAGTGGGTACGGGGATCGAAAACAATGACCGCCGAAACGAAACGGGGACGACCCTGTTCCAGAGCCACCTGGCGGCGACGTCGGAGCCCACCTACATCGACTCCACCCGGCCCGTCGCCGACTTCCCGCTCGAGCGCAAATCGCGCAAGAAATCCAAGCATGCACAATGGCTGGCCGACGGGAAGGGCAATGGCTACTACATCCCGGCCAAGCAGCACCTGGGGATCGAGCGTTCCACGCAGAAGTCGAAGGACCAGAGCTCCGGAGAACCCACCAGTGGGGACTTCGCCACGGCGTGGCTGAGCCATGGGACCAAACCGAGGAGCGGATCCTATGAATACGCGATGCTGATCGGGCGGACTCCACAACAAACGGCGGCCTTCGCGAAAGCCATGGGCGGCCGGCGAGCCCCCTATGAGGTGTTGGAGGCGCGCTCCGACCGGCATGCAGTCCGCGATCGGGAGACCGGTATCACCGGCTACGCGGTCTTCGAGGCGGGGCACGGGTTCGAGGGCGATATCGAAGGGGTGGATACTCCTTCGTTGTTGATGACCCGGCGTGAAAAGAACCGTCTGGTCATGTCGGTGACGGATCCGGATCTCCGCCTGTATTCGGGCAAAGACCCGGACCAATACGATGCCAAGGGCCGTTTCGTCGGCGGTGTCCTTCCCTACGTGGTGTCCTGGAGGGAAAACGCGAGCCAGGCCCACACCCTGACCGTGAAGGTCAAGGGCTCCTGGAAGCTAGCCGAAAAGGTCGACGGCGTGAAGGTCACTTCCCGCAAGGGCCACGGCGGCCACGACCATCATGGAGGACGCCACGGCCATGATCATGGCCGGCAGGGGCGCACCGAGATCGCGGTCCGCACCCGGGACGGGCTGCCGGTGCAGTTCAGCCTGGCGCGGCACTAATACCGCGTTAGCCCTGCCCCGCCGCGGTGGTGCTGCGTCGGAGCATGAGTTCGCCGGTGACGGTGGGTTCGGCTCCGGCAGCACCTCCAGGGAGGGCCACGGTGCTTTCGACGGCGATCCGTCCGATGTGCAGCAACGGCAGCCGCACGGTGGTCAATCCGGGATGGAAATCCCGCAGCGTCTCGATATCGTCGAATCCCGCGACGGCGGCGTCGCGCGGAACCTGGACCCCGCCCTCACGCAGCCCGGCGACCAGCCCGATGGCCATCACGTCACTGACCGCAAAAAGGCAGACAGGGGCCCCTTCCCGGTGAGCCGCGGCGACCCGTGGTGCCAGCTCGGCGCCGGTGGCATGGCCGCCAGCCCGGTCCAATCCGGTATGCAAGACCTCGGCCGCCGGAACACCCGCGGCGTGTAGACCATGGTGGAATCCACGGACCCTATCGTCCGAGGTGGCCAAGCCCTCGGGGCCCGCCACGATCAGGAAGGGGCCGCGATGGGTGGCGGCCAATGCGCCCGCCAGCTGACAGGCCAGGTCTTCGTTGGGAACGGCGATGACATGGTGGTGTTCGGGGGAACCGGTCCCCTCCACGGGGCGACCGATGACGGCGACCTGGCCATCATTACGGCAGTAGAGGTCCAGCTCGTTGGCCAAGGTGCTGTTGGCTTCACGGTCCGCAGCAGCGGTGGTCCGCGAGCCCGCCAGGATGATGGCATCAGCCCGGTGGGCGGCGAAGGCGGAGACTGCGGTGGCCTCCTCTGCAGGGGTGCCGCCGGTGGTGGCGAGCATGACGAGTTTATTGCGTTCCCGCGCAGCTTCCTGGACGCCGTGGGCGATGGCCGCGAAGTACGGGTCGGCGATGTCGTGGACGATGAGGCCGATGACCCCCGAGCTGGATTTCGCCAGCCCCTGAGCTTGCGCATTGGGCACGTACCCCAGTTCGAGGGCCGCCCGCCGGACGTTTGCGGCAATCTCCGGTCCGGGGATCCGCGCCGAACCATTGAGTACCCGGGACGCGGTGGCGGGGGAGACTCCTGCCTTGCGGGCCACCTCGGCCAGTGTCGTTGCGGACATCGCTACCCCTTCGCCGGCCGTCACGGCTCACATGGTGGACAAGAGTTCCAGTATCGCATGACAGAAAAGTTTGGGAAAGCGCTTGCCAAGCATTGTTTGGATGGGCATGATGGACACAACGGGAATGCGCTTTCCCAATCAGTCTTCATACCATCCACCCCCAGCAAAGAGGTCCCATGGGCTCGACACCACGCACCATCCGTATCGCCATGAACGGCATTACCGGCCGGATGGGCTACCGCCAGCACCTGCTGCGATCCATCCTGCCGATCCGCGACGCCGGAGGCTTCACCCTGGCCGATGGCAGCCGCGTCCAGGTCGAGCCGATCCTCATCGGGCGCAACGAAGCCAAGGTCCGCGAACTTGCAGAACTGCATGGGGTCGCCGAATGGAGCACCGATCTGGATGCGGTCATCAACGACCCGACCGTCGACGTCGTCTTCGACGCCTCGATGACCAGCCTGCGCGCCGCGACGCTGAAGAAGGCCATGCAGGCCGGCAAACACATCTTCACCGAGAAGCCCACCGCCGAAACCCTCGACGAAGCCATCGAGCTCGCCCGCATCGGCACCGAGTCCGGGGTGACCGCCGGCGTCGTGCATGACAAGCTCTACCTGCCCGGGCTGGTGAAGCTGCGCCGCCTCGTCGATGAGGGATTCTTCGGCCGCATCCTGTCCATCCGCGGCGAATTCGGCTACTGGGTCTTCGAAGGCGATGTGCAGTCAGCGCAGCGTCCGTCCTGGAACTACCGCGCCGAAGACGGCGGCGGCATGACCACCGATATGTTCTGCCACTGGAACTACGTCCTCGAGGGGATCATCGGGAAGGTCAAAAGCGTCAACGCCAAGACCGCCACCCACATCCCGGCCCGTTGGGACGAGCAGGACCAGGAATACGTCGCGACCGCCGATGACGCCTCCTACGGCATCTTCGAACTCGAGACCCCCGCCGGCGACGAGGTCGTGGGGCAGATCAATTCCTCCTGGGCCGTGCGGGTCTACCGCGACGAACTCGTCGAATTCCAGATCGATGGAACGCTCGGCTCGGCAGTGGCCGGCCTGAATAAGTGCGTCGCCCAGCAGCGCGCCCACACCCCCAAGCCGGTCTGGAACCCCGACCTGCCGGTGACCGAATCCTTCCGCGACCAATGGCAGGAAGTCCCGGCCAACGCCGAGCTGGACAACGGCTTCAAGCTGCAGTGGGAAGAGTTCCTGGCCGACGTCGTCGCCGGACGCGAACACCGCTTCGGTTTGCTCTCCGCGGCCCGCGGCGTCCAGCTGGCCGAATTGGGCCTGCGCTCCAACGACGAACGCCGTACCATCGACATCCCGGAAATCACGCTCTGATGGCCTCGCTGATTCTTCCCCGGAACGACGGCGGAACCCGCACGCACCAGCTATCCGAGGCACGGACCTGGTCCAGGCCCACCGCCCCGATCACCTCCCGGCACGCCTACGCAGCGGCCCACGTCATCCCCGACGTGCACGCGGAGAACGTGCCCGGAGCCCCGGCGGCACTGGACTGGGATACCACCCTCGCCTACCGCCACGAACTCTGGTCCTACGGCCTGGGTGTCGCCGATGCGATGGACACCGCCCAGCGCGGCATGGGTCTGGACTGGGCGGCCACCGGAGAACTGATCCGCCGCAGTGCCGCCGAAGCGGCCGCTGTGGTCTCCTCGAAGGCCCCCGCCACCGCCGGCAAATCGGTGCGCGATCTGCTCGCCTGCGGCGCGGGAACCGACCAGCTGGATCTGGCCACCGTCCCCTCGGGCCCTGCCGGGCTGAACGTCGTGCTCGATGCCTACCGCGAGCAGATGGCTCTGGTGGAGGAGGCCGGCGCGAAGACCATCCTGATGGCCTCCCGCGCGCTGGCCGCCGTGGCCACCGACGCCGAGGACTATCTGCACGTCTATTCGACGTTGCTGCGTGAGGCCAAGCAACCGGTGATCCTGCACTGGCTGGGCACCATGTTCGATCCGGCCTTGGCCGGCTACTGGGGCTCCGATGACGTCGCCACGGCGACCGATACGTTCTCCTCGCTGGTCAGCGGTCATGCCGAGAAGATCGACGGGGTCAAGGTCTCCCTGCTCGACGCCGGGCACGAGGTCGCACTACGGGCCTCACTGCCTGCAGGGGTCAGGCTCTATACCGGGGATGACTTCAACTATCCCGAACTCATCGACGGGGACGGCAGTCACCACTCCGATGCGCTGCTGGGCATCTTCGCCGCCATCTACCCGGCGGCCTCCGCAGCGCTGCAAAGCTACGACGCCGGTGATTCGGTGGCGGCACGAGCCACCCTTGATTCGACCCGGGAACTGGGAAAGCACATCTTTAGCGCCCCCACCTTCTACTACAAGACGGGCATTGCGTTCCTCTCGTGGATCAACGCGCAGCAGCCCGGTTTCCAGATGGTGGGCGGACTACATTCGGGCCGGTCGCTCATGCACCTGGCGACCACCTTCGAACTGGCCGATGCTGCCGGGCTGCTCCTAGATCCTGAGCGCTCCGCAGCCCGGATGTCCACCTTCCTTCAGACCAATGGGGTGGGAGCATGAGCGATTTCTCGCGGTTGGCCCTGAACAGCGCCACCACCAAGAAATGGACCCTGCCCGAGGTCGTGGACGGCTGCGTCCGCGCCGGGATCCCGGCCATCGGCCCCTGGCGGGACATCGTCGCAGACCACGGCCTGGCGGAATCGGCGCAGCTGATCCGTGATGCCGGACTGCGGGTCTCATCGCTGTGCCGGGGAGGCTTCCTGACGGCAGCCGATGCCGAGGGCCAGGCAGTGGCGCTGGCCGACAACCGTGCGGCGATCGAAGAGGCCGTGGCGCTGGGCACCACCGAGTTGTTCCTGGTGGTCGGCGGCTTGGCCCCGGGGGAGAAGGATGTCGTCGCGGCCCGCCAACGCGTGGCCGACCGCCTGAAGGACCTGGTGCCCTACGCCGTCGAACACGGGGTGCGGCTGGTCCTTGAACCGCTGCATCCGATGTATGCGGCAGACCGGGCCCTGATCTCCACGCTAGGGCAATCCCTGGACCTGGCGGCACCGTACGATCCGGGCGCCGTCGGCGTGGCCGTAGACACCTTCCACGTCTGGTGGGACCCTGATCTGAAGGCGCAGATCGGGCGGGCCGGCCGCGAACAGCGGATCGCTTCCTACCAAATCTGCGATTTCAACCTGCCTATCGCAGCCGACGCTTTGCTTTCCCGCGGCATGATGGGAGACGGTGTCATCGACTTCGCGACCATCGGCTCCTGGGTCCGTGATGCCGGGTACACCGGGGATATCGAGGTGGAAATTTTCAACCAGGAAATCTGGGATACCGACGGCGATACGGTCCTCTCCACCGTGAAGGAACGCTACGCAGAACTGGTGCTGCCTTTCGCCTAGCCCACGGTGGTTGACCGGCGACCCGCGAGCGTGATGGTTCCGGTTCCCCTTGAGCCGAGTCCGCGCGGATCAGCTCTTCGAAGGCCGCTCCCGCGGGGGCGGCCTTCGTCGTTCCCTCCGCGGGCCGGAACCTTAGAGCGTGAAGAATTTCCCATGTCACCTGCAGTTTTGTTGATTGCAACTATGTGATGGTGGTCTCATTTTTTCCCTGCTACTGTGAGTTTCATCGACGCGGGGTCTTTGATTCCACAGGATTCGGAAACCCCCTGTCCGAGGAGGCATACGGCCTCATGGCGGGCCGTATAACGGCGAATGCGGGAGGGCCGACATGAGCACGACCATGAATAGCGGACTACAAGATGCGCTGATCAGGACTCGGAGGTTTTTCAAACCGAAGGAAGTCGTCTCGCCCGATGGACGCACGCTACTCAAGGTCGGGGGCCGTTCCGGGGATTCCTTCTACCGGGATCGTTGGAGCCACGACAAGGTGGTCAGATCGACCCACGGGGTGAACTGCACGGGGTCGTGCTCCTGGAATGTCTACGTCAAAGACGGCATCATCACCTGGGAAACCCAGGCCACCGATTACCCCACCACCGGCCCCGATAAGCCGGAATACGAGCCGCGCGGTTGCCCGCGCGGCGCTTCTTTTTCCTGGTACACCTATTCGCCAACCCGAACCCGCTACCCATACATCCGCGGCGTCCTGCTGGAAATGTACCGAGAGGCCAAAGCCCGGCTGAAGGACCCGGTCCTGGCGTGGGCCGATCTGACCGAGGACCCGGAGCGGGCCGTGAAGTATAAGAGCGCCCGGGGCAAGGGCGGGCTGGTGCGCGCGTCATGGGACGAAGCGGTCGAGATCGTCGCGGCGGCCCATGTGCACACCATCCGCAAATACGGTCCCGACCGAGTGGCAGGGTTCTCGCCCATCCCGGCCATGTCGATGGTCTCGCACTCTTCAGGTGCCCGGTTCGTGAACCTTATCGGCGGGTCCATGCTCAGCTTCTACGACTGGTACGCCGATATGCCGGTCGCTTCCCCCCAGGTTTTCGGCGACCAGACCGACGTACCCGAATCCGGGGACTGGTGGGATGCCGGCTACCTGGTCATCTGGGGCACCAACGTCCCGGTGACGCGGACCCCCGATGCCCACTGGATGATCGAAGCCCGCTACCGGGGACAAAAAGTGGTCGTCGTTTCCCCCGACTTCGCCGACAGCACCAAATTCGCCGATGAATGGATGCCCGCCGAACCGGGAACCGACGGCGCCCTAGCGATGGCCATGGGACATGTCATCCTCAAGGAATTCCACGTGGACCGGCAGACCCCCTATTTCACCCAGTACGTGAAGAAGTACACCGACCTGCCGTTCCTGGTCACCCTCGACGAAGCGCAGGACGCCGACGGAGAACGGATGTTCACTGCCGGCAAGTTCCTGACCGCCGCCGACCTGGACGGAGAGATTGAGGCGGAAGCTGAAAACCCCGAATTCAAGACGGTCCTGGTTGATGCGGCCACCGACCGCCTCGTGGTGCCCCCGGGCACCCTCGGCCACCGCTACGGCGAAACCGGTGAGGGCAAATGGAACCTCGACCTCGGGGATATCGACCCCAAGCTGACCCTGATCGATGGTGCCGACGAAAACGTCTCCATCGACATGCCACGTTTCGACGCCGGCCAGGGCAATATCGGTGTCATCCGCCGCGGCGTCCCGGCACGCCGGGTGGCCGGACGGCTGGTCACCACGGTCTTCGACCTGATGCTCGCCCAATACGGCGTGGGGCGCCCCGGGCTACCGGGGGAGTGGCCCACGGGCTACGACGACGCCGAATCGCCGAACACCCCCGCCTGGCAGGCCAATATCACCGGCGTCACGGCCGAGGCCTGCGAACGGATCGGTCGGGAATTCGCGCAGAACGCCGAGGATTCCAAGGGCCGCTCGATGATCCTGATGGGAGCCGGCACCAACCACTGGTTCCACTCCGACACCATCTACCGCACCTTCCTGACCTTGACGACCGTCACCGGTTGCCAGGGCGTGAACGGCGGCGGCTGGGCGCACTATGTCGGACAGGAAAAGGTCCGTCCACTCACCGGATACAACCAACTCGCAAACGGACTGGACTGGCTGCGTCCTCCCCGCAACATGGTGCAGACGGCCTACTGGTACCTCCACACCGACCAGTTTCGCTATGACCAGTTCGGTGCCGATGCCCTGACCGCCCAAACCGGCAAGGGGCAGCTCGCCGGAAAGACGACGGCGGACATCATCGCCCAATCGGCCCGGCTGGGGTGGATGCCTTCCTACCCCACCTTCGACCGGAACCCCTTGATCATCGGGGCCCAGGCCAGGCAGAAGGGCCAGTCGGCCAAGGACTACGTGGTTGACGAGATCAAGGCGGGACGGTTGAACTTCGCCGCCGAGGACCCCGATGCTCCGGATAACTACCCCCGGGTGCTCTCGTTGTGGCGCTCGAACCTGATCGGCTCCTCGGCCAAGGGCAACGAATACTTCCTGAACCACCTGCTGGGGGCCTCGCACACCATCAGTGCCGAGGAAACCGCAGAACGCTTCCGCCCCAAGGACGTGAAATGGCGGGAGAAGGCTCCGACGGGGAAACTCGACCTGCTCACCACGCTGGACTTCCGAATGACCAGCTCCACGCTGCACTCGGATATCGTGCTCCCGGCGGCCACCTGGTATGAGAAGTACGACCTGTCCACCACTGACATGCACCCGTTCGTGAACTCCTTCAACCCGGCCATCGCCCCGCCGTGGCAATCCCGTACGGACTGGGACGCCTGGCAGGAAATCTCCCGGGTGTTCAGCCGTCTGGCGGAACCGCACCTGGGCAAGCAGACCGACGTCGTCGCGGCGCCGCTGACCCATGACACCCCCGATGCGATGGTTTCCCCACATGGGAAGGTCAGGGACTGGAAATACGGCGAATGTGAGCCCGAGCCCGGGGTCACCATGCCCAAGATCATCGAAGTCGAACGCGACTACACGAAGATCGGCGACATGATGCGCTCGATCGGACCCCTGATGGACACGCTCGGGGCCACGACCAAGGGCATCACCTTTGACGTGAGCCGGGAAATCGAAGAACTAAAGATCAAGAACGGAACCGTGAGGGGAGGTGCGGGCCATGGGCGCCCCGACATCCTCAAGGACTACCAGGCCTGCGAGATGATCCTGACCCTCTCCGGCACCACCAACGGACATTTGGCGACCCAGGGTTTCAAAACGCTGGAGAAACGCACCGGCACCTTGCTGCACGACTTGTCCTCGGAGAACGAAGGCCACCGGGTGACGTTCGCCGATACACAAAACGGTCCGGCGCCGGTGATCACCTCACCCGAATGGTCAGGTTCTGAAACCGGCGGCCGGCGGTACTCCCCGTTCACCATCAACGTTGAACGACTCAAACCGTGGCATACCCTGACCGGCCGGATGCACTTTTATCTGGACCACGACTGGATGACCGAACTGGGTGAGGGATTGCCGATCTTCCGGCCACCGCTGGACATGACGGCGCTATTCGATGAACCGGCCATCGGTTCCACCTCCTCCAAGGGCGTGTCCGTCAGGTACCTGACCCCGCATAATAAGTGGTCCATCCACTCCGAATACCAGGACAACCTGTTCATGCTCTCACTGTTCAGGGGTGGTCCGGGAATCTGGATGAGTCCGCTGGACGCCGAGAAGATCGGGGTCAAGGACAACGAGTGGATCGAGGCGGTCAACCGCAACGGCACGACCACGGCACGAGCCATCGTCTCGCACCGGATGCCCGAGGGCACCGTGTTCATGTATCACTCGCAGGACCGGCTGATCGATATGCCGCTCTCCGAGACCAGCGGCCAGCGCGGTGGCAACCACAACTCGCTCACCCGCCTGATGATCAAGCCCACGCACATGATCGGCGGTTACGCCCAGCAGACCTACGCCTTCAACTACATGGGGCCGACGGGAAACCAACGCGACGAAGTCACGGTCATTCGCCGCCGCAACCAGGAGGTGACGTACTAATGCGTGTCATGGCTCAAATGGCAATGGTGATGAACCTGGACAAGTGCATTGGTTGCCACACGTGTTCGGTCACGTGCAAGCAGGTCTGGACGAACCGTTCCGGTGCCGAACACATCTGGTTCAACAACGTGGAGACCCGGCCCGGTCTGGGCTATCCGCGTACCTATGAGGACCAGGAGAAGTGGAAGGGCGGCTGGACGCTGACCAAGCGTGGTCGGCTCAAGCTCAAGGCCGGTGGCCGGCTGAAGAACCTGATGACCATCTTCGCCGCACCCAATCTGCCAGGCATCAAGGACTACTACGAGCCGTGGACCTACGACTACGAGAACCTGACCACGGCTCCCGCCCAGGACCATATGCCGGTAGCCCGGCCCAAATCGTTACTCACCGGGCAGGACACCACCGTCACCTGGTCGTCCAACTGGGACGACGACCTGGCCGGGTCCGTGGAGAACACCCACCACGACCCGATCCTGCAGAAGGTCGGGGACAAGATCAAATTCGAATATGAGCAGACGTTCATGTTCTACCTGCCCCGCATCTGCGAACACTGCCTGAACCCCTCCTGTGTTTCCTCCTGCCCCACCGGCGCCATCTACAAGCGCGAAGAGGACGGCATCGTGCTGGTGGACCAGGACCGCTGCCGCGGCTGGCGGCAGTGCGTGGGCGGTTGCCCGTATAAGAAGATGTACTTCAACCACAAGACCGGCAAGGTCGAGAAGTGCACGTTCTGCTATCCGCGCATCGAGATCGGCCAACCCACGATCTGCTCGGAGACCTGCGTGGGTCGTCTGCGCTACCTCGGCCTGATGCTCTATGACGCCGACCGGGTCCTCGAGGCCGCATCCACCCCGGACGAGCACGGCCTGTATGAAGCCCAGCGCGAGGTGTTCCTGGATCCGAACGATCCCGAGGTCATGCGTGAGGCGCTCAAGGCCGGCATCCCCGAGGACTGGGTGGAAGCGGCCCAGCGGTCGCCGATCTACGCGCTGATCAACAAATACAAGGTGGCCCTGCCGCTGCACCCCGAATACCGCACCATGCCGATGGTCTGGTACATTCCGCCGCTCTCCCCGGTGGTGGATGCGGTCAGCGACACCGGCGAGGACGCCGAAAAGCAGGACAACCTGTTCGCGGCCATCGACAAGCTCCGGATTCCCATCGAGTACCTGGCCGGGCTCTTCACGGCCGGGGACACCAAGCCGGTGGATCTGGTGCTGCATAAGCTGGCGGCCATGCGCTCCTACATGCGCGATATCAATATGGGGTGGGAACCCCAGGAGTCCATTGCCGAATCGGTGGGGATGACCGGCCAGGAGGTCCAGGACATGTACCGTCTGTTGGCCATCGCCAAATATGAAGAACGCTATGTCATCCCCTCCGCCCACTACGAAGACGCCCACAAACTGGAGAACATCGCCACCGAGTGCTCGCTCGACGTCGACGGCGGTCCGGGTATGGGCGGCATGGGCGGGATGGACGGCTCCTTCGCCCAGGATCCGGATATGGGCAAGGACCCGGGCCTGGGATCCCCCGATGTGCCGGGACGTCCCGAAGGAGTGCGCATCAACCTGTTGAACTGGGACGGCCAAGGCACCCCCGAGGGGTTGTTCCCCGAATCGTCGTCGGACTCGGCGGCTTCGCCGCAGGGAGGATCCTCCTCATGACACCCCCCAAGGCCCCCGCGCTCAAATACTCCACCGAACAGCTCACCGGGATCTGGCAATCCGCGTCCATCCTGCTGGACTACCCCGATGAGGAACTGTTCTCCCGGCTGGAACTACTCAGTGAAGTGGCCGCCGGCCTGCCCACGAAGGTCGGGGCGGGATTGCAGAAGACCATCCAGCACCTGCAGCAGGGGACGTTGCGCGAGATCCAGAGCGAATATGTCGACACCTTCGACACCCGGCGTCGGGGATGCCTGTTCCTGACGTACTTCTCCAACGGGGAGACCCGGAAACGGGGTCTGGCGCTCCTGCGCATCAAGCAGGTCTATGTGAAGGCCGGACTGACCTTGACCGAGGACCAGCTCCCGGATCATCTGTGCGTGGTCCTGGAGTTCGGGGCCCTGACCGACGTCAAGGCGGGGCTGAAGATCATCTTGGACAACCGTGCGGGTCTGGAGCTGCTGCGGATCCATCTGCGCGAAGTCGAATCCCCCTGGTTCGGGGCCATCGATTCCGTCTGCGCCACCTTGCCAGCACTGAAGGGCAAGGACCATGAGGCCGTGCAACGGCTGATCGCCGAAGGCCCCGAAGAAGAGGAAGTCGGCTTGGACACCTATGGAACGCCGGATCTGGCGCCGATGCCGGGAGGCATGTAATGGACGACCCGTTGAATGTCTTTTTGTGGCTGATCTTTCCCTATATCTGTCTGACCATCTTCATCCTCGGGCACATCTGGCGGTATCGCTATGACAAGTTCGGGTGGACCTCACGGTCGAGCCAGATGTACGAGAGCAGCATCCTGCGCTGGGCGAACCCGATGTTCCACTTCGGGATCCTGGCGGTCTTCCTCGGCCACGTCATGGGTCTGGGGATCCCCCAGGCCTGGACCGATGCCGTCGGGATCTCCGAAGGGATGTACCACTTCATGGCGATCTCGGTCGGAGCCATCGCGGGGGTCTTCACGATCGTCGGATTCATCGGGCTGCTGTATCGGCGACGCTTCACCAAGGCCGTACTGGGCGCCACCACCAAGATGGACAAGACGATGTACTTCACCCTCGGGCTGGTCATCGTGGCAGGACTGGCCAATACCGTTTCGGGCGTGGCTGGAGCCTATAACTACCGCGAAGGCGTTTCCATCTGGTTCCGCAGCATCTTCTATTTCAACCCGCAGCCCGATTTGATGGTCGATGCCCCGTTCACGTTCCAGTTCCACGCCCTGATCGCCATCTTCCTCTTCGCGCTGTGGCCCTTCACCCGCCTGGTGCACGTCTTCACGGCGCCAGTGGGGTACATCTTCCGCCCCTACGTCCTCTACCGCAGCCGTGATGCCCATGCGGGATCGCGGGACGTCCGGCGCGGCTGGGAGAAGGTCGACACCATTCCCAAACGTCGTCCCGACTGATCGGAAAAGGACAACAGCAGATACTCCTCCCGGCGAGGGGGTGCCACGTGCACCCCCTCGCTGTGCTGTCCTATCGCCCCGGACCACTGTCCGGGCACCCACGTCAAGCGCACTTCCGCAGGCAAATCCCTGTTTTCATGCTCTTGAGCCTCGAGGGGCCGGCATTTCCCGCGGGAGTATTTCAGGGACGATTATAGAGTTCGATACTTCGAACTAGATACTACGAAGCCACGTAGACAAGTGTTTCAATGAGGTGCTATTACTAGATGTAGGCCATGAGGGGTCAACTGACCACAACATCTAGATCCGCCGTCAGGGCGGGAGTCAAGGAGCCTTGCGCATGAAGACGACTGAATCGGGGCGTTTGGACGGGGCCGGGCGCACGGCGTCCACCCCGCTCGACACGGACACCTCGCCGGAGGTGGTGTATTTTTCCAGCGTCTCAGGAAACACCCGACGCTTCATTGAACGGCTGGACCTGCCCGCGGTGCGGATTCCCTTGCGCCCCCGGATCGAGGGAGAGCTGCAGGTCTCCCGCCCGTTCGTCCTGGTGGTGCCCACCTACGGGGGAGGCCACCGTTCCACGGCAGTGCCCAAACAAGTGATCGGCTTCCTCAACGATCCGGTCAACCGTGGCCTACTGCGCGGGGTGATCACCGCCGGGAACACGAACTTCGGCGAGGACTACTGCCTGGCCGGGACGGTCATTTCCGATAAATGCCAGGTGCCCGAACTGTATCGGTTCGAACTGCTGGGCACCGAACGCGATGTACACCGGGTCCGCGAGGGCCTCTCCACCTTCTGGCACGACCACCACGCCACCACACCACTCGAGGAGTACGCATGACCACCGACATCATGGAGCCCACCACCGACGGCATCGGGGCCCGCAAGGACTACCACGCGCTGAACGCGCAATTGAACCTCTTCGCCGCCGATGGTTCGATCCAACTGGGCAAGGACCATGAAGCGGTCGAGGCCTATCTCGCGGGCCACGTCGAACCGCGGATGATCCGCTTCGACGACCTGGAAGCGAAGATCGACTACCTCATCGCCAATGAGTACTACGAGGAAGCGCCGATCCGCGCCTACCCCTGGGCGTTCGTGAAGGAGCTGTATCGCAGTGCCTACGCCCATGGGTACCGCTTTTCGACCTTCCTGGGCGCCTTCAAGTTCCATGCCGGCTACAGCCTGAAGACCTTCGACGGGGACCATTACCTGGAAACCTTCGAGGACCGCGTGGTGTCCACCGCATTGTTCCTGGGCCGCGGGGACGAGGAGCTGGCCGGCAGGCTGGTTCAGGAGATGCTCAGTGGACGGTTCCAGCCGGCCACCCCGACGTTCCTGAATGCCGGAAAGACCCAGCGCGGTGAACTCGTGTCCTGCTTCCTGCTGCGCATCGAGGACAATCTCGAATCCATCGGCCGCAGCGTCAACTCCGCCTTGCAGCTCTCCAAGCGCGGCGGCGGCGTCGCACTGCTGCTGACGAACCTGCGCGAGCAGGGCGCACCGATCAAGAAGATCGAGAACCAGGCCTCCGGCGTCGTCCCGGTCATGAAGATCCTGGAGGACTCCTTCTCCTACGCCAACCAGCTCGGGGCCCGCCAAGGCGCCGGCGCCGCCTACCTGCACGTCCATCACCCCGACATCCTGGCGTTCCTGGACACCAAACGGGAGAACGCCGATGAAAAGATCCGGATCAAGACCCTCTCGCTGGGTGTGGTGATCCCCGATGTGACCTTCGAGCTGGCCAAGCGGGGGGAGGACATGCACCTGTTCTCGCCCTATGACGTCCAGCGGGAGTACGGCACGGCCCTTTCGGATCTGTCGGTGACCGAGCACTATGACGAGATGGTCGCGAACCCGCGGATCGGCAAGAAGACCCTCAGCGCCCGGGCCTTCTTCAGGACCATCGCCGAACTGCAATTCGAATCGGGCTACCCGTACGTGATGTTCGAAGACACGGTCAATGCCGCCAACCCGCTGAAGGGGTGGATCAACATGTCGAACCTGTGCTCGGAGATCCTGCAGGTGAACACCGCGTCGGACTACGACAACGCCATCGGATACCAGCAGGTCGGCCGGGACATCTCCTGCAACCTCGGATCGCTGAACATCGCCGCGGCCATGGCCTCCGGTGACCTGGCGAGCACGGTCGACACCGCGGTACGCGGGCTGACCAGTGTCTCCGAGCTTTCGGACATCGACGCGGTCCCCTCCATCGCCCACGGCAACGAGCTCTCCCATGCGATCGGCCTGGGGCAGATGAACCTGCACGGCTACCTGGCGTCCCAGCGCATCCACTACGGCAGCGAGGAGGGCGTGGATTTCACGAACATGTACTTCTACACGGTCACCTACCACGCACTGCGCGCCTCGAACCGGATCTCGATCCACCGCGGACAGGCCTTCGGGGACTTCGAGAACAGTTCCTATGCCGACGGCTCCTACTTCGAGAAATACACCGAAAGGGTCTGGGAGCCGGCCACGGCGCGGGTGCGTGAGGTCTTCCGTGAAGCCGGCGTGGACATCCCGACCCGGCAGGACTGGCAGGAACTAAGCGAATCCGTGCAGAAGCACGGGATCTACAACGCCTACCTGCAGGCGGTGCCCCCGACCGGATCGATCAGCTACATCAACAACGCCACCGCGTCGATCCACCCCATCGCCTCGAAGATCGAGATCCGCAAGGAAGGCAAGCTCGGACGCGTGTACTTCCCGGCGCCGCATATGGACAACGAGAACCTGGAGTTCTTCAAGGACTCCTACGAGATCGGCTACGAGAAGATCATCGACACCTACGCAGCGGCCACGCAACACGTGGACCAGGGACTGTCCTGCACGTTGTTCTTCCGCGACACCGCCACCACCCGCGACATCAACAAGGCGCAGATCCATGCCTGGCGCCAGGGCATCAAGACGCTCTACTACATCCGGTTGCGGCAGATGGCCCTGACCGGCACCGAAGTCGAGAACTGCGTTTCCTGCGAACTCTGACCCTCCACCCCCGACGAAGGAAGACCCCATACCCATGAGCTTGTCCCCAGAGGCCCCGGTCGCCGAGCACCTGCTGCGCGACTCAGTCACCCCTCCCTCCTACCGGATCGACCCCGCCGCCCGGTTGCGGCCGATCAACTGGAACCGCGTCACCGATGAGAAGGACCTGGAGGTCTGGAACCGTTTGACGGCCAACTTCTGGCTGCCCGAGAAGGTCCCTCTCTCCAACGACATCCCGGCCTGGCAGCGGATGTCCCAGGAGGAACGAACCCTGACCATGCGGGTCTTCACCGGGTTGACCATGCTGGACACCGTCCAGGCGACCGTCGGGGAGATCAGCCAGATCCAGGATGCGCGGACCGAACACGAAGAGGCCGTCTACACCAACATCGCCTTCATGCAGGCCGTGCACGCCCGCTCGTATTCCTCGGTCTTCTCGACGCTGACCAGCACCCGGGAAATCGATGAGGCCTACGCCTGGGCCGTGGGCAACGACCAGCTGCAGGAACGGTGCAAGAAGGTCCTGCACCACTACTACGGGGATGATCCGCTCAAACGCAAGGTCGCCTCCACGTTGCTGTCCTCGCTGCTGCTGTATGCGGGCTTCTATCTGCCCCTGCACTTCTCGGTGCACGCGACGCTGACGAACACCGCGGACATGATCCGCCTGATCCTGCGGGACAAGGCGGTGCACGGGTACTACTCCGGCTATAAGTTCCAGCGCGGGCTGGAAACCCGCAGTCGGGAGGAACAAGAAGAGATCCGCGTGTTCACGTACGAGCTGCTCGAGGAACTCTACGAGTTGGAACTGGACTACTCCGGGGCGCTCTACGAGCCGCTGGGGCTGATGGAGGACGTGGCCGTCTTCGTGCGGTACAACGCCAATAAGGCGCTCATGAACCTGGGCTATCCCGCACGGTTCCCGGCCGAGGAAACCGAGGTCAACCCGGAGATCCTGGCCGCCCTGTCCCCGGGGGCCGATGAGAACCATGACTTCTTCTCCGGCTCAGGTTCCTCCTATGTCATCGGCAAGGGGGAGGACACCACCGACTCCGACTGGGCCTTCTGAGCCAACCATCACGAAGATGCCGGCACCCCTGGAGAGATGGGGGTAGGGGGTGCCGGTCCCGCACCTCAGCGGGGACCGGGCCGCTCCTGCAGGTACTGCGCGAAGGTCTGGTCCCCGTAGGGTTCTCCGGGGACCAGGTTCGCCCCGGCGTCGAGCCCCTTGAAGATCTGGAGGAAGGGCAGGCGCACCTGGAGCGAGGGGCGTCTGCCCCCGCGGGCCGTGCGCCATTGCCGGTACAGCTCACCGATGCCCAGTCGTTCGGGGCCGCCGATGTCAGCCACCCTGCCTTGGGGGACGCCGGCAGCCCAATGCGCCAGCCGGCCGGCCACCTCGGGCACGGCGATGGTCTGGAACCGTGCGGCCGGGGCCAACACGACCGGTAGGTGGCGTTGGGCGGTGAAGAGCCCGTCGATCAATGAGTGGAACTGGGTGGCCCGTTGCACGGTGAACGGCACCCCGGAGGCCTGCACGACCCTTTCGATCGCGAGCCGCTGGTTGTAGTAGGACAGCGGGATGTCCTCGATGCCGACGATCGAGATGAGCACCAGATGTCCGATGCCGGCCCGCTGGACGGCAGCCACCAGGTTCCGGGCGAGCCTCAGATCCCGGGCACCCCCGGTATGGGCGCAATGCACAACCGTCTCCACCCCGCGCAGGGCCTCGTTGAGACCTGCTCCGGTGAACAGGTCGGCCGGGAGCAGGCCGACCCGCCCGGAACTGGAGGTCCCCACGGCCTCGTGGCCGGCGGCCTCCACCGCGGCAAACGTCGGGGCCCCGAGTTGTCCCCCGGCCCCGGTGATCAGGATCTTCATCGTGCGCCCCTTTCCGGCGGGACCAGAGCGTGCACCAGACCCGCGTTGGATCGTGGAACCAGTCTGCCCCGCCGGGCCGGCGAAGGACAGGTGGGCGCCCACCCAACTCCGGGGAAGGGGGGCGTCGGTCAGACTGGAGGCATGACCATCACGAAATCCATCGTCCTCTTCGCCCTGGCAGCCGTCGCCGAAATCGGTGGCGCCTGGCTGATCTGGCAGGCCGTACGCGAGGACCGGGCCTGGTGGCTCGCCGGCCTCGGGGTCATGGCCCTCGGTGTCTACGGGTTCGTGGCGACCTTGCAGCCCGAGGCGAACTTCGGGCGGATCCTGGCTGCTTATGGCGGAGTGTTCGTCGCCGGTTCCCTGCTCTGGGGGATGGCCTTCGACGGGTTCCGTCCCGATCGGTGGGACCTCGTGGGGGCGGCGATCTGCCTGGTGGGCGTCGCGGTCATCATGTTCGTTCCGCGCACGGGAAACTAGGAGGCCCCCGGGGCCTGGCCGAGGCCGCTCCCGACCGCCGGGAACACCGGTCCCCGGGTGACCTCCCGTGACGGCGGAAGACCGAAGGTGACACCCGAGGGGCGTGGTGGCGGGCCGGTGACCGGGGAGGGGCGCCATGTTTCGTCACGGGAGGTCACCGACCGTCAAGCCTGTCGGGGACCGAGGGACGGACGGATAGCTTCGGTCGGGAGGCCCCGATCGCGGGCTTCCGAATCGTTCCCCCCGGCGCCGCCTGGCGCCCGATCCGCAGGAGGGCCCATGAGCCAGCAGACCGTTAAACCCACCGCCGCAGCGGCAGGACAGCCCACCTTCGCCGAACCGGGGCGCCCCGCGGCGGTCATCCACCCCGTAGCCCGACTCGAAACGACCCTGCCGCAGTACCAACAGCTGGCCGCCCGTTTCCGACCGCTCTTCGCTGGGATCGCCGCGGAATCCTCTGCCCGTGAAAAGGACCACCAGCTCCCGGTGGCGCAGATCCGGGAACTGGCCGCGGCCGGGTTCGGGGCCCTGCGGGTGGCCGTGGAGGACGGCGGCTTCGGAGCCAGCCTGCCGCAACTCTTCGCCCTGTTGACCGAACTGGCGGCCGCCGACTCGAACATCCCCCAGGCCCTGCGCGCCCACTTCGCCTTCGTCGAGGACCGGATCCTGGCCGAGCCCGGTGAAGCCCGTGATCGATGGTTGCGCCGTTTCGTGCGCGGTGAACTGGTCGGCAACGCCTGGACCGAGGTCGGAGCCGTCGAAGTCGGGCAGGTCCAGACCACCGTGGACCCGGCCCCCGAGCTGGGCCCCGGCCTCTTCCGGGTCAACGGGACCAAGTACTACTCGACCGGCAGCATCTTCGCCGACTGGATCGATGTCTACTCCGAACGCACCGACACCGGCCGTCGGGTCATCGCCGCAGTCGATGCCCACCAGGCTGGGGTGCGCCACCACGATGACTGGGATGGTTTCGGCCAGCAGACCACCGGCTCGGGAACCTCGATCTTCGTCGACGCCGTCGTGCGCCAGGAGAGCCTGATCGATTTTGAAACCCGCTTCAAATACCAGACGGCGTTCTACCAGACGGTGTTGCTGGCCGTGCAGGCCGGCAGCATCCGTGCCGCCGAACGGGAGTTCGCCGCCGAGGTCCATCGCCGTACCCGCACCTTCAGCCATGCCGCTGCACCGGTCTGGCGCGAAGACCCGCAGATCCTGCAGATCGTCGGGGAGGTCTCCGCCGCAGGGTTCGCGGGGGAGTCCATCGTCGAACGGGTGGCCGCCTCCCTGCAGGAAGCCCACGATGCCGCAGCGGACCTCAGGGCCGGACGGATCGACGCCGATCGCGAGGAAGATCTGAACGACGGCGCCGAACTGGCCTCCGCACAGGGCCAGGTGGCGCTGACCCCGCTTTCGGTGGACGCCCTTTCGCACGCCTTCGACGCGCTGGCCGCCTCGGCCACCTCCACGGTGAAGAACCTGGACCGGCATTGGCGCAATGCCCGCACCGCGGGGAACCACAACCCGGCGGTCTTCAAGGCCCGCCTGATCGGGGACCTGACCGTGAACGGCACCGCCTTGCCCCGGGTGTGGGCCATCGGCAAGTCGAAGAAGCCATGATCACCACCGGATCATTGATTACGCATAATCTTTACAGCCTAATCAAGTAAGGCTAGGCTAATTCTGCTTGGTTGAAGGTGATGCCCGATGGCCGCAGACTCGTCGCAGTAGTCTGCGGCCATCGGTCTGCCAGGGGGCGCCGGTGGTGCAGGCCACCCTTCGTCCGGCATTCCGCCCCGCCACCCACCATGGGCGCCTCGAGCGATCGTCGTCCACCGGATGGTTCCGGGGGCGGCGTGGAACGGAGTTTCTTGACGTGGGCCTCGGTTTCATTACACACTGATGTGACATATCCCACGAGTCGAGGAGCGGCAATGTTCGCCACCCTGTCAGTTGCCGCCATCGTCGCGGAATCCGCCCAACGCTTCGGCGACCGCCCGGCCATGACGTTGGCGGGGGAAACCGTGAGCTATGCGCAGCTATGGGACCAGACCCGCGCCTACGCCGGTGCGCTGCGTGATCGTGGCATCGGCCCCGGCTCCCGGGTGGCCGTATTGATCCCCAACGTCATCGACTTCGCCCGCACCTACTATGCGGTGCTGGCCCTGGGCGCGACCGTCGTGCCCGTGCACGCCCTCTTGAAGCGCCACGAAATCGAATACATCCTCAACGACGCCGAGGCCTCCCTGCTGGTCTGTGCGGCCCCGCTGCTCGGTGAAGGTGCGAAGGCCGCCGCGGCATCCGACGTCGATGTGGTGACCGTTCTCGCCCCGGAAGGCGAGGGGCCGGACCGCCTCGAAGACCTCGCGGGTCAGGCAACACCCATCGACACCTACCTGCCGATGCGCCCCGACGACAACGCGACGATCCTCTACACCTCGGGCACCACCGGCAAACCCAAGGGGGCATTGGGCTGCCACTTCGCCCTCCTAGAGCAGGTCAATGTGCTGCTGACCAGCACCTTCGACTACCGCGAGGGGGACCGCGTCTTCGGCGGATTGCCGCTGTTCCACACCTTCGGACAGACCGTGGTGCTCAATGCCGGGCTCCGCGCCGGAGCGGAGATCATGCTGCTGCCCAAGTTCACCCCGGCCGCCGCCTTGGATCTGCTGCTGGACAACGACGTGGATATCTTCTGCGGGGTGCCCACCATGTACATGGGACTGCTCCAGGCTCATCGGGACCGCCCGGAGAAGCCGACCAAACTGCGTTACGCAGTGTCCGGCGGCTCCGCGTTGTCGGTGGCAGCGCTGCACAACTTCGAGGAGGCCTTCGGCGCACCGGTCCATGAGGGCTGGGGGCTGACCGAGACCTCACCGGTGGCCGCCTTCAACCACGTGGGCGACGTGCCGGTTCCCGGCAGTGTCGGCAAGGCCATCTGGGGTGTGGACATCGAGGTCGCCCGTCCCGAGGTGGCCGAATCCATCGAATTCCTGCCCCGCGGAGAGCTGGGCGAGTTCGTGGTCCGCGGACACAACCTCTTTTCCGGCTACCTCAACCGCCCCGAGGCCACCGCAGAAGCGGTCGTCGACGGCTGGTTCCGTACCGGAGACCTGGGGACCAAGGACGACGACGGCATCCTGCGGATCATGGACCGCAAGAAGGAAATGATCCTGCGCAACGGCTACAACGTGTATCCACGCGAGGTGGAGGAGTTCCTGATGGAACATCCAGACATCGACAGCGTTGCCGTCTTCGGCGTGGAGGATGCAACCCACGGCCAGGAGGTCGCGGCAGCGGTCTCGTTGGTCCCGGGTAGCAAGCTCACCGCCGACGACATCCGCGCCTACGCCAAGGACGGGGTGGCAGCCTATAAGTACCCGCGGATAGTGCAGATCGTCTCCGAGTTCCCGGTCGGACCCAGCGGCAAGATCCTCAAACGCGAACTCGTCGCCCAATACTCCAAGGAGTAAGGACGCAGCGAACGACCGGTGGGGCAGGGGTACAGCGGGTTACCTGTTCCGTCCGGGGTTTTTGGCTATCCACGCCCGACGAACCCGGGCCAGGAGGCCGGTGGCCAAGCTCATCGGCGGGGCAGCCAACCGGGCCTGGACATCCTCGAGTGCCGCGTCGCGTAGCGCCTCGGAATAGGTCGGATACGGATGGATCGTCCCGGCAACCTCCGAGGCACTCAGTCTGGAGTGCACCGCCAAGGTCAGCTCGGCCAGGGTGTCCCCGGCCCGGGGCCCCACGATGGTCCCTCCGACGAGCTTGCCCCGCCGATCCACGACGACCTGCGTATAACCCTGCGTCTGGCCGGCGGTGATGGCCCGATCGAGTTCGCCATGCCAGCTGGTATGCACCCGGTCACCGGGTTGGGACGCGGCGCCGCGTCCGACGGCTGCGACTTCGGGTGAGGTGAAGGTGACGCGGGGCACGACGGCGGGGATCCTGCGGCGCAGGCCCAGCGCCGCATTGGAGGCAGCGACGCTCCCGTGCAAGCCCGCCACGTGGGTGAAGTCCTCGTAGGCGGTGATATCGCCCGCGGCACGAATGAGCGGGTTCGAGGTGCGCAAGGTGGCATCGGTGAGAACGTGTCCGCGCGTATCCAGCTTCACGCCGATGGTTTCCAGCCCGAGTCCGGAGGTCCGGGGGCTGCGGCCGGTGGCCAGGAGCACCAGGTGGGCGACGACGTCTTCTCCGGTGTCCAAATGCAAAGTGGCATCGTCGGGACCACCGGTGGCTTCGGTGATGGCCGCCTCCTCCAGGATCCGTATCCCGTCGTCCTGCAGGCTCCGGCGCAGGATATCCGCTGCCTCGAGGTCTTCCTTGGGCAGCAGGCGCGAGCGGACCACCAGGGTCACGGCAGATCCGAGTCGGGCGAAGGCCTGGCCGATTTCACAAGCGATGGGTCCGCCTCCCACGACGACCAACCGATCCGGCAGCTCGGTGACATCCCAGATGCTGTCAGAGGTCACTGTCAGGCACGGATCGAGGCCCGGAATCAGCGGAGCGGAAGGCGCGCTGCCGGTGGCCAGCAGGGCCTGCCGAAAGCGGATGGTTCGCCCATCGACGTCGGCCAGGCCGGGACCGCGGAACACCAGTGTTCCCTGCATGACCTCGACGCCCGCGGCCCCCAATGCCTCCGGGGTATCTCCCGGTTCGATCGTGGCGATTGCCGCAGCGATCCGTTCGCGCGCCGTGCCGAATTCCAGGCGCTGCCCGCCCGAGCGGTGGCCCTGCACCGATTCCTCGGCAGAGGAAAGCAAGGTCTTCGAGGGGACACATCCGGTGTACAGGCAGTCTCCTCCGGGACGCGCACGCTCCACGAGGAGCGTTTTGACGCCGAAACCGGCAGCGGTCTTCGCGCCGACGATCCCCGCCGAGCCTCCACCAACCACCAGGAACTCGACGGTTCGATCCTTGGGTGACATATCCAGATTTTCGAAGCGTTCCATGCTTGGAATGGTACGGCCGCCGGTGCCTGAACCAGCAGGAATCCGGTAGCGGGCCTGCCGCATGACGTTGTGTAGTCCAGTTCACTGAAAACCGCGGTCCGCGCCGTCTAGCGTGAGGCAATCGAGAACGCACCAACGACTCCGAGAATGGATGGACCCCATGCGGGCAACAGCGCCAGAACGTCAGGGCAGAGCCTCAGCGCCTTGCGGGCGCCTCCTGCTGACTGACACCGCGGGGCAATCCCCGGACGCTGACATCAACCCCCGCGTTGCCGGGCGTTCGTTCGAGGTGCGACCATGACCGATAACTGCTCGCTCGAAATGACGGCAGCCGTTCCGGGCGATCTGCGCCCGTGGGCACCACGCCAACGAGAGGCCGAACCACTAGTGCCCGAGCTCTACGAACACTTCAGTTGCCTGCGCGAGGTCGATCTCTTCGCCGACCTTTCGGCCGCTGAAATTGCTGCCATGGACCGCATGCTTCCCCCACGGACCTATGATCGGGGCACAGTGCTGTTCAGCCCCGGTGAACCGGCGATGGAGCTCTTCGTGCTCAAATCCGGTCGGGTGAGGATCTTCCGCGTCGCCGAGGACGGCAAGGCGCTGACGATGGCCATCCTGGAACCAGGCGCGGTGTTCGGTGAAATGCTGCTGGTGGGCCAGCGCATGTATGACAACTACGCGGAAGCAATCGAGACCTCGAAGGTCTGCACGCTCAGCGTCGGCCAGGTCGAGGGACAACTGCTGGCTGACCCCCGCATCGCCGTCCGCGTATCACGTTTGCTCGGCGAACAGGTGGCCAGACTGGAGCAACGGCTCACCGATCTGGCACTGCTGCCGCTCTCGGCACAAGTGGCCTCCACGCTGCTCAAACTCGACGACGCCACCGGGCCACCGCGTTTCGGCCAGCACCGGACCATTCGTTTGACACACGAACAACTGGCTGGATTGCTCGGTGCCTCCCGGGAGGCGACCAGCAAGATCATGTCCGAATTCGCCGCCGGCGGGATTCTGCGCCAGGGACGGGGGCGGCTGAGCCTTCTTGACCGACCCCGGCTGGACCGTGCCGCCCGCGGCGTGATGTAGACGCCGGACCGCAAGCCCGCCCACCGTGCCCCATCCGAAAAGGACAGCTGCTCCGAATGAAAGACATGAGCTCCTGGAGCCGCCGAAAGTTTCTGGCCGCCGCCGTTATGACCGGTACCGTCGCCGGGCTCTCGGCCTGCTCTGGCGCCGCTCCCACGGCCCGGACGTTCGACGATTGGGCCCAGGTCAGTGACCAGGCACGTGGCCAGACCGTGAAGTTGTGGATGTACGGCGGTGATCAGCAGGGCAACACCTACATCGACCAGCATCTGGTCCCAGCGGCCGCCGAAGTCGGCGTGAAGCTCGAGCGGGTACTGGTGGCGGACACCAAGGACGCCATGAACCGGGTGCTCAGCGAGGTCCAGGCCGGCACCACTGACGGGGCCGTTGACCTGGTGTGGGTCAATGGCGATAACTTCGGCACCGGCAAACAGGCAGGGGCCTGGGCCTGCGGGTGGACCTCGCTGCTGCCGAACATGGCACTGACGGCGCCCCAGGACCCGCTGCTGACGAACGATTTCGGCACCCCGGTCGAAGACTGCGAGGCACCGTGGAACAAGGCCCAGTTCACGGTGGCCTACAACGCGGCCACCGTCGAACGCCCGCCGGGATCCATCGCCGAGCTGTTGCAATGGGCGCGAAAGAACCCCGGACGATTCACGTATCCGGCACCTCCCGATTTCACCGGATCGGTCTTCACCCGCCAGGTCCTCAACTCGGTCTCCGGAGGATATGAGAACGTGCCCCTGGCCTTCGACCGCTCCGCCTATGAGGACCTCACTCCCGCGCTCTTCGACGCGATGTCGGAAGTGGCCCCCGCGTTGTGGCGCGAGGGACGGACCTACCCCAAAAGCGGGGAGGAACTCAATGCGCTCTTCGCCGACGGACAAGTCGACTTCACCATGACCTACGGCCCCGCAACGCTGACGAAGCTGGTCAAGGACGGTACCTACCCGCCGCAAACCACGGTGTTGGAACTCGACGGCGGCACCCTGGGCAACGCCAGCTTCCTGGCCGTCCCCGCCACCTCGGGGAACCAGGCAGGCGCCATGGTGGTCGCCAATATCGCCCTCTCGGCCGAGCAACAGGCCACCAAGGCGGACCCGCGCATCTGGGGCCAGTTCCCCGTCGTCTCCGCGGAGAGGTTGGACCATCGGCAGCAGCAGCTCTTCGAGGCGCTGCCCACCTCGAGTGTGGTTCCTGCCTACGAGGTCCTCTCCCGCAAGGCCAACCCCGAATTATCTGCCGAGTGGGTCAGCGAACTTGACCAGGGATGGCGCCGGGAGCTGCTCGGTGGGAAATAGAAAGGCGACCCTGCTGGTGCTTCCGGCAACGGTGATCAGCTTCTTCGTCGTGGTCGGCGGTCTACTGGCGGCCCTGATGCAAAGCCTGGGCTTGCTGCCCTTTGCGGGGCCGCCCACGCTGAACTCCAGCGCCTATCTCACGGTGGCCCCCGACCTGCCATCGGCCGTCGCACTGTCCTTCGGCATCGCCGCAGCTTCGACACTGATCGCCGTGATCTTCGGTTTCGTCACGGCCATGTTGGTGATGCGCGGACGTTTCGGCGGGCGCCTGATCGCCATGGTCTCGACCTGGAGCATCCCGTTTCCGCATCTGGTCGGTGCCGCCTCAATGGGGCTGCTGCTCGGGGATGCGGGCTTCCTCGCCCGGATCTTCGGCACCGACTCCTGGCCCGAACTGGTGGGCGGGCCCGCCTGGATCGCGGTCATCGCGGCCTATAGCTGGAAGGAATCGGCGTTCGTCGCCCTCGTCGTGACCGGTGTCCTCCTGACCCGGGCCACCGCCTACGACGAAACGGCCGCGCTCTTGGGCGCCGGCCGATTGCGGCGCCTGCGCCATGTCCTGGTCCCGCTGAGCCTGCCCGCCCTGGGAGTTTCGGCAACGATCGTCTTCGTCTACGTTTTCGGATCCTATGAAGTGGCTTGGCTGCTGGGCCGGCCCTACCCCGAACCGCTACCGGTCATGGCCCTGCGGCTCTTCAGCTCGGCCTCATTGTCCTCACGTCCCGAAGCGGCGGCACTGGCCGTGGTCACGACCATCGTCGCCCTGGGAGCCGCGGGCCTCGCCGCGCTGGCGCTGCGCCGGGTGCCGCTATGGCAGTGATCCTCCCCGCCCCCGCCGAGTCCCGGAAGGAGGCGACGCGCAACGGCCTATTCGCTTCACGACGGCTCGGGCGTTGGGGAAGGTGGCTGCTGGTGCTGGCCATGACCGTCTGGTTCCTGGCCCCCCTGCTGCCCTTGGCTCTGTGGTTCTTCGCCGAGCGCTGGTCCTTTCCGGGCATCCTGCCCCAGGAATGGGGGACCGGGGCAGTACAGGAGGCCCTGGCGCAGGGGGCGGTGCCCGCCTTTGGGCGTTCCTTGGGCGTGGCGCTGGCGGTCATGGCGGTGGCCACCCCGATGGGCCTGCTGGCGGCGCGGGCCTTCGCGTTCCACCGTCCGCACGGCGCAGGGTTCCTCAGTGCCCTGGTGTTCGCGCCGTTGGCCCTGCCACCCTTTGCCGCCGCCTTCGGGCTGAACGTGCTGTTCCTACGCTTGCATCTTCCGCCGATGTTCGGCATCGTTCTGGTTCTTGCCGTTTATGCCTTGCCCTATACGACGTTCACCCTGCGGGTGGCCTACGGCGCCTATGAGTGCGGCTTCGAGGATGAAGCACGTATGCTCGGCGCCTCCCGGTGGCGCGTGCTGAGCCGGGTGCACCTGCCATTACTGGCTCCCGCCCTCATGCGTGCTGCCTTTCTGGCCTTCCTGGTGGGGTGGAGCGATTATGTGGTCACCTTGCTGGTGGGCGGCGGCACGCTGGTGACCGTCCCCCTGCTGGTGGCCTCGGCCGCTGCCGGAACCGGCAATGATGCGATGCTCTCGGTGCTGTCGGTCACCGCCGTCCTGCCTCCGCTGGTCCTGTTGCTGGGAGCGGCAATCCACACCCGTCGACGTCTGGGAGTCCGCTCATGAGTGCAACACTGGTCATCGAAGACCTGATCACCACCTTTCCCGGTACCGTCCGCCCGGCCTTGGCAGGCATCAGCCTGGAGGTCCGTGCTGGTTCCTGCACAGCGGTCTTGGGCCCCTCGGGGTCGGGCAAGAGCACGTTGCTGCGCTCGGTGGCCGGACTTGAGGTCCCCGATGCCGGCCGGGTCGTGCTCGGGGGCACGGACCTCGCCCCGATCCGGCCCGAACAGCGCGGCATTTCCCTGGTGTCCCAACGCCCGTTGCTCTTTCCCCATTTGAACGTCCTGGACAACGTCGCCTTCGCCGCACGGGTGCGCGGTGTCCCCCGCCGAGAGGCCCGCCGCGACGCCGCGGACTTCCTGGACGTCGTCCAGCTCGGTGACGTGGGAACTCGGCGTGCCACCGAGCTCTCCGGGGGACAACAACAGCGGGTGGCCCTGGCCCGCGCCCTGGCCGCTCGGCCGGGCCTGCTCCTCCTCGATGAGCCCTTCAGCGCTCTGGACCCCGGGCTGCGGACCAGCATGCACGATTTGCTGGCCGAGGTGCGTCGCCAACTTTCCCCGACCCTGCTGCTGGTCACCCACGACCGAGACGAGGCCGTTGCCGTCGCCGAACGGGTTGCCCTGCTCGGGAACGGGTGCCTCTTGCAACATGCCGCCGTCCAGGAGATCTACACCCGTCCGGTATCCCTCGAGGTCAACCGGCTGATGGGTGGCCTCAACGAGGTCCCGGGCACGGTCCGCGGCGGTCGGCATGAATCGGAGCTGGGAAGCTTGGCGTTGCCGGAGGACGCTGCCGGTGCCTCCGGGCCGGGAACCCTGATTTTTCGGCAGGAAAGCATCATGGTCAGTGGCGTCGACGGCCCCGGAATACCGGCGATCGTCAGTGCCGTGAAGCCACAGGGGGCCAGACGGATACTCACCGTGCAGGTCGGCGGACAGCTGCTCCACGCCGAAGCCCCCTGGGCGCTGCCGGTGGCGCAGGGAACGCCGGTGCGGTTGCAGATTCCGCGTTCGGCGCTCTGGGTCCTACCCGAGGAACCGACCGCGACGACCACGGGTTCCACTCCCAACGCAACGGGCGACGCCATCGATCAGCTGGTCACCGACCATGTCTAGGCGCGGCGGACCACCGACGCCCTCAGCGCGATACCAGCGCCCGTGGAAGATCCGTCAGCCGGGTGATGGTCAGCTCCGGGGCAATAAAATGTCCGGGGTAGCTGGTGCCGTCCCGATTGAGCCAGGCGGTGCGCAGGCCGGCCCGCGCCGCGCCATGGACGTCCCAGGGATGCACCGCCACCAGCAGCAGGTCCGCCGGATCCGCGGCACAGGCGGAAGCGGCATAAGCGTATGCTGCCGCAGCGGGCTTCCACGCCGGGGCCTGGGCGGCCGAGAGCACGAGATCGAAATACCCGCGCAGGCCGGCGGCCGAGAACATCGATTCGGCCAGGGTGGCGGCGCCGTTGCTGAGCGTGACCAGGCGATGGCCGGCCTCATGCAGGGCTTTCACCCCGTCGGCGACATCCGCGTGCAACCCGAGACCGGAGAGGGTCTCCATGATGGTCTCCACGGCCACCGCCGTTGGACAGGAGAGATCAAGACGGTCGAACAGCGCGTGCAGGTTTCCGCGTCCCAGGACGGCGAAATCGGCGTTGTCGCCGGCGGCGGCCAGCGCGAAACCATCCCGCAGCAGCCGGGCGAACCATTGATCGGCCAGCGCGGCGGGGGCTCCGAGCTGCTCGAAGCTCCGCCCCAGCACCGACATATCGGACAGGGTCTCGTTCACATCGAAAACGATGACGGGCAAACGGTCGTTCATGGTTCCTCCGACTGGGTTCTTGAGGGGAAGCGGTTAGCTGGTGCCCTGATCCGTGGTGCCGGTCAGGCCCTGGAGTTCATCCAGCCGGACGAGCTTGATCTCACGGATCAGGCGCAAGGTGGGTTTGAGTGCGAAGCACACGGAACCGACGAGGAAAAGCCAGGTGGCCAGGATCGTCGTCGACTCCCGGAAGAAGAAGATGCTGCCGACGATGAACAAGACCGCTGCCAGGAAATCGACGGTCGTATAGGCGATTTCGAAGCGGGCGGAGAGTCGGCTGTGTTGGCCGCTTCGATGCTGGTGGTCGGTGGTGAAGAGCACGACAATCTCCTGATTCTCGGTGGGGTCCGGCCCGGCCGGCCGGCTGTGGACCATTATCCTCCCGGGGCGCGGATTGCCGAGGGGCCCCTGGCCGAGCGGTGCAGGGCATGAACGGTCGGCGTCGTGCCCTGGTCCGGTTGACAGTACTGGTGGTTTTGCTGGCGATCCTGTCCGTGCTGGTCCTGCGCCTTCCCCTGCCGGGGGTGGAGGAGCTGCGGACCTCGTTGCGCGGGACCGGGGGGTGGGGAATGAGCGTGTTCGTGCTCGGGTATGCGGCACTGACCTTGTCGCCGGTGCCCAAAAGTGTTCTCTCGGTGGCCGCGGGCCTGGTCTTTGGTTTCTGGGCGGGAATCGGCTTGGTCTATGGCGGGGCGATGCTGGGTGCCGCGGGCGCTTTCTGGCTCGGCCGCTGGCTGGGCCGGGACGCCGTGGAAAAGTTCACCGGAACCCGGGTCCGCCGCGTTGATGATGCCCTCAGGCGCCGGGGCACGCTGTCGGTGATCGGCCTCCGGCTGGTCCCGGTGCTGCCGTTCACGGCCATCAACTATGCGGCGGGCCTGACCTCGATCAGCTGGGGGTCGTATTTCTTGGGGACGGCGTTGGGCATCCTGCCCGGAACCGCCGCGTACGTCACGCTGGGCGCCTATGGCACCGACCCCGGATGGCAATTGGAGCTGGCCGCGGCGGTCCTGGGCGTCCTGATCCTGGGTGGGGTCCTGTTCGCGGCTTGGAAGCACCGGAAGGAACGGAAACCTCATGTTTGACGCACGACTACGCCAGTTCAGTGCCGGTCTCGCGGACCGGACAGCACGGCGGCTGGACGTCCCTTGGATCACCCCGGACCGGCTGACCGGCCTGAACCTGGTCCTCGGCTTGGCCTCGGCCGGGTTCGCTGCGGCTCAATGGTGGACTCCAGCACTCCTGGCCTGGCTCCTGTGCCGGCTGGCCGACGGGCTGGACGGACCGCTGGCACGGATTCGTCGCGCGCGGACCGGTGCCGAAGACACCGGGCAGGGCGGCTTTTGGGATATCTGTGCCGACTTCGTGGTCTACGGGGCCACCGTCATCGGCGTCGGATGGGGTGCCACGGAGGCCTTCGGCGCCCCCTGGTTGCCCTTCCTGCTGGTGGTCTTCGCCTACTACATCAACGGCACCGCCTTCCTGGCCTTCTCCTCGATTGCCGAGAAGACCGGCCGGCGCATTGACGATGGCCGCTCCTTGTCCTTTATCTCGGGGTTAACAGAAGGGACGGAAACCATCGTGGTGCATGTGTTGTGGCTGGTCTTCCCGATGGTGGCGTGGCAGATCGCCGCGGTGTGGGCTGGCCTGGTCTGCCTCAGTGCCACGGAACGAATCATCCGTGGTTACCGTTCGCTGGGGTGACTCCTGTTCCCGGTCGGCAGGGGAATCCTTCCGGCGCGGATCTGTAGATGGCCCCCACGGGCCTGGTCGGGGACGACGTCGGTGCATTGCTCCTCCACGGCGGTCCAGGGGTGGGCGGTGATATCGGAACCACCGAGCCGGCAGGCGGCCTCCGCCAGCCAGCCCAGCGCACGGGCCGCCCCGAGAGGGCGCTGCATATCAACGACGCAGATGGTCCCGCCGGGTACCAACGTCGAGCACACGTGGTCGAAGGCCGTCTGCCAGTGAGGCATCAGCGATAAGGAATAGGTGGCCAGGGCCTTCGCCGAATGCGGGCGGGCCCCCTGGTGGCGCAGCGTTGAGGACAGCTCGGCGGCGGTCATGGTTTGGGCATCGGCCTGGATCAGCGCCACGTTGGTCCACCCCCGGGCTTGCACTCTGCGACGTGCCTGCCGGAGCATCGCCGCGCTGCTGTCGATGCCCACGATGCGTCCGGTCTTCCCGATCCCGGCCTGCAATGAGGAGAAGTTCAATCCGGTGCCGCAACCGATATCGAGGATCTGATCGCCCGGTGCCGGTTGCAGGGCGCGGATTCCGCGGACCCGACCGGCCCGGTAGACCGGCCATTCCCCGGAGAGGGCGTCGTAGAACGGGGCGAACCTGGTGTATTTGTCCGGCATATCAGCTCGTCGCGTCGGGGGATGCGGGCGACGGGTGGCCAGCCCGGCCGGAGGGGGCAGGGCAATGCTCGAAGACCAGGGAGAGGATCCACGAGACCTCGGTCCCCATCGCGGGGCAGTCCCGACGCATCCTGCGCCAGGCATCCACGTAGACATCGTGAAGAACTGATTGGGCCCGCAGCGGATCACCGAGGATATGGCAGGCCAAGCCGTAGGCCCGCCGGCACGTCAGTTCATAGAAGGCCTCCATCGCCCCGGTGTCGCCGTTGGCCAACCGCCGAACCAGATCGGTCTCCGTCGTTCCCTCCGCAGGGGAAGGAATCCGGTCTTGAGGAGCATCAGGCATCGAAGCCACCATGAGCAGGGCCCCCTGACGTGAATATGTCCTGCACGCTTCCCCCCGGATGATGACTACCTGTGCTCCACACTAACGCCAGTCGTAAGATTTTCTAGTAACTTTTCAGAAAAGAAGTAGGTTGATTTCCTGGACCGCCGATGCTGCCCGGCTGCCCGCGGGAGGCGATAGCATCAGAACCATGGAAAATCCCAGCGCAGTTCTTCGTGGCATCCGTGACGTCGTCATCGAGGACCGGCCGGTTCCGGCCCCGGACCATGGCCAGGTCCTGGTCGCGGTGAAAGCCACCGGCATCTGCGGCTCGGATATCCACTATTACGAGCAGGGCCGGATCGGGGATTTCGTGTTGGAGGCCCCGATGGTGATCGGTCATGAGTCGGCGGGCCTCATCACCGCCGTCGGCTCGGGGGTCGATCCGTCGAGGGTGGGCGAGCAGGTCGCCTTGGAGCCCGGGGTGCCCTGCCGGCGCTGTCTCCAGTGCCGGTCTGGACGCTATAACCTGTGCCCCGAGGTCGTCTTCTTCGCGACCCCACCGGTGGACGGTTCCATTTCCAGGTACGTGGTGATCGACGCCGATTTCGCCCACCGGGCTCCGGAGGAAATCTCTCTCGAGCAGGCGGCCCTGGCAGAGCCCGTCTCGGTGGGGGTGTGGGCTTCCCGCAAGGCCTCCATCACCGCGGGGGATCGGGTGCTGGTCGCCGGGGCGGGACCGATCGGCCTGCTCGCGGCGCAGGTCGCCCGCGCCCAGGGAGCGGATGGGGTGACCGTGACGGACGTGAACGAGTATCGACTGTCGGTGGCCAGAGCGATGGGGTTGGAGGCGGTGCGGGCCGGGGAGGAACTGCCCGGGGACTTCACCGTTCTGCTGGAATGCTCCGGCGCTGGAGCCGCACTGGATCACGGACTCCGCGCGCTGGCTCCCGCCGGACGGGCCGTGCTGGTCGGGATGGGTGCCGACGAGGTTTCCGTGAGTGTGCCGCTCATCCAGGGCCGGGAGCTGACCATCAGCGGGGTCTTCAGGTATGCGAACACCTATCCGACGGCTTTGGGTCTCATCGCCTCCGGTGCCGTCGATGTGGAGGCCGTGATCACCCACCGTTTCGCTCTGGAGGAGACGGAATCCGCGCTGACGTTGGCCGCGCGGGAACCGGATTCCCTCAAGGCAGTCGTGTTGAACTAGCGACTTCCAGGGACGCTGGGCCACAAGAGGCCAGCCGCCACCCCGTGTCGGGGCGTGGCTGGCGTCGTGATCCGTTGATCTGATCCGGCTAGTCTGCGGCGGGCAGGACGAAGGCCGAGTCGACCGTGATGGTGACCTGATCTCCGACCAGGACTCCACCGGCCTCGAGTGCTGCGTTCCAGGTCATCCCGAAGGCCTTGCGAGAGATCCGGGTGGTGGCCGAAAAACCGGCCCGGGTGGTGCCGAAGGGGTCGACGGCGACGCCGCCAAATTCCACAGCGAGCTCGATGGGCAAGGTCGTTTCCTTGATGGTCAATTCTCCGGAGAGGGTGAATTCCTCCGTGGAGCCCTGCGCTCCGGTGGAAACGAACGTCATCTCGGGAAACCCCTCGACGTCGAAGAAGTCAGCGCCTTTGACGTGTCCATCGCGATTGGGGTCCTTGGAATCGAAGGAGTCGGTCTTGATGGAGGCCCTCACGGTGGAGGACGCAAGGGAGTCGCTGACTTCCAAGGTGGCGTCGGCGTCGGTGAAAGACCCGCGCACCTTGCTGATGCCGGCATGCCGAACACTGAATCCGATGTCCGTGTGCGCGGTGTCGAGCTGCCAGATGCCGGGGGTCAAGGTTGCTGCCATGTCTGTCTCCTGAGGGGTGTCGATCAAGCAAATTTTGTATGCGTATGCATCTATCGTGAACGAATATAGTTGATGCGTCAAGTTAATATTTGTTTGATTCCCCAGGTCGGCCTCCGAGAGCGTGTCCGACGGGCGGCAGGGCAAAAACCTACCCGGTGGTAAGGTCGGAGGATTCACGGTGCGGATTCCACGCACCCACCGTCCGTAAGGACCGCAGCGGAACTTCAGCGCGGCAGGCGGGACAGAAGACGACTGAAGCCGTGCGTCGAGGTGTACTACCGGTTACTCCGGGACTCCGTGCGGCCCAGCTGATGCAGGGGCCGAAGAGGCCGGAAGGATGGATTTTCGTGGCACAACGCGTGGCAATTATTGGGGCCGGACCCAGCGGCATGGCACAACTGCGAGCCTTCGAGGCAGCACGACAGGCCGGCAAGGACGTCCCGGAGGTCGTCTGCTACGAAAAGCAGGACGACTGGGGCGGGCAATGGAACTACAACTGGCGCACCGGGATCGATGAGTTCGGCGAGCCGGTGCACTCGAGCATGTATCGCAACCTCTGGTCCAATGGCCCCAAGGAAGCCCTGGAATTCAGCGACTACAGCTTCGACGAACATTTCGGCCGCCCGATTTCCTCCTACCCACCACGACCGGTGCTGTGGGACTACATCGACGGGCGGATGGCCCAGTCCGGGCTCAAGGAGCAGGTCCACTTCTGCCATGCGGTGCGGTGGGTCCACTTTAGCGAGCAGTCGCAGAAGTTCACGGTGGTCGTGGATGACCTGTCCGCAGGCACCAGCAAGACCGAGGAATTCGACCACGTCGTCGTCGGTTCCGGACACTTCAGTTTCCCCAACGTCCCAGACTTCGCAGGCATCGAGACCTTCCACGGGACCTTGCACCACGCCCACGACTTCCGCGGTGCCGAGAAGCTGGCCGATCAGGACGTCCTGCTGATCGGCGCCAGCTATTCAGCCGAGGACATCGGCGTCCAGGCCTTCAAGATGGGTGCACGTTCGGTGACGCTGAGCTACCGCAGCGGCCCCATGGGCTACGACTGGCCCACCGGGATGCAGGAAGTACCGCTGATCGAGCGGTTCGAGGGCCAGATCGTCCACTTCGTCGACGGCACCTCCCGCCACGTTGACGCAGTGATCCTGTGCACCGGCTATCTGCATAAGTACCCGTTCCTTCCTGCCGACGTGGCGCTGAATTCGCCCAATAACGTCTACCCGGACGGCCTGTACCGCGGCGTCGTCTCCGACGTCAACGAGAAGCTCTTCTACCTCGGTGCCCAGGACCAGTGGTTCACCTTCAACATGTTCGACGCCCAGGCGTGGTATGTGCGTGATGTGATCCTCGGGCAAACCCAGCTGCCCTCGGCCCAGGAGCGCACCGAGCATATGCGCCGCTGGCGTGAGAGCTTCCTGGCCATCGACGGCGATGCCGATGAAGTACGGTTCCAGGCCGACTACATCCGTGACCTGCTCGAGGCCACCGACTACCCGCCCTTCGACGTCGATGAGGTCGTGGAGATCTTCCTGGCCTGGAAGGAAGATAAGCAGAAGAACATCCTGACCTACCGGGATAAGACCTACAGATCGGTGAAGACCGGAACGATGGCGGCCACGCACCATACCCCGTGGCTGCGCGAGTTGGATGACAGTCTGGAACGCTACCTTTCGACCCCTGAAGTCGACCCCCTGGAGGAGATGGTGGACGGCGACGTCCAGGAGGCGGGCCGCTAGTCTTTCCGCTGCGGGTCGGGGAACACTGCGCTGGCGTCCAACACCGGAACCCGGAAAGACAAGACACCGGCGCTGTTCCACGGCAAAGTGGGAGGTCAGTGACCACCACGCGCCGTCCCCGGGCGGCGCACGCAGCATAGGAGCAGCCCATGAGCACGCAGCCGGCCACCGCGACAATGACCTACCAGGATCTGTTGGCCCGGATCGTCGGATCGGGGGAGGGCCGCGCCATCAGCGACCCGGCCACCGGAGAACTCATCGGGCAGGCCCCCGTGCAGACCGTCGCCGACCTGAACGCCGCCGTCGCCGTAGCCAGGTCGGCTCAGCCGGGGTGGGGTGCCCGCTCCCACGGCGAGCGCAGCGGGTACCTCAACGCTGCCGCCGACGCGGTGGAGGCCTCCGCCGAGGCGTTGGCCGAACTACTCTCCCGCGAACAGGGCAAGCCGCTGAACGGGCCCAACGCCCGCTTCGAAGTGGGGGCGTGTTCGGCCTGGCTGCGGGCCGCAGCCGCTTTCGAACTCGAACCCGAGGTCGTGGTGGACGACGGTGAAACCCATGCCGTGGTGCACTACCGTCCACTGGGGGTCGTGGGGGCCATCGGCCCGTGGAACTGGCCGATGATGATCTCCGTCTGGCAGATCGCCCCGTCATTGCGCATGGGCAACACCGTGGTCCTCAAGCCCAGCGAATACACCCCGCTGTCGGTATTGGCCCTGGCAGCGGTGATGAACCAGGCACTGCCGGAGGGGTTGCTCCAGGTGGTCCCCGGCGGCCGCGACGTTGGGGAGGCACTATCCGCCCACAAGGACGTCGACAAGATCATGTTCACCGGATCCACCGCCACGGGCAAGGCGATCATTCGTTCCTCCGCCGACACCGTGAAACGCCTGACCCTGGAACTCGGCGGCAACGACGCGGGGATCGTGCTCGACGACGTGGACCCCCAAGCCATTGCCGAGGACCTGTTCTGGGGGGCCTTCATCAATACCGGGCAAACCTGCGCAGCCATGAAACGGCTCTACGTCCCGGACGCCATCTACGACCAGGTCTGCGATGCCTTGGTCGAGGTGGCGGGGAAGATGCCCATGGGTATCGGGCTGGACGAGGGGAACGTGCTGGGCCCGCTGCAGAACCAGGCCCAATACGACATCGTTGCGAAGCTCGTCGAGGACGCCAAGGCCTCGGGGGCCCGGATGCTCATGGGAGGAAACCCGGAGTCCGGCCAGCCCGGGTACTTCTACCCGACGACCCTGGTCGCCGACATCGACAATGCCAACCCGCTGGTGGCCGAGGAACAGTTCGGTCCTGCCCTGCCGATCATCCGCTACTCGACGATCGACGAAGCCGTGCAGATGGCCAATGGCTTGGACGTGGGCCTCGGTGCCTCCGTCTGGTCGGCAGACCCGGCACGGGCCCGTGAGGTTGCCGCCCGCATCGAAGCCGGCACCGTGTGGATCAACAAGCACGGGGCCGTGGACCCGCGGGTCCCCTTTGGCGGAGTGAAGCAGTCAGGCTACGGACTCGAATTCGGCGTCGCCGGACTCAAGGCACTGGGCGTCCCGCAGGTCATCGCCGGCTGACCGGCCGAGACCGCGCCCCCACATCGACAACGCCTGGTTGATCGCATCGCGCGTGCCACGGAGAGGAACACATGGAAGACCAGCAATTCGACCACCTTGTCATCGGCGCGGGCTCCGCCGGCAACGTCATCGCCAGACGCCTGCTTGACGCGGGAAAACGGGTCGCCGTGATCGAAGCAGGGGAACAGGACACCAACCCCGACATCGCCAATGTCTGCACGCTCGGTGCCCTCTGGCATAGCGAACAGGATTGGGATTACTACAGCACTGCGCAGGACGGGGCAGCAGGGCGTAGCCTGCACCTGCCGCGGGGCAAGGTCATGGGCGGCTCCCATGCGCTGAACGCCACGATCTGGGTCCGAGGCGCCCGCCAGGACTACGACACCTGGGCCTACCTCGGGTGCCCGGGCTGGTCCTGGAAGGACGTTCTTCCGCTGTTCAAGAAGATCGAAAACTACGATGGCGGGGCCTCGGAGACACGCGGTGGTGACGGGCTGCTGGACGTGAGCACCGGTTACGAGCACAATCCGATCCAGGACTCGATGCTCGAGGCCGCCGTCGAAGCCGGTTTCGAGCTCAACGATGACTACAACTCGGGGAACCCCGAGGGCGTTTCCCGGATGCAGCTCAATGTCCGGGACGGGCAGAGATTCAATACCTGGCACGCCTATCTCAAGCCCGTGGCCGACCACCCGAATCTCACCCTGCTCACCGGGACCCGGGCCCACCGGTTGCTCATCGAAGACGGCACCGTCCTCGGGGTGGAGGTGGAGGATAGCGGTGGCCAGCGGGTGTTGCGCGCGGCGGAGACCATTCTTGCGGCCGGAGTCATCAATTCCCCCGAGCTGCTGTTGCGCTCGGGGATCGGCCCGGCGGATGAACTGGCAGAAGTCGGCATCGACGTCGTCCACGACCTTCCCGGAGTGGGTAAAAACCTCCAAGACCACCTGCTGTCACCCGTGATCTTCTCGAGCGACCGCCCGGTGCCGGAACTGACCGCCGCCCCCGCGGAGGTGCACCTCTTCGCCAAGAGCCGCCCGGACCTGGAAGTCCCTGATACCCAACCGATCTTCTTCTCCGTGCCGATGTACTCGCAGGACTATGCGGGAGGGGAGATGACCGGTGCCGACGGGGGATTCTCGATGCTTGGCGGTCTGGTCCGTCCGCACAGCCGGGGAGAGGTCCGTCTGACCGGGCCGGAAGCATCGGATCCGGTCAGCATCGACCTGCGGGCACTCTCCGAACGAGCCGATGTCGATGCCCTCGTGGCCTCGGTGGTCCACTGTCGGAGGATCGGTCGCACGGAGGCCTTGGCTGCCTGGGGTGCCACCGAGGTCTACCCGGGACCTCAGGTCGCCGACGAGGACCTGGAGCAGTACGTACGCGACTCGGTGGTGACCTATCACCACCAGGTCGGCACCTGCCGCATGGGTTTGGACGCCGAGGCCGTCGTGGATCCGCGCACCCTGAAGGTCCGCGGTCTCGACGGCGTGCGCATCGCCGATGCCTCGGTCATGCCATTGGTTCCCACCGGCAACACCAACGCACCCTCGGTGATGATCGGTGAACGGGCGGCGCTGATGTTGCTCCAGGGGTGAGTCCACGCCGGACGGCGGCGGGCTGGAACGCCGGCCGTGATCAGCTTCGCCGTCGGCGTGAGGTCCAGGCCAGGTAGCCGCCCAGGGCGCCTACCCCACCCACGCCGGCGGTGAAGAGGGCCTGGGGCCAGCGATGCCAACGCGTCGGCTGGCTGCCCACCAGCCCGCCGACCGCCGTGATGAGTGCGGCGGTGACCAGCCCGGCCACGATCCGGTTGCCGGTATGGTCCAACCGGTCCATGAGCTCGTCGAGTTCCTCGGTGCGGATGCGTACGTCCACGCCTCCGCTTTCCAGGATTTCGGTGGCCCGGCGAATCAGTTCCGGCGCTTCCGACCCGAGGTTCAGTGCCTCCGAGGCGATCAGCTTGAGCTGTTCGGCGATGGCGGAGGGGGAGACCGAAGCCAGCATGAGTCGGCGCGCGTAGGGCGAGACCTCGGAGAGCAGGTCGAAGGCCGGGTCGATCTCCTGGCCCAGTCCCTCGGCCATGGCCAGCATCTTGATGAGCAAGGCGGTATCGGGTGGGAGTCGGAGCTGGTGGCGACGCAACATGGCGACCACGTCGTTGACGATGAGCGTCAGCGGGACCTGGGCCAACGGTTGATCGGCGTAGCGGTCCAACAGCTGGGCCAGGTGGGCCTGGAGTTCGGCCCGCCGGCTCGTCTGCCCGGCCCCGCAGAGCCGCAACAGGGCGGTGGTCATCCGGTGGGGGTCCCGGAGGACAATGGCTTGCAGCAGCTTCACGAGTTGGCGTTTCAGGTCGTCGCTGACGTGTCCGACCATGCCGAAGTCGATGATGCCGAATCGTCCGTCGTCCTCGACGAAGAAGTTCCCCGGATGCGGATCGGCGTGGAAGAACCCATGTTCGAAGACCATGCGCAGCAGCACGTTGCACGCCCGGGACGCCACCTCGGAGGGGTCCAGGCCTGCGGCATGCAGGCCCTGCACATCGGTGATCTTCAGCCCGCGCATGCGCTCAAGGGTCAACACCCGCGACGTCGTCGTGCTCCAGAAGACCTCGGGGATGTGGACCTTCTGATCGGTGGCGAAATCCTTGGCGAACCGTTCGGCGTTGCGGCCCTCGGCGAGGTAGTCCAGTTCCCCGCGCAGCGTCCGGGCGAACTCGTCGACGGTATCTGCCAGCCGCAATCCCCGGGCCGTGGCCGAAGCCTGTTCGGCCAGCTTGGCGATTTCTGCCATGATCTCCAGGTCGTTGTTGACCTGTTCCACGATTCCGGGGCGGCGCACCTTGACCACCACGTCACGTCCCTGGACCGTGGCCACATGGGCCTGACCGATGGAACCGGTGGCCAATGGGGTGGGATCCATGGTGGACAGAAGTTTCGCGGCTTCGGGTCCCAGCTCGGCCTCGATGACCTCGCGGATTCCGTCGAAGGGCACCGAGGGGGTCCCGTCCTGGAGTTTGGCCAGTTCCACCACGTACTCGGCCGGCAGGAGATCCGAGCGGGTGGAAAGGACCTGCCCGAACTTCACATACACGGCCCCCAGCTCCTCCAGGGCCAGGCGTAGTCGTTGGGGCAGCCCCTGGTTCTGGCCTTGGCCTGCGGGGAACCGGGCCGCGGGACCCAGGATGCGGGCATCCACGCCCAAGGCGGCGAGCAGGAAGCCCAAACCGTGCCGGCTGAAGGTCTCGGCAATATCGCGGAAGCGTTCGCGGCGACCGGTCATGGCATTCCACGGTGTGAGGAGGTTCCCATGTCGGTCATGCTATCCTCCCGTGCAACCACCCCGACCGCCCCCGACCATCCAGGAGAGTCATGGCCACCCCGCATATCTCAGCAGAACCCGGCGACTTCGCACCCCATGTGCTGATGCCCGGGGATCCGCGACGCGCCCAGCGCATCGCCGAGACCTTCCTGGAGGACCCGCGACTGGTCACCGAGGTCCGCGGCATCCTGGGCTACACCGGAACCGTCGATGGCCAGCCGGTGTCGGTGATGGCCTCGGGCATGGGAAGCCCCTCGATCAGCATCTATGCCACCGAACTGGCCAGGTTCTACGGGGTGAAGCGGATCATCCGGGTCGGCACCGTGGGCAGCATGCAACCGCAGCTGAAGGTCGGGGACGTCATCGCCGCCGCCGCAGCCCACACCACCTCGGCGATGACCGCGGTGCGTTTCCCCGGTGTCCACATCAGCCACACCCCCGATTTCGGGTTGTTGCGTGCCGCCGTCGCCCATGGGGAGGACAGCGGGAAGACGGTCCATGTCGGCTCCGTGCTGACCAGCGACGACTTCTACAACGGCGACCCCGAGGCCATGGTCCGGCTCACCGAGGCCGGCACCCTGGCGGTCGAGATGGAAGCCGCCGCCCTGTATGCGGTGGGCATGCGGGAAAAGATCGAGACCCTGATGCTGGGCACCGTCTCCGATGGCAGCCCGGGCAGCTCTGATCTCACTGCGCAGGAACGCGAGGAGACCTTCACCGAGATGGTGGGGTTCGCGTTGGCGGCATTGCGTTCCTGAAGTCCGCGCCGGCCCGCGTGGTGCTCTGGGCAGAAGAGCCCGTATCGGAGATAGTGGGCGGACGGGACCGAACCATCCCGTCCACGCCAGCAGAAGGACCGTGATGACAACGCCGTCAAACGAACCGGATACCCGTCCGAACGATGCCCCGGACGCCACTGCGGAGGACGACGCCGAACAGGCGCCCGGGCTGCGCGAATCCGCCCAAAGCCCGGCCGTGTTGATGCGCAAGCGGATCGGTCTCTTCGCCGGGCCGGTGCTGGCCGTCGTCGTCTTCTTCCTGCTGCCCGGCGATCTGGCCCAACCCGCCCGGTTCACCGCCGCGGTGGCGACCGTGATGGCCCTGTGGTGGATGACCGAGGCGATCCCGTTGGCCGCCACCGCGCTGCTTCCGCTCGTGTTGTTCCCCATGCTCAACGTCGCCGGAATGGGCGATGCCGCGGCACCGTATGCGAATCCGATCATCTTCCTGTTCATGGGTGGTTTCATGCTCGCCCTGGCCCTGCAACGGTGGAACCTGCACCGGCGGATCGCGCTGGCCACCGTGCTGCTGGTGGGGACCAAGCCCCGCCAGCTGATCGGCGGGTTCATGATCGCCACCGGGTTCATGAGCATGTGGGTGTCCAACACCGCCACGGCGGTGATGATGCTGCCCATCGGGATGTCGGTGCTGGCGTTGACCGCGCGGATGAGCGATGAGAAGAAGGTACCCCCGAAATTCGGGATCGCCCTGATGCTCGGCATCGCCTACTCCGCCTCCATCGGCTCGCTGGGCACCATCATCGGGACCCCGCCCAACGCCCTGATGGTGGGTTATCTGCAACAGGCCCACGACATCCATGTCGGTTTCGGACAGTGGATGCTGGTGGGCGTTCCCATGTCGGTCGTCTTCATGGCGGTGGCCTGGTACCTGCTGACCTTCGTGATCTTCAAGCCCGAGATCAGCGAGATCCCCGGCGGCCGCCAGCTCATCTCCGATGAGTACAAGAAGCTGGGCCGGATGAACGTCGGGGAGAAACTGGTCCTGGCGATCTTCGTGCTCGCCGCGGCCTCCTGGATCACCGTGCCGCTGCTGTGGCCCGATACCTCCATCGAGGATGCCGTCATTGCGATGTGCGTCGCCGTGGCCCTGTTCATCATCCCGGCGAACCTGCGCAAGGGCGTCCCGCTGCTGAACTGGGGCAGTGCCAAGGAACTGCCCTGGGACATCCTGCTGCTCTTCGGCGGCGGGCTGGCCCTGTCGGCTCAATTCACCGAAACCGGCCTGAGCAAATGGGTCGGCGAACAAGTGGACGGCCTGGGCTTCCTGCCGGTGGTGGTCCTGATCGCCGCCGTGGCCCTGATCGTGTTGGGGCTGACGGAACTGACCAGCAACACGGCCACCGCGGCCGCGTTCCTGCCGCTGATCGGAGGGGTCGCCGTCGGGCTGGGATTGGACCCGATGCTCCTGGTGGTTCCCGTCGCCATCGCCGCCACCTGCGCTTTCATGTTGCCGGTGGCCACCCCGCCCAATGCCATCGCCTACTCCAGCGGCTACGTCGAGATCTCCGACATGCTCAAGGCCGGCATCTGGCTGAACGTCATCTCGCTGGTCCTGACCACTTTGACCACCATGACGTTGGCGGTCTGGGTCTTCGACGTCGTCTATTAGCCGCCAGCGGCCCCGGTAGGGTGGGGCCATGAGTTCCACGGACGTCACCATTGCCTTGCGCTGGTCGGATCAGGATGCCAACGGCCACCTGAACCACGCCCGCATCGTCACCCTCATGGAGGAAGCCAGGGTGCGGTGGATCCGCACCGAGGACGGGTTCGCCCGGTTGCTGATGGGGGTGGTCGTCGCCTCGATGACCGTGGACTACCTGGCCCAGGCCGAATACATCCCGTCGATGACCATCGGCCTGGGCATCGAGCGCATCGGGACGAAATCCTTCACCCTGCGACACACCGGCGTCCAGGACGGGACGACCGTGTTCGTGGGCACCACGGTCATCGTCCCGTTGGCGGCCGACGGTGCCGCCTCCCGCGCGTTGACCGATGACGAGCGCGAGGCATTGGGCAGGCATCTGGTGCAGGACCCCGCCGAATAACCGGTCCACCGCGCGATTCCTCCTCCGGAAGCGCGCGGGGTCGCTGCTGCGCGGGGCCCGACGGCGGCGTAGCGCCGAAGCGGTGGTAAAGTCGAGGTAGATATGCTTCTGCCGCCCGTGGGTCGCTGAAGCCCTTGATTTTCCCGGTTCGCTCCGGCGTCGACTGTTCACCTGACGCTGCCGGCCGGATACCGAAGAAACCAGAACAGCACAGAGAACGGACACTCTTGAGAAAAAAGCAGCACCAGACCCCGCCCGCACTCGCCAAGGGAGCCCTGCGTGTCATGCCGTTGGGCGGCCTGGGAGAGATCGGCCGCAACATGACCGTCTTCGAATACGGTGGCAAGTTGCTCATCGTCGACTGCGGCGTCCTCTTCCCCGAGGAACAGCACCCCGGCGTCGACGTCATCCTCCCGGACTTCTCGGCGATCCGCGACCGCCTGGACGATGTGGTGGGCCTCGTGCTCACCCACGGCCACGAGGACCACATCGGCGGCATCCCGTACCTGCTGCGTGAACGCGCCGACATCCCCTTGATCTCCGCCCGGCTGACGCTGGCCTTCGTGAAGACCAAGCTGCAGGAACACCGGATCAAGCCCAACGTGGTCCAGGTCAAGGAAGGCGAACGCAAGAAGTTCGGTCCCTTCGACCTCGAGTTCCTGGCCGTGAACCACTCCATCCCCGACGGCCTGGCCGTGGCGATCCGCACCGGTGCCGGCACCGTGCTGGCCACGGGCGACTTCAAGATGGACCAGTTCCCGCTGGACCGCCGCATCACCGACCTGGCCGGCTTCGCCCGGTTGGGCGAGGAAGGCGTGGACCTGTTCCTGCCGGACTCCACCAACGCCGAGGTCCCGGGCTTCATGGCCGCCGAAGCCGATCTGCTGCCGGCCATCGACAACGTCATGCGCACCGCCCCGCGCCGCGTGATCGTCTCCTCCTTCGCCTCGCATGTGCACCGCATCCAGCAGGTCATCGACTCCGCCCATAAGTACGGCCGCAAGGTCGCCTTCGTGGGCCGTTCGATGGTCCGCAACATGGGCACGGCCCGCGAGCTGGGCTACCTGAAGATCCCGCGCAACGTGCTCGTGGACTTCAAGGAGGTCGACAAGATGGCGCCGGAGAAGGTCGTCATCATCTGCACCGGTTCGCAGGGTGAACCGATGGCCGCACTGGCCCGCATGGCCAACCAGGACCACATCATCGACCTCATCGAAGGCGATACCGTCCTGCTGGCCTCCTCGCTGGTCCCGGGCAACGAGACCTCGATCTACCGCCTGATCAACGACCTGACGAAGCTCGGCGCCAACGTGGTGCACAAGGGCAACGCGAAGGTCCACGTCTCCGGGCACGCCTCGGCCGGCGAACTGGTGTACTGCTACAATCTGGTGCGCCCGAAGAACGTCATGCCGGTCCACGGCGAACACCGCCACCTGAAGGCCAACGCCGAACTGGCGGTGCGCACCGGGGTGGATCCCAAGAATGCACTGGTCCTCGAGGACGGCGTGACCGTCGACCTCAAGGACGGCGTCGCCCGCGTCTCGGGCAACGTCGCCGCCGACTACGTCTACGTCGAGAACATGGTCGCCGGCGCGGCCACGGAGGAGTCCCTGCAGGACCGCATCCGTCTGGCCGAGGACGGCGCGCTGACCGTGCTGGCCATCGTGGACCCGGCGACCGGCGCCCTGGAGGAGGACCCCGAGTTCTTCCCGGTGGGCTTCAGCTTCTCCAATAAGGACCTCGGCAAGGCCGTGGGCATCGTGGAGAAGACCCTCAACGGACTCAAGGGCGTCAAGACCGGGCCGGACGCGGAACGGGCGATCTCCCAGGCCCTGGTGCGCTGGTCCGACCGCGCCTTGCGCCGCAAGCCCGTCGTCACGGTCATCACCGTCGACGCCTAGGCTCCGCCGCCCACCAAACCGGTTCCGATCCCTGCGATCGGGACCGGTTTTTTGGTGCCCGACGGCGGCTCGGGAACCGGGGCCGGTGATGCTACGCTGGTCATCGAAAGTTTGTTCTATTCCAGGGGGGTGTCGTGTTCGGTCAGGAGCCCGTGCATGTCCCGCCGCCCGGCACCTTCGGCGGGGATGAGGCCACCGGCGGGCCGACGGCGGAACGCCAGGCCAGCGGCTTCCCGTCCCCGGCCCGCGACTACTTCCACGGTGGGATCGACCTGAACCGGCATCTGATCCGCGATAGGACGTCCACGTTCATCATGCGTGTGGCGGGGAACTCGATGGCCGCCTCGGGCATCTGCGACGGGGACGAGGTGATCGTGGACCGCTCCCTTCCGGTGCGCGACGGCCGGGTCGTCATCGCCGTCCTGGAGGCCGAAATGGTCATCCGGCGCCTGGGCATCGACGCCGATGGGGTCTGGCTGCGCACCGACGACCCCGCGACCGGTCCGGTCATGGTCCGGGCGTTGGAGGACCTCACCGTCTGGGGCGTGGTCACCCGCTGCCTGCACCATGTCTGAGCCGGGTCCCGGACGCGGGCGCATGGCACTGGTGGACGTGAACAATTTCTATGTCTCCTGCGAGCGGGCCTTCGACCCGCGACTGGAAGGCCGTCCCGTCGTCGTGCTCTCGAACAACGACGGCTGCGTGGTCGCCCGGTCACCCGAAGCCAAGCAGCTCGGCATCAAGACCGGCACCCCGTGGTTCCAGGTCGCCGGGAGCGCGGAGGGCATGGGGCTGGTGGCCCGCTCCAGCAACTACGAGCTCTACGGTGACATGTCGTCCCGCGTGATGGAGGTCATCGGACGGTTCGGCGCCTGGCAGGAGGTCTACTCGATCGACGAGTCGTTCATCGGGCTACCGGGGGACGAATCGTCGCTGCGGGACAGCGCGCGCCGGATCCGGGAAGCGGTGTGGCGCAACGTCGGGGTCCCGGTCTGCGTGGGGGTCGCCCCGACCAAGACCCTAGCGAAGTTCGCCAACCACGTGGCCAAGCACAACCCCGGTCTGGGTGGGGTCTGTTCACTCGACAGCGTCCCGCCGGAGGAGATCCACCGCATCCAATCACGCGTCCCCGTCACCGGGCTGTGGGGTGTCGGGGCCAGGAACGGGCAACGCCTCAACGCCCTGGGCATCGAAACGATCGCCGATCTGCGGACGGCGGACCCGTTGGTGATCCGCAAGAAGTTCTCGGTGGTGCTGCAGCGCACCGTGCTTGAACTCAACGGCACACCGTGCATTCCCGAGGTCGAGGAGCGGGCGGACAAGGCGCAGATCATGTTCTCTCGTAGTTTCTCCACCCCGGTGACCACCGCCTCGGACATGGACCAGGTGATGGCGCTCTACGCCCAACGCGGGGCCGCGCGGATGGCTGCCGAGGGATTGCGGGCCACGATGCTCACCGTCAGTGCCGGGGTCAGCCGCTTTGCCGGATCCGCGGAAGCACCGGGGGCGAATCCGGTGGTGGGCGTGAGGTTGTCGGCGCCGACGCAGGATCCGATCGTGCTCACCCGGACCGCCGTCGCGGCGATGCGGGAACGGTTGGTCCCCGGGATGCGGTACGTGCGGGCCGGGGTGGTGCTCTCGGGCCTGGAGCCGGCGGATGGCCAGGCGGCTTTCGAGGCCTTCACGGCCGAGGGGGAGGAGCGCCGGATGGGGACGCTGCTCGGGGATGTGCGCGCCCGTTTCGGACAGGCGGCGATCGGGTTGGGCCATGCCGGGCTGGCCGAACCGGCGGCCTGGACGATGAAACGCGAATTCGCTTCGCCCCGCTACACCACCGAATGGTCCGACCTGCCCGTGGTCACCGCGTGAATCGGGCCCCGGCCTCCCCGCGGTGGGGAGGCCGGGGCCCCGGGATGGTGTCGGCTAGAGCTTGACGACCATCTTGCCGGTGTTGGCGCCGCGCATCAGGTCCAGGAACGCGTCGACCGCGTGATCCAGTCCCTCGACCACGGTCTCGTCGAAGACGAGCTCCCCGGCCGCCAGCCAGGCCCCTGCCTGTTCGGCGAAGGCCGGGAGGTGCTCGGTGTAGTTCCCGACCGTGAAGCCCTGCAGGCGCAGGCCCTTGGTGATCAGGTTGGCCATGTTCCGTGGGCCGGCCTCGGGCTCGGTGATGTTGTACTGCGAGATGGCCCCGCACAGGGCCACCCGTCCACCGGTCTTCAGGGTGCCGAGGGCTGCTTCGAGGTGCTCGCCGCCGACGTTGTCGAAGTAGACGTCGATGCCTTCGGGGGCGGCTGCTGCCAGCTGGCCGGCGATATCGCCGTCCTTGTAGTTGAAGGCGGTGTCGAACCCGTACTTGGAGGTCAGCAGTTCGATCTTCTCGGGGCTGCCCGCCGAACCGATGACCCGGGCCGCGCCCTTGAGCCGGGCGATCTGGCCGACCATCGTCCCCACGGCCCCGGCGGCACCGGAGACGAAGACGGTGTCACCTTCCTTCATGGAGGCGATCTCGAGCAGGCCGACCCAGGCGGTCAGGCCGGTCATGCCCAACGCGCCCAGGTAGACCGACGCCGGCAGGCCCGGCAGTTCCTGTACGGCGCGGAATCCTGCGGCAGGGCCCTGGGCGACATCCCGCCAGCCCAGGTCGTGCAGGACCAGGGTGCCTTCGGCCAGCGAATCGTCGCGGCTCTCGATGACGCGGCCGACGGCCCCGCCTCCCATGACCTCGCCGACGTTGAACGGGGGGATGTAGGATCCGGTGTTGTCGTTCATCCGGCCGCGCATGTAGGGGTCGACGGAGATGAAGTCGTTGGCGACCCGTACCTCGCCTTCGCCCAATGCCGGAAGATCGACGACGGCGGTGCGGAAGTTCTCGTGGTCGGGCCACCCGGTGGGGCGCTGGGCGAGCTGGATCTGTGTACTGGAAGTCATGGAATTGCTCCCTTGAAGTCGGTGGTATCGCTGACTGCGATAGGTCTATAATATTAGAACGATCGATACAAAATAAACATTTTGAGGCGAAGTTCACCCCGAGCGCAATGCCGGGGGATTCGACGGGGCCGGAAGGAGACACATGGCACGGAGCAAGGCATTCGACGTGGATGAGGTCATCCAAGCGGCCCGGGACGTCTTCTGGGTCGCGGGTTACGATGCCGCGGCCATGCCCGAACTGGAGCGGGCCACGGGGTTGGGCCGCTCGAGCATCTACAACGCCTTCGGCTCCAAGCGGGGGCTCTTCGACGCGGCAGTGCAGAGCTATCTGGACCAGGTGGTCCGGCCCCGGCTCGAGGTCCTGGTCACGGCCCGGGACGGGGCCGCGGGGCTTGGCGCCTACTTCGATTCCCTGGCCGATGCCGTGTGCGGGGAAGTCGGCCCACAGCGCGGATGCCTGTTGCTCACCGCCTCATCGGGACGCAACAGCCGTGACGAAGCGGTGCGTACCGCCATGGAGGCCTACCGGGTCGAAGTGACCGGGGCCTTCGCTGCCGCCTTGCGCCGTGACCTGCCGGCGCCCGCCGTGGATCAGGCCCCGCCGGAGGGGCCGGACACCCAGGCCGAAACCCGGATCGACGAGCGGGCCCGTCTGCTCTTCGCCTTGTTGACCGCGGGGATGACCCTGGCGCGGATCAACCCCGTGGAGGCGGAAGCCACGCTGCGTTCGGCGGCCGCCTTCAGCACCCCGGCCCATGCCTCCTGAGGGCGGCGCACCATGCCGATGTGGGGTTGTCGGTCGATCCACGGTAAAATCCTTGTGGAATGTCATCCCGGCTGCGCCCCGCTCCGACGCCCGGGATGCGCGGAAACGGGGTCCAACCCCGCCCCTCCGCAACCGTTAGCGCCATCGGCGCGCCTCGGACGATAGATCCGGGTGGCCCACCGGGCCGCCGTCGTACTTGTTGGGTGGCCTTGGCCTATCCCGGTCCGTGGTACTACATTCGGTAGTCCACGGCCCGTGGTCACACCACCCGCAACCCACTGGAGGCCAGCGCATGGTGGATCCATCGCTTTTGAACAACCGCCCCTTGAAGAGGGCCGCGGCCGTTGTCGTCGGAGTCTTCGTCGTCACGTCGTCGTTGGCCGGCTGCCGCATCAATTTCAAGGACAACCACGTCCCTGAATTCGGCGGGGTCGTCGTCCGGGTGCTCGACGGCGATACCTTCATCGCCGACGTCGACGGCAAGGAAAAGACGGTTGATCTGCTCAACGTCCTGGCCCCGGCCGCCGGCGATGATGCCGAATGCCTCGGTGACCAGGCCACCGAACACCTGAAGACGATGCTGCCGGAGGGCAAGAAGGTCCGTCTGGAATACGACGACGACATGCCTCCCAAGCGCAGGAAGAACATGGCGGCGGCGTTCTCCGCCGGCAACTTCGTCAACGCGGAGATGGCCAAGGCAGGATTTGCCGTCGCGGAAAAGCAAAGCCCCAACAACCCCTACTACGACCGCGTCCTGGAGGCCCAGGATTCCGCCCAGGAGCAGGGCAAGGGACTGTTCGACGGTTCCAAAAAATGCACCATCGCCGCCACGGTGGAACCGGCCATGAAGCGGATGCAGTCCGTGTCGAAGGCCCCGCCGAGCAGCATCGAATCCGCCGAGGACATGATCGACGACCTGAAATCGGTGCTCAAGGACGGCGAATCGGCCAAGGAATCGCTGACCGGCATGGACGTCAAGGAAGGTACCGCGCAGGCCGTGGTCTATGCCTCCGAGAAGGCCCGGTGGGAAAAGGAGATCTCCGGAACCGTCAGCGCGGCGAAGAAGCGCCTGGGTGAAGTCGAAGGCGTCCACACCAAGCTGGTGGCCAAGAAGAAGGCCGAGGACAAGAAGAAGAAGGAAGAAGCCAAACTCGCTGCCGAACGACGCGCGGCCGAGCAGAAGGCCGCCGCAGAACGCGCCGCCGCGGAACAGCGGGCTGCCGAGCAGCGGGCCGCCCAGGAGCGTGCGGCCGCGTCGCAGAAGGCCAAGGCAGACGCTGAAAAGAGCAAGGCGGCGGAGAAGAGCAAGGCCGCCGAGAAGAGCAAGGCCGCCGAAAAGAGCAAGGCCGCCGAAAAGAGCAAGGCGGCCGAGAAGAAGGCCGAGCAGAAAAAGAAGGCCGAACAGAAGAAGAAGGAAGAAGCCAAGAAGAAGAAGGAAAAAGAGAAGAAGCACGGCAGGAGCCATGACGGGGGCGGCAAGAACAAGAAGCCGTGATCGGTCGCACCGGGGTTATGCTTTGAACCATTCGAAGCGTGCGGGCAATCCTGGGGGGAGACCAATGTCGGTCCGGAATCCGGTGACCCCGTCGCCATGGCGGAAGAGCCCGCGGTTCGTCGTGGCTGCCGTGGCGGTCGCCGTTGCCCTGTCGGGCTGCACCTCCGGCGGGTCGGCGGCGGTGGACACCCCGTCCAGCTCCGGGGCGGATGCCACCGTGGTCCGGGTGGTCGACGGCGATACCCTCGTGGCCTCACTCGACGGAACCGTGGAGACCATCCGACTGCTGAACGTCGACACCCCCGAGACCAAGAAGCCCAACACCCCGGTGCAGTGCCTGGGCCCCGAGGCCACCGAGTATCTGCGCCAGCGGCTTCCTGCCGGAACCGGGGTCCACCTCGAGTACGACGTCGAACGTACCGATCGCTACGATCGCACCCTGGCCGGCGTCTATCTGGACGGGGACCTGGTCAATGCGGACATCGCCCGCGAAGGCCTGGGGGTGGCCGTCCTGTTCGAGCCCAACCACCGCTTCCACGACGAGGTCCTCGCGGCCCAACAGGAAGCGCTCGAGGAGGAAACGGGACTTTTTAGTGCAACGGTCGAATGCACCGTTCCCGCTCAGATCGAATCGGCCATCGACCAGCTGGCAACGGTTCCGACGGCGACCGCGCAAACCTCTGCCGAGGCCTCGGGGCTCCTGTCCGGTGCGGCAACGGCCCTTGCTGCGGGAAAGGCGGCCGATCTGCTGCTGGGCCGGACCGATGACTCCGGAGACGCGGTCCGTGCCGTCGTTGGTTCCGTGGTGGCCGGGAAACTGGCTCCGCGGCTATCCAAGGCCACGGCGGCAGCCACCCGGCAGGAGGGCATCCTGAAGGAACGCCGGCAGCTGCTGGTGACCCGGGAACACGAAGCCGCCGTGAAGGCCAAGGCCAAAGCCGAAGCACGGAAGAAGACCGAGGCCAAGGCAGCGGCGGTTGCCGCGCAACAGGCCGCTGCGGCGAGCCGGGCTGCCGCCGCGGAGGCAGCCCGGCAGGAGAAGGCCCGGATCGCCGAACGACAACGGGTGGCCCGCCAGGCTGCCCAGGCCAAGGAAGCCCGCGAGGCAGCGAAGCGGAGAACGCGGAAGGCGCCGGCGCAGGCTCCTGCTGCGCCTCCGGCCACCAGGAAGGTGCCGAAGAAGACCGGCACCCCCTATCCGGGATATACCGGACCTCGTTGCTACGCGCCCGGTGGCAGGACCTGGAAGCCCTGCCCCTGAGCCGTCGCTCACGACGGAACCCGCCGGGCCTCGGCGCCCTTGGACGAAGCCGGGCGGAACCCGCGGCTAGCCGGCCGTGAGGTTGATGACCTGCTCGCCGAGCAACAAGGCGCCCAGGCCCAGCATGATCACGCCACTGGAGAGCGTGACGATGCGGGCTGCTGCCGGGCGGCTGGCCAGCAGACGGCGGGCGCCGAGGGCGACGCCGGTGTAGACGACGGCGGAAACCAGGATATGGGAGATCCCCAGGATGCCGGTTTGCACCGGCGCCGGCAGCCCGGCATTCAAATCGATGAATTGCGGGATGAGGGCCAGATAGAGCAACAGGGCCTTGGGGTTGGTTCCGCTGGTGCCCAGCCCGCGCAGGAAGCTGCTGCCGTTCCCGGGCGGGGGCTGGGCCCCCTCGGCGGCACTGGTGTAGCCGGCGTCGCGCCAGGAGCGGGTGGTCGAGACACCGAGCCAGATCAAATAGGCGGCACCGACAAGCGTCAGGGCGGCCAGCAACTGGGGCAGGGCAATGACCAATGCCGCAAGACCAGCGACGATGAGCAGGGTGTGGACCATGAACCCGCTGAGCAGGCCACCCACGGCAGGGGCGATCCTTCGCCCGCTGAGTCCGGAGGAAATCGCATACGCCCAGTCGGCGCCCGGCGTCAGGGCCAGGGCGACGGACATGGCGGCGAATCCGAGGATCAGATGTGGGTCCATGAGGCGCTCCTGGTGGTCGTGTTGCTCTTCGGGGAAAGCTTAGGAAACTCCGCCCCAAAAGTGCTTACCGTTTTTCGAGGAAACGACGCGCCTCACGGTAAGGTTCTTGCGTGATTGACGATATAGATAGAAATATTTTGCGCCTGCTTCAACAGGATGGTCGGATGACCGTCACGGCCCTGGCCGCGGAAGTGGGTCTGACCGTCGCCCCTTGTCACCGTCGACTTCGTGACCTTGAAGCCGCCGGAGTCGTTTCGGGCTACCGGGCGATCCTCGACGCGCCCCGGATCGGGCTGGGCTTCCAGGCCCTGGTGTTCGTCACCCTGAAGGATCGGCAGAACATGTATGCCTTCGAGGACGAGGTGGCATCCATCCCGGAAATCGTTGAGGGCTCACGACTATTCGGGGAACCTGACTTCCTGCTCAAGGTCATGGCCACCGACCTCTCCAGCTACCAGCAGTTCTATGACGAGGTCCTGGTGGGGCTGGCCGGAGTGGAGAAGCTGACCTCGACGATCGTGATGAAGAGCCTGAAGGGGGCGGGGGAACTTCCGGTCTAAGGGTGGCCAGGGGATCCGGCCGCGAGCGAAATGACTGGACGTTGGTCGACGGGCGGCGTAGTTTGGCCGGTTCAAGCACGTTGAGTATTGGAGGGCGAAATGTCCAAGGATCTTGAGAGCATTCAGGCCGGAGCGCCACGCACCACGGCACGGCTTCGGGGCCCCCGGCAGCTCGTCGCAGTCTCGGCCGTCACCATGCTCGCACTGGCCGGTTGTTCCGGTGGCGGCTCCGGAGATGACGGTTCCGCCGCACCCAGCCCGGAAGCGGAGTCCTCCAGCCAGCCGGCCATGTCCCCATCCTCGGACGCCGGCAATGAAGCGGGCGCTTCGGGCAGCAGCACCGACAGCGAGGGCATCTCCTTGGAGGACGCCGGCGACGCCGCCCTCGAGGAAGTCTCCGACAGTACGGTGATATCGATTGAAACCGAGGAGAACGTGACCCGGTGGGAAGTCCAGGTCGTGACCTCCGATGGCACCGAACACGAAGTCGACATCTCCGCCGACGACGGCAGCGTGATCGGCTCGCCTTCCACGGAAGACGACGACGAGCAGGATCGGCAAAAGCACCAGGATCGGGTCGACGCCGCCAAGGTTGACTTCAAGGAGGCTGCCGCGAAGTTCCGCGATGCCGTCCCGGATGCCCGCATCACCGAACTCGGCCTCGATGACGAGCACGGCACGACCGTCTGGGAAGGCGATTTGATCGACGACGCCGGCGCCAAGCACGAGGTGCAGATCGATGCCGGTAGCGGGGACGTCCTGACGAACTCCAAGGATGCGGACGACTAACCCGGTACCACTGCCGGATGGACACCCGCCCCCCGGAGGCGGCGGCGTCGTGAAGGGCCCTGCCGCGCTGACCCCGGGGGAGGGTCAGGACCGGAGCGCCTGGCGACGGCCCCGGGTCTCTGTCAGGAGCGCCTCGACGACCGCCTTCACGCCGGGCGAGCGCAGCGACTCCGTACGGGCCACCGCCGAGTAGGTGATGCCCCGTTCGAAGTCATCGGCCAGGACCGGAACGAACCCCGGGTCCTGGTGGACCACGTAGGAAGGCAGCATGCCGATGCCCCCGCCGGCGCGCACCGCCTGCAGCTGGGCGAAGATGCTGGTGGCCTGGAAGGCCGCCGCCGGGACCGGTAGCCCGGAGGAGCGGTAGTCCAGCTCCGCGACCTGCAGCTCCGAATCGACGTAGGAGACGAAACGGTGCCGGGCCAGGTCCGTCAGGGTCGCCGGTTCTCCGGCGTCGTGCAGGTACGCGGGGCTGGCGAACAACCGGAGGAAGTATCTGGTGAGGACCATGACTTCGGCCCGCGAATCCTCCACCCGCCCGGCGACGACCTCCAGATCGACCCCCGAACGGTTGCGGCTGGCCCGACGGGTGGCACTGAGCAGTTCGACCTTCAGCCGCGGGTGCTCCTGCTGGAGTCGGGCGATCGCCGGTGCGGCGATATAAGCACCGAAGGCATCGGAGGCATGGACGCGCACGACGCCGGACACCTCCTCCCCGCGCTGGCTGACCGCCGATTTGAGCTCCGTCAGGCTCGACTCGATCGATTCCGCGGCCCGGAGCGCATGGTGCCCCAGATCGGTCAGCTCCCACCCGGTGGAGGTCCGATCCAGGGTCCGGCCATCCAGTTGCCGGTCCAGGGCGGCGATGCGGCGGGACACCGTGGTGTGTGTGGTCTCCAGGGCCTCGGCCACCGCGGTGAAGCGACCCAACCGCGCGACCGTCAGCAGGATCAGCAGGTCATCGGGGCTGGGGGATCTGTTCATGGGGGCTCGTATCCATCGGGTATGTGCATATCTGCACAACGCTTATGCCTTTTTGGTGCTTGAGTGCACCGTAGCAGCATGTGATGCTGGTCATGGGCGGGGGACTCTCTCCGCATCACCGCTGACAGGCAGGCAGGCCAACACCGAGCGGGTGCTGACCGAACAGGTCTCGTCAATGTCCGAGACTCTGATGCAGGATGGGACGCAGGGGTTGGACTGTTCGGCGATCGTCCAGCTCGTCGACGGGACCCATCACGACACAACCGGCGATAACGACACATCGACCATCGGAGGCGCAGCATGAACCAGAACACCACCCCGCCCACCACGAACGGCCCCGCCGGCACCGACCCCCAGGCGGCTGCCCGCGCGGCCACGAACGAGGCCGCCGGCACCTCCGTGGAGGCCTCGCGCTCCACGGGCGCCGACATCCTGGACTGGCCGCAGTGGATCGACGGGGAGCGCGTGGACTCGGTCTCCGGGCAGTGGCGCGACGTCACCAACCCGGCCTTGCGTGATTCGGTCATCGCCCGGGTGCCCGCCTCCACCGTGGACGACGTCGAACGCGTGGTGGGTGCCGCACGCCGGGCATTCGGGGGATGGGCCGCCCAGCACTTCACCAGGCGGGCCCGCCCGCTGGCACTGATCGCCGATGACATCGAGGCGGAGACCGAGGAATTCGCCCGGCTGACCGCCCTGGACACCGGCAATGCGATCCGCACCCAGGCCCGTCCCGAAGTCGCTTCCCTGGTCTCCCTCTTCCGCTACTTCTCCGGCGTGGCCGGCGAATCCAAGGGCACCACCCTGCCCGCAGGCGATGACCAGCTGCAATACACCCGGCGCGAACCGCTGGGGGTCGTCGCCGCGATCCTGCCGTGGAACTCGCCGCTGATGATCGCCGGCTTCAAGATCCCGGCGGCCCTGGCCGCCGGGAACACCGTGATCCTCAAGGCCGCCGACGACGCCCCGCTGACGATCCTGAAACTGGCCGAGGTCTGCAACCGGCACCTGCCCGCCGGTGTGCTCAATGCGCTGACCGGTCGCGGGGCGGTCATCGGCGACGCGCTGGCCAAACATCCGGGGGTGGACAAGGTCTCCTTCACCGGATCCACCGAAGTCGGCCGCGGCGTCGCCGCCCAGGCCGGGGAACGGTTGGCCCACATGTCCATGGAGCTCGGCGGCAAGAACCCCTCGATCGTCTTCCCCGATGCCGTGGACGACCAGCTGGTGGACCAGCTGTTGCTCGCCTCGCGGTTCGCCCGCCAGGGCCAGAGCTGCACGGCCGGATCGCGGCTGTTCATCCACCGGGAGGTGTACGACGAGGTGCTCTCCGAACTGGTGCCGCGACTGGGCGCCATGAAGGTCGGGGACCCGCTGGAGGAAGCCAGCGACATGGGTGCGGTCATCAACGCCAAACAGCATGCCGGGATCACGGGGTACCTCGACGAGGGCCGCTCGATGGGCGGGTTGGAAACGCTCCTGGGCGGCAGCGCCCCCACCGAAGGTGAACTGACCCGTGGTTTCTACCATGTGCCCACCGTCTTCGGCGGGGGACGCAACGACTTCCGGCTGGCCCGTGAAGAGATCTTCGGGCCGGTGCTCATGGCCATCCCCTTCGACACCCGCGAGGAAGTCATCGAAATGGCCAACGACACCCACTTCGGGCTGGCCGCCTATGTCTTCAGCCACGATCTGGACCGCGCCCTGGACACCGCACATTCGCTGCAGGCCGGCTGGGTCCAGGTCAACCAGGGCGGAGGCCAGGTCGTCGGACAGACCTACGGCGGGTATAAGCAGTCGGGCATGGGACGCGAGGTCTCGTTGGAGGGCATGCTCGAAGGCTTCACCCAGACCAAGCAGATCAACGTGAAGCTGCGCCCGTCCAGCACCAGGTCATGAAGACCCCCGAGAAGGCCGCGGCGCCGAGCGGTCCAGGGATCACCGTCGGCGTCGAGGCAGGGGTCGGCACGATCACGCTGGTCAACCCCACCAAGCGCAACGCCCTGACCCGGGGCATGTGCCAGGACATCGCCGCCGCGGCGGCCGATCTGGATGACCGCCCCGATGTGGATGTGGTCGCCGTACGAGGGACCGGGGGAACCTTCAGCGCCGGGGTGTTCATCGGGGAGCTGCGCGACGTCATCCTGGACCAGGACGGCAGGACCGACCACCTCACCGCCGCGGACCAGGCACTCGCCCGGGTCGGCAAGCCGACCATCGCCGTCGTCCAGGGCCACTGCATGGGTGGGGGATGGCAGCTGGCCTCGGCCTGCGATTTCATTTTCGCCTCCACCGACGCCTCCTTCGGGATCACCCCCGCCAAACTGGGGATCATCTACCCGCGGGCCGGCATCGACCGCCTGGTGCGGCTGCTGGGCCCGGCCACGGCGAAATACGTGCTGATGAGCGCCCGGACGTTCGGGGCCCCGCGGGCCCGGGAGATGGGACTGGTCGCCGAGGTCGTACCCGCCGACGGGTTCGAGGACTCCGTCAGGGAGCTGTTCACCGAGCTCACCGCACGGTCGCGGTACTCGATGCTCACCACCAAGGAGCTCATCGACCGGGCCACCGACCCGGCCACGGACCCGGCGGAGCTGGCCGGTGCCTGGGAGACGGCCTGGACGGAAATGGCCGCCGGGCCCGATATCGACGAGGGGGTGGCCGCGTTCCTGGAACGCCGGGACCCGGACTTCGGCTGGAGGCCCGGCCGCTGAGCTGTCCCCGGCAGGCAACGCGGGTCGGCCGGATCCAACGCAACACAGCAGGTGCTCATGAAGGAGGGGCCGGCGGATCGAAATCCGCCGGCCCCTGCTTTCATGTAGCCGTTACTTCTTGGTGAAGGTCACGACCTGGGCCTTCTTGCCCGTCTTGTTGTGCAGGTGCAGGAACAAGCCCTCTTCCTGGTTGGCCTTCTTCTTCGCCATCATCCGCTTCTTCGGGAAGGCGTTGGAGTAGTCCTGGACGTGTGCCGTGAGCTTCTGGCCCGGCAGGTCGGCAAAGGCCGTCCCGGTTCCGGCGCCCTCGAACCACAGATCCGGATCGACCGCGTTGTAGGCGATCCAGTCGGTGGTGTCGACCGGGACCTGGGCCCCGGACTCATCGGCGTTGTACTGGCTCCACGTGCTGACCCGGTACTGGACCTGGCCCGAAGAATCCTCGGACACCCCGAGGGCATCCAACGAAACCGGCAGGCTCACGGCACTGGTGTCGAACGTGTTGGAGTCCGTCTCACCGGTCAGGCCGTTGGTCGGCCAGAGGTCGACCTGCTCACCGGTCTTCAGGTCCTGCGTTGCCGCCAGATCGAGATCGAGGCCATCGACGTTGGTGTTGAACGTGACGAAGTCGGGCTTGCCGTCCCCGTTGGTGTCGATTTCCACGTTGATCTCCGTCCCGCCGGCCAGGTGGGCCCAGTTGCCGTAGGTGCTGATACCGAAGTTCAGCAGACCGTCGGAGACCCCGTTGGTCGGGGCATCGGAGGCGGCACCGACATACTGCAGATCCATGGCGCGGGCGCCCGGGATCTCGTCGATGGCCTTGGGCAGCTTCTTGCTGGTGGCACCGAGCTCGAACGCCGAGACCAGGGACAGGACGCGCTCGTCACCGTTGCCGGTGAGCAGGCCCTTGCCCTTGAGCTTCACCGGGGCGGTGACCTTGCCCTTCTTGGTCTTGATGTTGTTGCCCTTCACCCGCATGTTGCTGGACGCCTTGGGCGCGGCTTGGACGGGAACGCGCAGTGCCGGCTGGCCCTTGGCGCGCAGTTCGATGCGACCGGTGGCGTCGGCGAGGTACTGGCGGTTCAGGCCCAGCTGCTGCTTCTCCATGGTCGGATCCATGGTCTTGGCGAACTTCTGGGGCTTGATCGTCAGGGTGACCTTGACCTTCTTGGACTTGCCCGGCTGGATGCTGACCTTATCGGTGCTCAGTGAATACGAAGCGCCGGGGATCGTGGTCGAGGGCACGTAGTCCAGACGGTAGTGCTGGGTCCACTTGGAGGTGTTCTGCACGGTGATCGAGCTGGTCTTCTTGATCTTCTTCTTGCCCATCTCCACGACGCCGAACGAGAGCGTCGTCAGATCCGGGGCATCCGTGGCGAACGCGTAGGCGGGGGTCTTGATCGCCGCATCGGCGATCACCCGACCGGAGCCGACGCGGTTCGGACCAAAAGTCTCGCCGTTATCGGCGGTGACGTCGGCCGTGGCCGTGTTCATCACCATCGACTTGACCTGGTAGGCGCTGTAGTTGCCGGAGCCGGCCACCAGGGCGGCGATGCCCGCGGTCAGCGGGGTGGACATCGAGGTGCCGGTCATCACGGCCGGGCCGTTTCCGGTACCCACGCCTGCCGAGCCGATGAGCGTGCCCGGTGCGGCGACGTCGGGCTTGACGACGCCGTTTGAACCGTGGACCCCGCGAGAGGAGCTGGAGTTCAAGGTGTCCAAGGCACCGGATTCGCCGGAGGCGGTTCCGATGAGGTCCTTGTCGAGCTCGAGCTTCAGCGTGCCGGCTTCGGCGGCCGGACGCAGCTTCTCGGAGTAGTCCTTATTGAGCTGCATGCCCGGGATCTTGTCGTTGCCGGCAATACCGGCGTCGAACACGCTGCGCGGTGAATCCAGGACGACGCCGGCGCCGCCGGCGGCCTCGATGTTGTTGAAGCGTGCTGCCGAACCGCAGGGGAAGTCGCCGTCTTCCTCCCACTGGATCCAGACCCACTTGCCGTCGAAGTCGGTGTCGGCCGGGAAGGCGTCGCAACCGAACTTATTCGAGGGGTCGGCCATGACGACTTCACCGGTGAGCTGCTCCTTGGAGGCATCGGTGTAGTCGAAGCTGGCCGAATACTGTCCGGCGGCGGTGCCGGCCACGTCATCGGGGGCCAGGACGTTGGCCCCGTCGAGGGTGATCTTCGAGCCCACCGTGTTGGCCACGGTCAGCGAGGAGCGGGCGTTGCCCGGTGAGCCGCCGACGTCGGTCACGTCACCGGCGTTGCCGGAGGCGACGACCGAGAGGATCCCCAGTTCCGCCAGTGCATCGACGATGTCGTTCTCCGGATCGTCCACGGGGGAGTGGTCCGAGCCGAGGGACATGTTCACGATCTGGGCGCGGTCGCTGAAGTCGCCGTCGCCGTTGGGGTCCAGGACGTAGTCCAGGGCCTGGCCCACCACGGAGGAGGATCCTCCGCAGCCGAAGACGCGGATGCCCACGAGCTGGGCCTCCGGGGCCGAGCCGGGGCCGATCTTCATCGAGGAGACGCCCTTGGCATCGAGCGTGGAGTAGTCCCCGTCGAACGTCCCGCCCTCGGCGTCCACCCCGTAGCCGGCGGCACTGCCGGAAACGTGGGTGCCGTGCCCTGCCGCCTGGCAGTCCAGCGGGTTGGCGTCCGGCTTCGGGACTGGCTGGTAGGTCGGGGAGGAGGGATCGGCGTTGTAGTCGTCACCGACCAGGTCCCAACCGCCGATGAACTTATCCGGATCGATCAGCCCCGAGTCGGGGCCGGGCAGGTCGTCGGAGGCCTGTGCCTTCTTATAGGCCTCCACGGTGCCGGGACCACCGAAGTCCGCATGCGTGTAGTCGACGCCGGTGTCGAGCACGGCGATGGTGACCCCGTCGCCGGTCTGGTCCAGACCCGACCAGGCGTTGAGTGCCTTGGTGTCGATGACCGAGCCCTTGTTGGTCGGGGACTTCGGCACGACCGCGGTGATCTTCACGACGTCGGAACGTTTGGACAGGGCGCGCAGGGCGTCGGCGTCCCCGCGCAGGGCGACGCCGGGAAGGGCGTTCGTGGTGGTGTAGACGACCTTCGATTTGGAGGCCTTCGCCGCGGAGGCACCCTGCGACTCGATGTTCTTGCGGATCTGCTTGACCTTGGTCTTGTTCTTGACCGGGGCCGACTTGCTGCGGGCCACGTTCGAGGGCTGGGTGGCCGCGAAGGCGCCTTCGCCACTGAACTGGACGTAGGCGGTGACCTCGCCCTTCTTGCTGACCATGGGCCCTGAAACCTTCAGGTCCTGCAGCGTTTTGATGTCCTGTTGATCCAATGAGGAACCCCCGAAGGCCTCTGCTTGGCTTCCGGGGGTTGAATTGATGTCTTTCGGTGCGGCATTGGCGGGAACCGACATGGTGGCGGCCAGGGCCAAGCCTGAGACCGCAGCCACGACGGAACGGGCCAGCCGTGGCCGATGCGAGTGATTCATGATGCTCCTTGTAACCGATTGGGCGGTTTCGGGGCACCGATGGGGCTGTTACCCCGGAGCGCCCCACGCCATAGCCTAAGTGAGTGTCGTCACAAGTCAAGGAGTTGCTTTAGAGTTTCCATCGCGCCGGAACGGCGCTGTTGGCGCGGTTTTGGTGTCAAAAAAGAGCGGGTGCGCGAGCGGCTCGGGCAGGCCCTTGCTGCTACCGGATGGTAGTCGGGGCGGGGCTATGACACCCCAGATCTCGGCAGGTCGGCACTGGAGGGTCCGAGGGCTGGTCGCCGCAAACTTTCAATGAGTCGGTGTCACGAAACCACACGAAGTGTGGACTTCCGCGGAAAGTGTTCACTGGAGGGACCTCGAGGACCGGTGCGGCCGCCAAAAAAGTCGTGGCGACGACCCCTCGATGAGGTGTCGTCGCCACGACCGTGCCGCGGGGCCGGTCAGGCGGTGATGCCTCCCTGCCAGAGGGCGTCGAACGGCGCGTGGGAGGCCATCCGGTGTTCGATACCTGCGGTGACGAAGGTCTTGGCGGCCCGGGCGGCTTCCAGCGGGGTGGCCCCCTTGGCCAGCTCGGCGGTGACGGCGGCAGCCAGCGAGCATCCGGCACCGGAAACGGCGACTTCGCCGATCTTGGGGGTGGACAGGACCTCGGTGGTCGTCCCGTCGTGGAATACGTCGACGGCGTCGCTGCCGGCCAGGCGGATTCCGCCCTTGGCCAGGACCGCGGCACCACTGGCCTCGTGGATGATGCGGGCGGCACGCTCGAGGTCCTCGACGCTGTCGATGGTGATGCCCGACAGGGATTCGGCCTCGAAATGGTTCGGGGTCACGAAGGTGGCCAGCGGCAGCAACGTGGATTTCAGTGCCTGGTCGGTATCCAGGGCATGTCCGGGCTCCTGGCCCTTGCAGATCAAGACGGGATCGAGCACGACGTTCTTCCACTGCTGGGCCCGCAGTGCGGTCGCGACCGTGTCGATCGTGGTCGGGCTGCCCATCATGCCCAGCTTCACCGTATCGAGCTGACCGGAATAGCAGGTCTGGATGGCCTCGAGCTGGTCGGCGATCACCTGGGGCTCCACGGGAACGAAACGGTGATCCCACCCCTGTTTCGGGTCGAAGGAGACGATGCAGGTCAGGGCCGTGATCCCGAAGGTTCCCAGCTGCTGGAAGGTCTTCAGGTCGGCCTGTGCCCCTGCCCCGCCGGTGGCTTCGGAACCGGCGATGGTCAGCGTGATGGCCGGGGAGGAATGCTGTTGCGTGGAAGTCATGCTCTCATTTTAGGGTGTTTCGTCGCGTTGCACGTTGCGGACGACCCCGATCACGTCATCGATGATGTGCCGGACCACCGGAAGCCTGGACAGAACGGCCAGGCGGGCCATCAGGGCCGCCGCATTCGCGGCCAGCCGGCGACTGCGATCGGCGTCGGGCGAGGAATCGTAGGCCCAGAAGATGATCAGGCCGCGTTGGACCAACCAGAGCAGCTCGGGCAGGTCGTCGCGGATCGCCAGGGGCGGTCGGGGCAGTGATGCGGCGACCGCCTGGCGCCACAGGGCGAACTCCTTGGCCCGGGTGACACCCGCCGTGGTGGTGGTGTCGGGGCTCATCGCCGCGCGGATCAACACGGAACCGAAATCGTGGAACGGGGCCACCGCGTCCAAGGCCGCATCCAGCACGATCCGGATGTTGTCCTGCAGGTTGTTGCCCGACAGCAGTAGTGGGCGGGCGGCACGCAACTGTTCATCGATCAGCCCGCGGGCCAGCTCCTGGACCAGATCCTCCTTGGAGGAGAAGTGGTAGTAGGCGTTGCCCGGGGAGACCCCGGCTTCCGCCGCGATGGCACGCATCGTGGTGCGGTGGAAGCCGTCGCGCGAGAACAATGCGAGGGCGGCTGTCTGGATCCGGGCCCGGGTGAGGGCTGATTTATGGGTCTTCGGTTCCATCGTTGCCTCGTCATCGCCGGGATCAAGCCCACCATAGCAAGTTTTGAACATGTTCAAAATATATTTCGTCCACGGCTTGCGACCGGAATCCCGGGCCGGCCGTGGACATGGGAGAATGGGAGGCGTCAAGTGCTAATACAGCGGGCGGCGGACCCGGGGCGACCCGGAGCACCCTGCCTGGCGAACCACTTCCAGAAGGGGAACCACCTCATGCCCGCCACCTCCGGCGACTCCGTCAACACCATGCCCACCGAACCGACGACGGGACGCGCCCGCCAGGCCGTCTTCGCCTCCGCCGGAAGCCCCTACTTCTCGGCCGTGCTGGCCCTGATGGCCGTGGTGGTCATCCTGTCCAACATCGGCGCGACCAAGGGGGTGAGTTTCGGACCGATCATCACCGACGGGGGTTTCTTCCTCTTCCCGCTGGCGTACATCCTCGGCGACGTCGTCAGCGAGGTCTATGGCTTCAAGGCGGCCCGTCGGGCGATCATCATCACCTTCCTGCTGGCGGCGTTCGCGACCTTCTGCTTCTGGGTGATCATCATGTTGCCCGCCGCGGATTTCTACCACGGTCAACAGGAGCTGGAACGGACCCTGGGCCCGGTTTGGCGGATCGTGGCCGCCTCGCTGTGCGGGTTCCTGGTCGGCCAGACCCTGAACTCATATGTCCTGGTGAAGATGAAGGACCGCTTCGGGGAAAAGGGGCTGGTAGGACGGCTGATGGGCTCCACCGGGGTGGGGGAATTCGCCGACACCCTGATCTTCTGCTCGATCGCCGCCTCGGTGATCGGCATCGCCGACGCCGGACAGTTCATCAACTACGTCCTGGTGGGGTTCGTCTACAAGACGGGGGTGGAGTTCCTCTTTGTGCCGATCACCACGCTGGTGATCCGCTGGTTCAAGCGCCACGAACCCACCTACGGCCAGAGCCGGAGCTGAGACGGGGGCCGGTACGCTGGGCGGTATGGATACGCAGGACGCCCCATTGCTGACCGCCCGGGAACTGGTCGCCGGTTACGGCGAATTCGAAGTCTGCGGACCCCTGGATCTGGTGTTCGACCGGGGAGACGCCCTGGGGATCGTCGGGCTGAATGCCGCGGGGAAGTCCACCCTGTTGCGCACCCTCATCGGCCGTCAGCCCCCACTGGCCGGTACGGCCTCGGTGCTGGGGGTCTTCACCGACGACACCTCCCACATCCACCGCCGGATGATCTCCGCGGTCTTCGACGAGGACGCGTTCTTCGATTCGCTCACCGTGGAGGAACACCTGCAGCTCATCGCCTCGGGGCACGAGGTCCCCGACGGGCAGGAAGCCGTGGAGCGGGAACTGGAATTCTTCGAACTCACCACGGCCCGCCACGCCCTGCCCGGGGCCCTGTCCTCGGGCCAACGCCGCCGCCTGCTGCTGGCCGCCGGGATGATCCGGCCCAGCGAACTACTGGTCCTGGACGAGCCGGAACAACGACTGGACCCGCCGATGCGCGCGAAACTCGCGGTGAGGTTGCGGGCCCGGATCGACGATGGCGGGGCGGTCCTGCTGGTCACCCACGACGCCATCCTGCTCACCACGGTGGTGGACCATTGCCTGATCGTCGACGAGGGACTGCGTTTCGCCACCGCAGCCGAAGGCGCCGCGGCCATCGGCGGAGCATGAGCGTCCACGCCTCCGGGGCGGGACGGTCCCTTCCAGCATGGGTCCCCGGGGGCCCACCCTCGGACTTCGACCCGGTCGCGGCCACCCACCGGCTGCGCCGGGATCGCCGTCGGGCGCAGCGGCCCGACCGCTGGAGCGATTTCTACATCACCTTCTTCGGGGCCGTCATCCTGTTGGCCTACCTCTCCGGCGTCGTCCAATTCCTGGCCCAGGGCATGCGCGCATCGGCCGCCGGATCCCTGGTCCGCGAGGGCATCGCCGTCGTCCCGGGGGCCGACGCCGGCTCGGCCCTGCTGCTGCTGGCCCTGCTGGGGGTGGCGTCCCTGCTGAGCCGGATGGGGCCGGTGGCCGTGGACCGGGCCCAGGGCCTGTGGTGGTTCTCGCTGCCGGTGGACCGGGTGCCGATGCTCGCCCGGCAGCTGCGGAACCGGTTGGTCTGGGTCTTCATCGTCGGCGCCGTGCTCTGGCTGCCGTTGGGCCTCTCCGCCGGAACCGCCTCATACAACGGATTCAGCGGCCCGCCGCTGGGCGAACTGGCCGCCGGCAGCTTCACGCTGGGCGCCGAATTCGTGTTGGTCGGACTCCTGGTGGCGGCCGGCCAGATCCTGCATCTGCGCCCGATGGTCGGCAGGGGGCTCCGGGTCCTGGGCGGCCTGATCGTCCTAGCCTACGCCGTGGACGCGATCCTCCGGGCCGCCGGAACGGCCAGGTTGCTGACCCCGGGGATCTGGGCGGGCCTGCCCTCGGCGTGGCCATCCACGGGGAACTGGGCCATCCCCGCGGCCCTGCTGCTGGTGGCCCTGGTGGGCTGGGCGGTGGTGCGTCCGTTGCTGGGGCGGATCCCCACCTCGGAGCTGCTCGAGGCCGGTGGAATCAGCGGACACGCGGGGAACTCACTGGCCCTGCTCGACGCCCGGTCGCTGCTGGGCTCCTTTGCCCACGGCCCCCGCCGGCGCAGCCATGTCCGTGATCCCTGGCCCCGGATGATCCCCGCACGCTTCACCGGCGCCCCGGTGGGGGCCCTGCTGCGGGCCGAAGCGCTGGTCCTGCTGCGCACCGGTCCGGTGTGGGGCCGGCTGGTGATCAGTCTGGCCCTGCTGGCCGGGGCCGTCACCGCCCGCGGCGGGGGCACCGCCGTCGTACTATGCGTGGCCATCGCGGTATCGGCGACCCTGGCCGGGCAGGCCGCCGGGGTGGCGGCGGCCGAGGCGGCCCGGGTGCCGGGGCTGGACGCCCTGCTGCCCCTGGATGCGAAGTCCGCGCGCAAGGCCCACGGGTTGCTTCCGGCGATCGTCTTGAGCGCTTGGGGCGCACTGGCCGGGGCCATCCTGGGGTGGGCGCTGGTCGGACCGGGCGCGCCGGGACAATGGATCCTGCTGATCGGAATCGGGGTGTTCTGCGGGATCGGCGTGGCCGGAGGATCCCTGCGGCTGGCCTACCGGCCCGAACTGGATTGGGATGCGGTGTTGCAACGCCAGATGTTCGGCCGCGGCGCCCTGCCGCTCATCGGCCATGCCGTCCACGGGCCGGAACTGATGCTGATCGCCGTCGTCCCGTGGGCCCTGGCGGTGCTGGGGGCAGCGATTCCCGCCGTGCTGCTGGTGCTCGCGGTGGGCCTCGGGGTGGGCGCTTGGTTCGCCGGGACGTACCGCCCCCGGCCTGCCTAGAGGCCCTGCGGGTCGGGGGCGCCAGCGTAATAGGCGGCCAGCGTGGACTCCTTCAACGCGGCGAAGGTACCGTCTTCGATCGCCTCACGGGCCCGGTCCACCATCGAGACCACGAAGTATTCGTTGTGGATCGAGATCAGCGTGTGGCTGACCAGTTCCTTCGCCTTGAACAGGTGATGGATGTAGGCGCGGGAATAATGCGTGCACGTGTAGCAGCGGCAGCCTTCCTGCAGCGGGGTGAAATCGGCGCGGTAGCGGCGTCCCGAGAGGTTGAACCGGCCGTGGGCCGTGTAGAACGCCGAGTTGCGGGCCACCCGGGTGGGGGAGACGCAGTCGAAGGTGTCGGCACCGTTCTCGATGGCCGTGAAGAGGTCATCGGGCTCCGAAATGCCCAACAGGTGCCGTGGCTTGTCCTCGGGCAGTTCCTCCGAACACCAGCCGACGATGGTGCCCAGGTTCTCCTTCTCCAGGGCCCCGCCGATGCCGAAGCCATCAAAGGGCATGTCCCCGAGATCCCGGCAGGCCTTGCGCCGCAGATCCTCATACTGGGCGCCCTGGATGACCCCGAAGAGCGCCTGGTAGGGCTTGGGGAAACGTTCGTCGGTGAGCCGGAAGTGCTCGATGATGCAGCGTTCGGCCCAGCGTCGGGTCCGCTCCAGGGATTCGACCTGGTAGCCCCGCGAATTATGCAGGGTCGTCAGCTCGTCGAAGGCGAACATGATGTCCGCGCCGATCCGGTGCTGCACGCCCATGGAGATCTCCGGGGAGAAGCGGTGCCGGTCCCCGTTGAGGTGGGATTTGAACCAGACCCCGTCCTCGTCGACATTGGCCAGGCGTTCCTTGCCGGGGGCCACGGTGTCGTCGCCCCCTGCGGCGGCGGCACCTTCCATGTCGATGACCTTCTTGAACCCCGAGCCCAGGCTCATCACCTGGAAGCCCCCCGAATCGGTGAACGTGGGTCCGGGCCAGTTCATGAACGCCCCCAGCCCGCCGGCGGCGTCGAGGAGGTCCGAGCCCGGCTGCAGATACAGGTGGTAGGCGTTGGCCAGTACGGCCTGGGCCCCCAGCTCGGCCACGGCTTCGGGCAGCACGGCCTTCACGGTGGCCTTGGTCCCCACGGCGATGAACGCCGGGGTGCGGATGTCCCCGTGCGGGGTGCGAATGGTGCCGGTGCGTCCCAGCGAGGCGGATCCGTCGGCGTGGGTCAGCCGGGTGCCGACCTCGAAGGAGAACGCGTCCTGGCGTGGATGCGGGGCCACGGCGATCGCGGGGTCCGACGCCGGGGCCTCGGGGGCGGAGGCGGCGGTCGTCACGTCAGGAGGGGAATCGGTTTCAGACACCCCACCATTTTGCCCCATGCCGACGGGACGTTGTGACGAACGCGCCAGCGATGACCCCGCGACCGCGGGCCGGCGGGTCATAGGGTGGATGCAGACACCAACCCAGGAGAGCAGTGGACGACTCATTGACGCTGCGTCGACTGCTGACGCTGGGACCCGGCGACAAGGACCCGTGGATCGGGGTGCGCTGCGGTCTGGGAGTGTTCCTGCCATTGGCTGTGCTGTTGGGCCTGGGCCGGCTGGACCTGGCGATCTTCGCGATCTTCGGGGCCTTCACCGGGATCTTCGGACGCGTTCCCGGCCACCGCGACCGGCTGCGCTCGCAGGCCAGCGCCGGGGTGCTGTTCGTGGTGCTCATCGGTGCCGCCTGGGCGGTGAACGTGCTCCTGGTCGACCATGATTCCCCGGCCGGGGGATGGGTGATCGTGGGGCTGACGACCCTGGTGGCCTGGGCGTGTTCGCTGGCCACCGGATTCGCCCAATTGCGGCCCGCCGGCTCCCTGTTCCACATCTTCTGCTTTGCCGCGATCGCCTCCATCCCCGAGATCCCCGGGCTCGGGATGGTCCTGGTCACCGCGATCGCCACGGTGACGTCGTGCGTGCTCCTCGGACAGCTTGGACGCGTCTCCGCCGGACGGCGGACCCCGTGGAACGTCGGCGGGCTGCGGCCGCAGAGCCCCGCGGTCCAGCTGGCCATCAAGGTGGAATCCATCGGGTACCTCGTGGCCGCGGGGCTGGCCGGGACGGTCGCCCTGCTGGTGGCCCCGGTGCTGGGCACCGGCCACCCCTACTGGGCGATGGTCGCCGCCGTCGTCCCCCTCGTGGGACACACCACCCGCCACCGCATCGCCCGCGGGCTGCACCGCGTGTTGGGCACGCTCACCGGGTTGGGCGTCATGGCACTGATCATCCTGGCCGAACCGAGCCCGTGGATGATCATCCTCTTCCTCGGCCTGGCCCAGTTCGGCGCGGAAATGCTCATCACACGGAACTACTTCTGGGCGCAGGTCTGCGTCACCCCGCTCGCCCTGGTCGGCATCTCGCTGGTGGCGGGCATGAGCACGCAACTGCTCTACGACCGGATCCTGGAAACGGTCATCGGCTCGGTCATCGGGGTGGCCGTCGCCCTGGCAGGCTCGGCACTGCGCCGACGCCTGCCCTTCGCTGCGCCCGTCGGCTGAACCGGGTCAGTCGGGGGCGTCGGCGTCGTCGGCCGCCTGCGCGGCCTCCTGCTGTCCCGGTCCGTCGATGGAGCGCAAGGTCTCCAATTCGTTGTCGACCATGCGCTGGAGCTCCTCGCGGGTCAGCGCCCGCGACCCGCCGTGTGCCAGCAGATACAGCAGCGCGTCGAGCCGCTCGATCCGCCAGGAGCGGATGGCCACCAAGTCACCGGCGGCGGTGGCCCGGTGGATTTCGCGGTCGAAGAGGTTCGGCTCGTCGAGTTGGCGTTGGCGCAGCTCGGCCGTGAGCTTGTCCTTCAGCGGGTCCTCCTCGATGTGGTCGGTGACCCGCAACGATTCCGAATACCGGTGGGAGGCCTCGGAGTCCCCGTCGGTGGCGGCGAGGTAGGCGGCAATCGCCAGAGCCGACTGGATGGACTTCCACCGCCCGAAGTTCCCGTCGAAGGGAAGTTCCGTCAACACGCCCAGGGCCCGCCACACATTCGGCTGGTCGTCGAGCTCGACGAAGAGCAGATGGGCCAGATCGCGGACGTCCTCCAGCTGGGCCCCGGATTTCGGGTTGAAACCGCGGCTGAGCTTGGCGATGGGGGCCAGCACCCGCTGGTCCCACGGATATTCGCGGGCGATGGAGATCAGGATGGCCTCGGGCGAGCCGTCCTCCACGGGGATCACCGTCAATTCATCCAGGGTGGCCTCCGGCGGTGGTTCCACGGTGTGGACGCGGATGGTCGAGCCATGGGCGATGGTGACCTTCTGGCCGTTGTCCAGCGTGGCTTCGATGTAGGCCGGGGTGCCGAAGCTGTCCGGAACGGTCCGGACGCCGGTCACCGGCAGGCTCGGGGACCCCGTACGGGTGATGAACCGGTTTCCCGGAGCCACTTTTTCGGCGCGAACGGCCCGGATGTAGTCATGCTGCAAGGTCACTACCTACTCGCACCAGCCCGCATGGGCCAGCGCCTGTCGAAGGATGTTGGCGCGGCCACCGGCGAATTCGTCACGGATGGAGGGGCTCAGGGCCTCGCTCGGGGTCAGCCAGGTCAATTCGAGGGCGTCCTGGCGGGGACTGCATTCGCCCCGGACGGGGATGACATAGGCCAGGGCCACGGCATGCTGGCGTTCGTCGGTCAGCCCGGTTTCCGAGGGGGAGGGGAAGTACTCGGCGACGGTGAAGGGCACGGGGCTCAACGGCAGTTGCGGCATCGCCAGCGGGCCGAGGTCCTTCTCCATGTGGCGCACCAGGGCGGCGCGGATGGTCTCGCGGTACATGACCCGACCCGAGACGAAGGTGCGGGTGAAGTGCCCTGCGGCGTCGGCGGTGTAGAGCAGACCGACCTCGTTGACATAGCCCAGCGGGTCCAAGCGGACCGGAATCGCTTCGACGTAGAGCATGGGCAGGCGTTGCCGGGCCTCATAGAGGTCTTCTTCAGAGAGCCAGCCGGGATTGGGGTCCGGGGTACGAACGTTCATACCCCCATGTTTATCGCATCCACCCCGACACTTCACGCCCCCATTCCGGGACGTGACGGATTGACGGAAAAGGGCTGTGGGGTGGATCACTGGTCAAACTGCCGGGTCACGTGATGGTTTATCGTGGTTCGGAACCCTCGATCACTTCTTCGGGCCTTCACCCCACCACCGATGCACCCGGCGGCGCCGACCGGCGCGGCCGATCAACCAGAGGACCCCCTGTGCTTTCCGAAGACTCCCCGCTGGACCCGGGACACTCCGACCCCGCTGGCTCCACCGTCGTCCGCGATGACCGGCTGGACCCCGCCGCGAAGATGACCATCGGTGTGCTGCTCGTCTCGGCCTTCGTGGTCATCCTCAACGAAACGATCATGAACGTGGCGCTGCCCCGGCTGATGGTCGCCTTCGATGTGAGCGCCGACGCCGTGCAGTGGCTGGCCACCGCGTTCATGCTGACCACCGCGGTGGTCATCCCCACCACGGGCTACCTCTTGCAGCGTTTCTCGCTGCGCACCGTCTTCACCCTGGCCATGGGGTTGTTTTCCGCGGGGACCCTGCTGGCCAGCTGTGCCCCGGGCTTCGAGGTCCTGTTGGGGGCCCGGGTGATCCAGGCCAGCGGCACCGCGATCATGCTCCCGCTGCTGATGACCACCGTCCTGGACCTGGTGCCGGCCGCCCGTCGCGGGATGGTGATGGGCAATGTGTCGATCGTGATCTCGGTCGCCCCGGCCATCGGGCCCACCATCTCCGGGCTGATCCTGCAGTACCTGTCCTGGCGGTTCATGTTCCTGATCGTGTTGCCGGTCGCCCTGGTCGCCCTCATCGCCGGGGCCCGTCGGCTGCCCCGGGAGGCAGTGGCCGGTTCCATGCCGCTGTCCATCCCCTCCCTGCTGCTGGCCGTTCCCGGCTTCGGCGGGCTGGTCTACGGGTTGAGCCGGATCGGTGGCGGCAGCGAAGGGGCCGGGCAGGGCCCGGAAGTCGGCGCCCTGGTGGCGCTCGCGGTCTCCTTCGTCTCGCTGGCTGCGTTCACGGTGCTGCAACTGCGTCTGCAGCGCAGCGACACGGCACTGCTGGATCTGCGGCCCTTCACCTACCGGAACTTCACGCTCGCCCTGTCCCTGATGGTCCTGGCCATGGTGTCGCTGTTCGGGGTGATCATCCTGCTGCCGATCTACCTGCAGAACGTGAGGGACGTGGACACCCTGGGCACCGGGCTGTTGATGCTCCCCGGCGGGCTGCTCATGGGCCTGCTGGCGCCCCTGGTGGGCCGGATGTACGACAAGGTCGGTCCGCGCCCCCTGCTGATCCCGGGGACGGCACTGCTCTCGGTGGTCATGTTCGCCTTCTCCAGGCTGGCCTCCGACACCCCGATCTGGTGGGTGCTGACGTTGTATCTGGGCATGTCGCTGAGCTTTGCCTTCATCTTCACCCCGGCCTTCACCACGGCCCTGAACCCGTTGCCGCATCGCCTGCACTCGCATGGCTCCGCGGTGCTCAGTACCCTGCAGCAGCTCGGTGGGGCGGCGGGAACCGCCCTGTTGGTCGGCATCCTGGCCTCGCGGACGGCCACCTCGGCCCTGGCCGGTGCCACCGGGATCGAGGCGCAGGTGACCGGATTCCGCAGCGGGTTCTTCGTCGCGGCGATCCTCAGCCTGTCCCTGGTGGTGCTCAGTCTGTTCCTCGATGGTCGGGACCGGGACGGGGCCTCCGAGTAGGGTCGGGACCCCCGGACTCCTCCAGCCCCGCGGCTAGTCGGCGATCCGGTGGTAGCCGTAGAGATCCTGCTGGGCTTCGTTGATCCAGATCGGCTCCCCTCCATCGGGGTTGCCCACCAGCACGGTGCGTCCATAGGACTCGTCGATCAGACTCGCGTCCAATCCCGCCTCCCGCAGCCGGGTGTGCAGGGCCTCGGCATCGCCGTCGTACCCGAAGCTGAGCGTGGCAAAGGCCCGGGGGCCCGAATGGGTGGCGACCAGCCCGCCGTTCTTGGCCTGGAACTGGACCCAGCCGCCGCTGTCGCTGGCGATGCGGGGACGCGCGCCGATATGGCGCAGGGTCTCGGCGGGACCCTGCGGCTCGGGGGTCATCCACAGCACGAGCACCTGGACGTCGGGGTCGGCCGCTGCCGGTTCGGGGCGGGAGGCCTGGACGGTGACGGGGAAGGCGAGGCCATCGGGGCCGGTGACGGTGGCTGTGCTGCCGTGGGCTTCCTCGGTGACCTCCACCGGGGTTCCCGCAGCGCGGGTGCGCCGGGCGAATTCCTCCAGATCGCCGACCTCGAAGGACAGCAGCGTGGTCCCTGCCGGGTGATCGGCGTCGGTGGCGTGCAGCCGGACACGGCCGGACGCGGCGTCGAACTCATGCCAGCCGTCGGTGTCGACGGCGTGGGCCAGACCGAGGGCCTCGAGCAGGGTGGTCCAGGGACCGATGTGGTCGGTGAACCGGATGGGGGCCAGGCGCAGCATTAGTTCTTCTCCTTCAGGTGTCCGGTCAGGGCCTCGGCGACATAGGCCGAGAGGGAGGTCTCGGCGTCGATGGCCGCGTGCTTGATCTCCCGCACCAGTCCGGCGGGCAGGTAGACGTTGAATTGGACCTTCCGGTCCGGATCCGGGGTGGCTTCAGTGGGCATGATTAGGATGCTAGCAAAGTAGTTTGCTTGCGCATAGACACTGGTGGCCGATTCTGCTGGTCCTGCCTCGGAAGGGCGGGGAATTCACGGGCCTGACCCGGGCCGCGAACGACTCAACGGGACCAACCGTTACGCGCTGTACCATCGGATCCGCACGCTCAATGACAGGAATTCAAGCCCCGCGAGATCGCCCGGTTCATCGCCAGGCCCGAACGCGGCGAAGCCTCCCACGCCCACCCCGGATTCAGCGAGATGCCCACGCGGGGACACACCCCTTGACGGCGACCGCCAAACGCGCAATGGTTCAGCTACGGCGGTTCATGCACGGTGGCCCGAGCTGCCCGCCGCGTCAGTGAACGACGGCCGATAGAGGTGGCGTCATGGGTACGGTTCCCGCGAGTGCACGAGTAGTGGTGATCGGCGCCGGAATCGTGGGCAATTCCATCGTCCACCACCTGGCCCGCCTGGGGTGGCGGGATATCGTCCAGCTCGATAAGGGACCGATGCCGAATCCGGGCGGGTCCACCGGGCATGCCTCGAACTTCTTGTTCCCGGTGGACCATTCACGCGAAATCACCGATCTGACGGCCGACAGCATCCGCCAGTACAAGGAAATGGGCGTTTTCACCCAATCCGGCGGATTCGAGGTCGCGCGCACCGCCGAACGGATGCAGGAGCTCCACCGGCGTCTGACCTCGGCCCGGGCCTGGGGCATTGAATCGGAGATGGTCACCCCGGAAGCCGTGGTCGACCGCGTGCCTTATCTCGAGCCCTCGATCATCCGCGGGGCCTTCTGGACCCCCGGGGTCGGGGTCGTCGACTCCCAGGGGGCGGGCACCTTGATGCGGGAGGCGGCCCTGGGGCTCGGGGCGCTGCAGGTCTGCCCCACGGTCGAGGTGACCGGCATGGAGGTCGAGGACGGGCGAATCCGCCGGGTGCACACGGACGCCGGAACCATCGAGGCCGATACCGTCGTCATCGCCTGCGGTGTCTGGTCGCCGAAACTGGCCAGGATGGCCGGGGCCTCCATTCCCCTGAGCCCCACGGTGCACCAGATGATCAGCGTCGGACCGGTTCCGCAGTTCGCCGACACCAGCGGTGAGATCTCCTTCCCGATCATCCGTGACATGGACACCGGATGCTACGAACGCCAGCACGGCGGTGATCTGGAGATCGGCTCCTACGCACACCGGCCCATCCTGCACGACGCCGAAGACATCCCCTCCATCGCCCAGTCCAAGCTTTCACCCACCGAAATGCCGTTCACGGAAGACGACTTCGACCGACAACTGGAACAGGCCCTGGAACTGATGCCCGACATCCTGGGCAACCCCCAGGTGGAGATCAGGTATGCCATCAACGGGCTGCTCTCACTGACCCCCGACGGCGGCCCGCTGCTGGGGGAGACCCCCGAGGTGGCCGGGCTGTGGTCCGCGGCGGCCGTATGGATCAAGGAAGGCCCCGGCGTCGGACGGATGATCGCCGAATGGATGACCACCGGAACCCCCGAATACGATACGCACGCCGCCGACATCGCCCGCTTCCATCCGCACCAACGCACGCGCACCCATGTGAAGGCCCGTGTCGAGGAGGGCTTCCACAAGACCTACGGCATCGTGCACCCGTCCGAGCAGTGGCTGAGCAACCGCGGGGTCCGCCTGGCCCCGATGCACCAGGCCGAAGTGGAGCTCGGAGCCACCTTCTTCGAGGCCGCCGGCTGGGAGCGGCCGCAATGGTACGCCTCGAATGCGCCACTGCTGGCCGAATACGGCGACGCGGTCATGGACCGGACCGCCGAATGGGATTCGCGGTGGTGGTCACCGATCATCAATGCCGAACACCTGGCGATGCGGGAGCGGGCCGGGATGGTGGATCTCTCCGCCTTCGCCATCTTCGACGTGCTCGGCCCGGGGGCACTCGCCACGGTGCAGCGGGTCGCGGTGGCCCAGATGGACGTGGACACCGGACGGGTCATCTACACCCCGGTGCTGGACGCGCGCGGAGGTTTCCGCTCCGACCTGACGATCATGCGCCTGGGGGAGGAACACTTCCGGGTGGTCACCGGGGGCGGCAGCGGGAACATCGACCGTAAGTGGTTCTCCGACCGGCGGGTGGATCCGGCCACCACCCAAGTGGTCGACCGCACCTCCGAACTGACCACCATCGGCCTCTGGGGCCCGCGGGCCAGGGACGTCCTGGGCCGGATCACCGACTCCGATATTTCAGCGGAGGGCTTCAGGTTCGCCCGCTGCCGGACCCTGGAAGCCGGCCCCCTGGAGGTCCACGCCTCGAGGATCTCCTACGTCGGGGAACTGGGGTGGGAGCTGTATGTGCCGATGGAGCAAGGGGCCCGGCTCTGGTCGCTGCTGGCCGAGGCCGGCCGGGAGGATGGCCTGGTGCCGGTGGGCAACGGGGTCTACGGGACCACCGGACGGTTGGAGAAGGGCTACCGGGCGTTCGGTGCGGAACTGGACGCGGAGCGGACCATCGTGGAGACCGGAATGATGCGGCCGCGGGTGAAGGCCCAGAACTTCATCGGCCGCGACGCCTATCTGCGCCAACGCTCCCAGGACCCGGCGCGCATCCTGTGCACGTTGCAAGTGGACGATCACCGGGACGAGGCGGGGGTGCGCCGCTACATGCTCGGCGGTGAAGCGGTCACCGGTCCCGAGGGGGAACCGCTGATCGACGCGCACGGGCGCGGGGCCTATGTCACCTCGGCGGGATCGGCGCCATCGCTGGGCGTGCATCTGCTGATGAGCTTCCTTCCCCCGGCGCAAGCGCGGGTGGGAACCCGGCTGGCCGTGGACTACCTGGGCCGTTCCTATCCGGTCAGCGTGGTCGCCACCGATGCGACCGCCGTCTTCGACCCCGAGAACCTCAGAATCAGGAGCTGAAAATGGTCAATCTGCTGGTCTGCATCAAAAGGGTCCCGGAAATCGCCGGGGAGATCCTCTTGAGCCAGGATGGGCACAGCATCGACGCCCGCCATGTCGGCCATACGCTGAGCGAACACGACGAATGCGCGATCGAGCTCGCCGTCGGGCTGGCGGGGGACACCGGCGGTGAAGTACGGGTGCTCAGCCTCGGTACCGCGGAGGCGGCCGAACAACTGCGGTACGCGGTGGCGCTGGGGGCCGGTGCAGCCACCCTGATCACCGCGGACCCCGAATCCTACGGGCCGGCCGATGTGGCGGCCGCGATCGCCGCGGAGGTCCGCGCCTCGCCGGCCGCCTACGATTTGATCCTCGTCGGCAACGACGCCGCCGATACCGGTGACTTCCAGGTCGGCGTCCGGCTGGGATTCGCCCTGGGCCGGCCGGTCCTCACCGGGATCAACACCGCGGAGATCCACGGATCCTCGGTGCTGGCCCGGGGCGCCGGGCCGCAGGGCACCGACGTGTTCGAGGTCCCCCTGCCCGCGGTGATGGCCGTGCAGGAGGGGGGAGTGGAGCCGCGCTACCCCTCGATCCGCGGCCGCCTCAAGGCCAAGCGACTGAGCATCGACCGCAAGGACCCCCTGATCGAGCCGATCGGCTCCGGCCGGGTGAAGCTGACGCTGCCCCCGACGAAACCCAGTACGGTCCAGATCCTGGGTGAGGGGCCCGATGCGGTCCCGGCACTGGTCGAGATCCTGGCCAGCAGCGGGGTGTTGAACCGATGATTCTGGTCCTCGTGGAAACCGGCAGCGACGGAGCCACCCCCACCTCGCTGGAGACCCTGACCTTTGCGCGGGAACTGGCCGGCCGGCTCGGTGGCGAAACCGTCGAGGCACTGATCATTGGTCCCCTGGGGGCCGGGGAGGCCTCGGCCGGAGGCCCCGAAGCGCAGGAACGGGTGAAGGAGAAGTTGTCGGCCCAACTGGCCGAACAGGGAGTGGACTCCATCCACCATGCCGCCGGCGAACGGCTGGAACGCTATGGCGCCAGCGGCTGGGCGACCGCCCTCGGAGCGGTGCCGGCCGCCTACGTGCTGGCTGCGGGAACCCCGCGCGGCAGCGAGGTCCTGGCCCATGTGGCCGCCCGGGCAGGGGCGATGATGGCGGCCAACGTCGTGGGGATCGTCGATACCGAACCATTGGTCCTCTCGCGCCAGGTGATGGGTGGGGGCGTCTTCGAGCACATGCGGCTCGACGGTGCACCCCGGGTCCTCACCGTCGCCGGGCATGCCGTGGACCCGGTGGCGGCCGATGACGCCTCGGCTCCCGTCTGGCACGAATTCGAGCCCGAACTCTCCGACGCCGATCTGGTCACCGCCGTCGTCCGGGTCGAAACCGGCGCCCCCGATGCCACCTCGACGTTGACCGGGGCGCGGGTGGTGGTCGGGGCCGGCCGCGGCGTGGGCAGCGCGGATGGCTTCGATGACCTGCTTCAGCTGCGGGACCAGCTCGGCGCCGCCCTGGGGGCCTCCCGGGTGGTGACCAGCCTCGGCTGGCGCCCCCACCATGAACAGATCGGGCAGACCGGCAGCAGGATCTCCCCGGAGGTCTATCTCGCCTGCGGCATCAGCGGCGCCGTCCAGCACTGGGCTGGCTGCCAATCGGCGAAGATGATCGTGGCCATCAACACCGACCCCGATGCGCCCATGGTCACCCAGGCCGACTACGCCATCATCGGGGACCTGCACCAGGTGGTACCGGCCCTGACCGCCGCACTACGGCGGCGGGAGTCGTCCGGGGGATGATGGGCGGACCCGGTGACCCCATGGAGCCGGGGCGAAGGTGAGGCAGAGGAGCGCAATGAGAACACCGGCCCAGCGGCCTGTTTCGGGTTTCAGGCAGTCCAAATGGTTCAAACTGGTCTGGATCTGCCCCCTCGTGGTCGTGGCGCTCGCCGCCGCCGTCCTCGGGGCCAGATGGTATCTGGGCAGCTCCGCCGGACAGGGGTTCCTCGCCGAGTATCCGGGCCAGCCCCCGGCCACCACGGATACCGCCGACGGTTTCCCCTGGTGGCTGCAATGGCAGCACTTCTTCAACTTCTTCCTGATCATCCTGATCATCCGCGCCGGGTGGATGGTGCGTACCGAACGGACCCCGGAAGCCTATTGGACCCGCACGGTGGGGCCCCGCAACCGGCAGAATCCACCGGCCAAGATGAGCATCTACCTGTGGCTGCACTACAGCCTGGGCAGCTTATGGATCCTGAACGGGGTGGTCTTCTACGTCCTGGTCTTCTCCACCGGGCATTGGAAACGGATCATCCCGACGGGGTGGGATGTCTTCCCCCAGGCCATCTCGGCGGGGCTGCAGTATCTGTCGCTGGAGTGGCCGATGGAATCGGCCTGGCAGAACTACAACGGCATCCAGCTGCTCGCCTACTTCGTCACCATCTTCGTGGCCGCGCCGCTGGCGGTGGTGACCGGGGTGCGGATGTCCTCGCTGTGGTCCACCCAGTGGAAGATCAACCGCTATTATCCGGTCCTGCTGGCGCGGATCATCCACCTGCCGGTGATGTTCTACTTCGTCGTGTTCATCTTCGTGCACGTCGTCCTGGTCTTCACCACCGGCATGCGCCGGAACCTCAACTACATGTACAGCGGCCAGGGCCCCGATGTGGTCAATTGGGTGGGGTTCTGGATCTTCGTGGTCGCGGCGATCGTCGTGGTGGCCGGCTGGATCGCCGCCCGGCCGCTGTTCCTGCAGCCGGCCGCCCAGCTCACCGGCAAGGTCACCCGCCGCTAGTCGGGGCAGTACCCGGGACGGGCCTCCTAGCGCTGGTACCGCTGGACGAAGTTGCGCAGGATCAGGCCCGGCCAGGGGACGTCGGCCGCATGGGCGAGTTCGGTCAACGGGCCGGCCTCCGCGGGATCGAAATAGCCTGCGTCACGGTAGATCCCAATACGCGTGGCCAGCCCGTCTCCGTCGAGCTCCGGATGGAACTGGGTGGCATAGAGATTCGTGCCGATCCGGAACATCTGCACCGGGCAGGGCCCGGAGGTCGCCAACAGGACGGCGTGCCGAGGCAGCGTGGAGACCGCCTCCTTATGTCCGACGAAGGCGTCGAAGGCCGGGGGCATCCCGGCGGTGATCGGATCGCGGGCCCCGGCCCTGGTCAGCTCGATCCGGGAGAGGCCGACGGGTTCGGCATGGGTCCGGTCCACGGTGCCGCCCTGGTGGGTCCCCAGGGTCCCGATGCCGTAGCAGGCGCCAAGGAACGGGAAGTCATGGGCCAGGAGCTGGTCCAGCAATCCCGAGATCTCGGCTTCGACCCGCCGCTGGGTCGGGGATTTGCCGGCCGGGTCATCGGAGGAGTTGAAGGGTCCGCCGCCGAGCAGGATGCCCGAATACGCCCCCAGGTCCAGTGGGGCCGGCAGCGGGGAGGCGCCCAGGGCCACGACCTCCAACAGCGCGGCCGGAAGGTCCGCGGCGGCCAGGAACCCACGGACCTCGTCCGCGGCGGCCACGGGGTCCTCCCGGGTGGAAAGCAGCAGGAAGGGGCGGGGGCCGGATACGGGGCTCATGAGCGAATCCTACGACGTCCGCAGGGGTGGAGTGTCCGCGCGACAGACGCTACAGTTGGATTTGAGTTAACAACCATTAACCGGGCGGGTCGATCCGCCCTTTCGGGAGGAACCATGGACATCGCCGGGGCCTCGGCCCTCATCACCGGTGGCGCATCCGGCCTGGGTGCCGCCACCGCCAAGAAGCTCTACGACGCCGGGGCCCATGTGGTCCTGCTCGACCTGCCCGGATCGGCCGGCGAGGACGCCGCCATCGGACTGGGCGAACGGGCCCGGTTCGTCGCCGCGGACGTGACCAACGAACAGGAGGTCCGGCGCGCCGTCGAAGTGGCCAGCGACATGGCGCCGCTGCGTGTGCTGGTCAACTGTGCCGGGGTAGCCACCCCGGGCAAGGTCCTCGGCCGGGACGGAGTCCTTCCGCTGGCCTCCTTCGAGAAGGTCGTGGCCGTGAACCTGATCGGCACCTTCAATGTCGTCCGGCTGGCCGCCGAAGCCATGGCCGGGACCGAACCGATCCTCGACGACGAGACCGGGACCGAGGAACGCGGTGTCATCGTGAACACGGCCTCCGTCGCGGCCTTCGACGGGCAGATCGGCCAGCCGGCCTATGCCGCCTCCAAGGGAGGGGTCGCGGCGATGACCCTCCCGCTGGCCCGCGAATTGGCCCGTCAGCACATCCGGGTCATGTCCATCGCCCCGGGGATCTTCGAAACGCCGATGCTCGCCGGTCTGCCGCAGGAGGCCCAGGACTCCCTCGGCGCCCAGGTGCCCCACCCCTCACGGTTGGGAAAGCCCGCCGAATACGCCGCGCTGGTGGAGCACATCCTGGCCAACCAGATGCTCAACGGTGAGACCATCCGACTCGACGGAGCCATCCGCATGGCCCCGAAATAAGGAGCGGGATGACCGTGAAGAACGAGGGCGGCCCTCCTGCCCGCACCACCCGGGAACTAGCCGGGGCCGATTTCCTGGACATCGAGTCGCAACTCGACGAGAGGGAGCGGGCCAAGCTGGCCGAAGTGCGCGCCTTCGTGGCCGAATACGTCACCGAACATGCCGGGGCGTGGTGGACCGCCGAGGAGTTCCCCTTCGATCTGCTGCCGAGGCTCGGGGCGTTGGGGGTGAGCACGCCGACCCGGCACGGCTATTCGACGTTGTTCCACGGACTGCTCATCGCCGAGCTGGCCCGGGCCGATGCGTCGTTGGCGACGTTCTTCATGATCCACCACGACCTCTTCGTCGAGTCCCTGCATGACTTCGGCACCGAGGGCCAGCGTGAACGCTATCTGGCCGATGCGGCGGCCCTGCGCACCACCGGGGCCTTCGCGTTGACCGAACCGGAGCACGGTTCCGACGTCGCCAAGGGCATGGAAACCCGGGCCCGCCGGGAGGGCGATGCCTGGATCATCAACGGGGCCAAACGCTGGATCGGCAACGGGACGTTCTGTGAGCACCTGCTGCTGTGGGCCCTGGACGAGGACACCGGTGCGGTGCGCGGATTCGTCCTGGACACCTCCCTGCCCGGGGTGACCACCTCCAAGATCGAGAACAAGATCTCGCTGCGCACCGTGCAGAACGCCGATATCGTGTTGCGGGACGTCCGCGTGATGGAGGAGGACCGGTTCCCCGGAATCGATTCCTTCGCCGATATCAACCAGTTGCTGCGGTCCAGCCGCATCATGGTCGGCTGGCTCGCCGTCGGACAACAACTGGCGGCCTTCGACGTGCTGCGGGCCTATGTGTTGGAGCGTGAACAATTCGGCCGGCCGCTGGCCTCCTTCCAGCTCATCCAGCAGAAACTGGCCACCATGCTGGGAAATGCCACGGCGTCGATGGCGTTGATGACCCAGATCGCCCGGGCGCAGTCCCAGGGGACCGAGAAGATGGAGCAGGCGGCGCTGGCCAAGGCGTTCGCGACCGAGAGGATGCGCGAATCGGTGGCCCTGGGCCGGGCCGCGATGGGCGGTAACGGGATCGTCACCGATCACCGGATGGCCAGGATCTTCGCCGATGCCGAAGCGATCTACACCTATGAGGGCACCCATGACATCAACCTGTTGATCGTCGGCCGGGCCGCCACCGGGATCTCCGCGATCGCCTGAGGCCTGGTTCGAAGGAGGGCATCGCCGGGCACTACGCTGGGGTGGTGCCCTCGTTTCGTGCCCAGCTGAACATCCTGTCCCTGCGTCCGGGCCACCGCCCCGAAGCGGTGATGGACGCGGCGGTTGCTTCCCTGGCCGAATCCCACCATGTGGAAGCAAACCAGCTCGACATCGTCGCCGGAGTCCCTCGGATCACTGTGCGCTTCACGGTCGAGGAGGAGGAGTACGACGCCGATCTGCGCGCCGCCCGCTCGGCCGCCGCGCGGATGCGTGCCGCCGTCGAGGGCGTGGCCGCCACCCAACGACTTCTCGTGCTGCGCCGGGTCCGGGGCCGGTGGACCGCGCTCTAGAACTCGGTGCGCTGTCCGCGGGCGGCACGGCGCTCGGCATGGCCGATCTGGTATCGGCGGTTCTCCGTGGCCAGGAGCACGATGAACGCGCACAACCCGCAGACGATCGCCACCGGGGCCGAGGACTGCAGGGTCAGCAGCCGGTCCAGCATGACCCAGAACAGCCCCCAGGCGAAGCCCAATGCCACCACGATGCGGCCCCGCTCGGACATGGAGAAGCTGGCGGCGGCCCACGTGCACCCGACGATGGTCAGGACGGCCCACAACGAGGCCGGCAGGAGCAAGGTGAATCCGGCGCGGGTCAGCGCGATGGACAGCGTCGCCGGCAGCAGGACCAGCATCCAGCCCAGGAACAAGGCGGCCGGACCGTCCACGAACACCCGCTCCACATTCGACCGGGCAGTGCGCTGGTTCATCCGGCGGACCGCATAGACCAGGACGGTGGTCAGCGCCAGGGCCACGACCACCGACAGGAACACCAGCGAGGACCGGGCACACAGCAGCCACAACGCCCCCAGCAGCCCGGCCCCGGCCGTGAGGTAGCCGATGTCGCGTTGGCGGTAGGAGGACCGCTGGCTCGGATGCCATTGGAAGATCGCATACAGGGCGATCCAGACGAACAGCACGCCCCAGATCATGAACGAATTGCTGTTGGGTGCCAGCAAGGCATTTTCGGGGCCGTAGGCCGAGTGGGCGGCCGAATGGGCCGTGGGGCCCCCGAACCAGCCCAGGCCCATGAACCCCAGGACCAGGGTGGCGGCGGCAACCACCGTCACGACGAGGCGACGGATCAGATCCGAGCGCTGCTCCGGCGGATCCGGGTCGCTGGAGGGCAGGTTGTAGGGCGGGACGTAGATGGGGCCCTCGTCGTCGACCCAGAAGGGGCTGGTGTTGCGCAGCTGTTCGGCGGTCCGGGGGACCTCCGCGGCGTCGACGATGGCCTCGCGGGCGTTTTCCACCAACGATTCGAGGTCGTTGGTGGAGGCCGCCGCCCGGGCCGCGGCCTCTTCGGCGGCCTGCTGGGCCGCTTCGGCTTCGGCGGCCAGTCGGGCTGCTTCCTCCGCCGCGCGTTTGCGCTCCGCGGAGGCTTCGGCTTCGGCGGCTTCGGCGGCTTCGCGTTCGGCCCGCTGGCGGGACTTCTCCTCGCGGGCCTTGGCCCGGGCGTCGGCCCGGCGGCGGGAGGCCGCGCGTTGGGCGGCGATGGTCCGTACGGTGCCGGTCTTCGTCCTGCGGGCCAGTTCCTGCCAGTCGGGGGAGTTGATTCCGTCGAGCCAGGTGTTCAACCGGGTCTTGGCGTTCTCGTCAGGCAGCCTCCCGCGCGTTCCTGCCGCGGCCATATGCCGTGAGGGTGCGTCGGATTCGTTCAGCACGCCCTCGGGGTCGCGCGTGGGTTTGGGCGGCAGCGAGGTGGAATGGTTCGTGGGGGAGGCGCCGTCGTGGTGCGGGGGCCGGGGGGAGGACGATTCGGGGCCCTCGGCACGGGGGGAGGCGGGGGGCTGATGGGCACGCAGACGCTCCAGCGCCTCGGAGGCCGCCGAAGTCTCCTGGCGTGTTTCTGTCATGACGTGGAATCCCCTTTACCCGCTGTTTTCATGGCAATGATTCCTCCCCATACCACCGCTCATAGCCTACCTAATACCGGGGGGCCGTTTGGGGACGTCGGCGCGGATTCGGGCCCAGCTGTGGCCGGATCGTGATCCCACTGGCCTCTTTAGCTCCGACGATTGGACGTAACAGCTCCGACATGGTCCTGCCGCTAGTGGACGGGACCGGGAAATTCGCCCAGGTTCCGTTGCGAGGTGTAGGTGACCGGAGCCCCGGAGAGCGGGTCGGTGAAGGAGATCGAATGCGCCAACAGCTGCAACGGCCGGGTGAAGTCATCAGGGGCCTTCTCCCACAGGTCCGGGTAGAACGCATCGTTGAGGATGCCCAGCCCCAGGGCCGCCATATGCACCCGCAATTGGTGCGTCTTGCCCGAATGCGGGCGCAGGCGGAAGAGTCCGACGGCGGTGCCCGCATGGGCTCCGGTGCCCAGGCCGGTGCGCAACAGGTCAATCCGGGTTTCCGCGTTCGGTTCCCCGGGCTGGGTCAGGGCCAGCAGATGGCCTTTTTCCTTGACCATCCGGTTGCGGTACTCCGCCGGGAAATCGGCGGCGGTCGCCCGGTGGTTTCCGCTGATCTGCCTCACGGGTTGGCCATGCCGGCCCGGGGCGGAATCCGGGTCCGGTTCCGCCATGGCTGCGGCGGCATCCCAGCCGGGGGGAAGGGCTGCGACGCAGCGGTATTCCTTCTGGATTCGGCGACGCTCGAAGAGGACCTGGTAGGCACCGCGGGTGGCCGGATTCGTGGAGAAGAGGATGATGCCCGCCGTGGCCCGGTCGAGCCGGTGCATCGGCACCAGATCCGGTAGGTCCAGCCGGTTGCGCAGACGGACCAGCGCCGATTCCTGGATGAACCGGCCGCCGGGGGTGCTGGGCAGAAAATGCGGTTTGTCCACGACCAGCAGGTCCTCGTCCTGGAACAGGATCGTTTCGGTGACCGGCAGCACCGGCTCATCGGGGAGGTTGCGGTAGTACCAGAGGAAATCGTGGTGGCCCAACGGGGTGCTGGTGCTCAACGGTTCGGCGCCCAGGCCCACGACTTCGCCCTCCCGGAAGCGGCGGACGATGCCTTCGGGGTCGACATGGCCGAAGCGTTCGAGCATGTAGTCCATGACCGTCGCCCAGGGCCCTTCCCGGGGGATGCGCAACCGGGTGGCGTTGACGCCGTTGCGGACGGGGAGGGGGGATTGCATGGCCATGGAATAAGTTTCCCACGTCGGGGCGACGGCAGGATTCAGGCGAAGGGATCCACCTGGCAGCTGGGGCAGAAATAGAGGTCGCGTTCGTTCAGGTCGATGCCGCGTTCGCACGGTTCGGCCCCGGGGGCCCGCTGGTGCTCGTCGGTCTTGACCTGTCCGGTGCCGTCGGCGGGCCGGGGTCCTCCGGCCTCGGGGCCCCGGCGTCCCGCCGGGACCCGGTCCGCCCCGCGCCGTGCCCCGGCGGGCGGGCGTGGCTGGCCGAGCTTGCGGTGTTCGACGGTGTCCCCGCAGCGCAGGCACGGCTTGCCGGCCCGCCCATAGACCCAGTACTGGTCGCGCATCGGCGGCGTCGTGGTGACCCGGCGCGAGCGGTCCATATTGGCATGCATGAGCTGATGGGCCAGATCGACCAGATACACCGGATCGGGCAGCTGCCCCGTGGGGGTGCGGGGGTGCAGGCCCAGCAGGAAGAGCAGTTCCGAACGGTAGATGTTCCCCAGACCGGCGATGACCCGCTGGTCCAGCAGGGTCAGGGCGATGGGCCGCTCGGGCATCATGGCCAGACGGCGGTGCACCTCCTCGGCATCCCAGGAGGCCCCCAGCGGATCGGGTCCGAGGTGGCCGACGGCGTCGGGCTCGTCGACGGTGCGGATCACCCGCAGGAAACCCAGGTCGAAACCGACCGCCTGGAAGTCCGGGTTGCGCAGCACGCACCGTGCCTTGAAGGCCGGGGCCCGCCAGCGCTCGCCGGTGGCGTAGACATCCCAATGCCCGTCCATGGACAGGTGGGTGTGGATCGATAGATCGGCCACCCGGATCAGCAGGTGCTTGCCCCGGGAGATCACGGAGGAGACCGTTTGCGAGGCCAGGTTCAAGGTGGCGTAGGACGGGAGCCGGAAATCGCTGGACTGCAGGGACCTGTTGCTCAGTGCCGCATCGAGCCGACGGGCTGCCCGGTAGATGCTGTCACCCTCTGGCACTGCTGGTCACGTCCTTCGTTGCTGGCCTCATCGCTAGCCCACTAAGTGGAATGGATCACACTATACCGGTCTCCGCAAAACGACTCACGGGCGGAAGCGCAATCCGTTGGGGGAGGAATGGAATCCCGCGGCCAATAAGGCCCTGGCCAGCGGCGTATCGGGGACGGGGGCCCCATTGGCCTTGTCCAGGGCGATCCGCTCCACCCGGGCCGTGCGCAGGGCCGCCACGAGCGCCCGGGCGGCGGCCTCGAGTTCGGCCGGCTCCTCGGTGAAGACCAGCGCCGTCCGGCCGCCGCGTTCCAGGTACAGGCCCAACCGGCCATCGAGCAGGACGACGACGGCGCCGGCCTTGCGTCCCGGGCGTTGCCCGGTGGGGGAGGGCCCGTCCTCTGACGAGCCCACGGTCGGCCAGGGCAGGGCCGCCCCGTAGGGGTTGGCCGGGTCGGTCGCCGCGAGGGCTACCGCTAACGGAACCCTCCCGGGGCCGGCGGCGGGGGAGACCGCGGACTCCAGATCGGTATCCCGGGTATGCCCGCGCAGCCGGTCCACCGTCGCCGGGACGGAGAACTGGGCGGCCCCGAGGTGTTCGATGAAATAGCCTCTGCGGGTCCTGCCCGCTTCCTCCAGCCGGGCCAGGACCCGGTAGAGCCGGCCGAACCCGCCGGGGACGTTCTCCACCATGACCGAACCGCGGGTCAGCACGCCGTAGCGGTCGAGCAGGAATTCGGCACCGGCATGGGCCCGGAGGGTGGGATCGGCTTCCGGGGCCGGCAGCAGGGACCAGCGTCCGGCGGCCTGTGGTTGGGCCGGGGCGATGGGCGCGGTGGCCCCGGCAGCGCCGGGACGCAGCCCGGAGGCATGCATCCCCGGTCCCCGCGGTGAGCGCATCCGACCCAGCCGGGGCGCCCGGGCCCGGGGTGGGGCCCCGCGGGGTTTATGGGCGGTTCGTCCACCGCCGAGCAGTCCGCGCACCGGGGCGAAGGTGTCGTTGCCGATCCGACCGGCCCACACCAGCTCCCAGAGGGCGCTCAGCACCGATTCGTCCTGGCCGGTGACCCCCAGGGCCCCGGTGATCTGGCGGAAGAAGTAGCCGCCGCCGCTGGCCAGGATCTCCAGGAGGCGCACCTGAACCCCGGAAGGCTCGAAATCGGCGTCGGGGTTCAGCGTCAGTGCCGCCTCCTGGGCGGGATGCAGGCTGATCCAGCCGTCGTTTCCCGCCAACGTCCCGGCACCGGACCACAACACCTCCCCGGTGGCCATCAGTTCGTCGAGCATCCCCGGCTGGTAATCCGCCACCCGGGCCGGGAGCACGAACGCCTCCCAGGCGCTCGCCGGAACCGGCACCCCGGCCAACTGGTCGATCACCGTGGCGACCCCGTCGAGCCCGCGCAGCTCCTGCCCCACGAACTGCCAGTCGGGAAGGAACCGCCCGAACGTGGCGTCGTCGACCGGTTCGACCTCGGCGCGCAGCGCGGCCAGCGAGCGTCGGCGGATCCGGCGCAGCACCTCGGCGTCGCACCACTCGCTCGCCGCCGGGGAGCCAGCCGCCGACTCACCGGTGGTGGGACGGAATTCTCCTTCGACCACCCTCGATTCGGTGCCCAGACGCTTGAGGACCGACAGGACGACGGCGCTGCCCAAGCCCAGCGCGGCGGCGGCCTCGGCCACGGTGAAGGGCCCATGGGTGCGCCCGTAGCGTCCCACGAGGTCACCCAACGGGTCCGCGACCGGCTCGATGAAGGCCAGCGGGATCCCCATCGGCAACGGGACGCCGAGCCCGTCACGCAACCGGGCGGCATCCTCGATCGCCGCCAGCACCGGCCGGCCCGCGAGATTGACCCGTAGGGCACGGTTGCTGCGCACCAGGGCCTCGGCATACCCGGAGGCCTCGTCCACGGTGGCTGCCGGGCGGGTTGGTCCGGCGTCGGATCCGGTGCCCGCGTCCGCAGCTGCCTCGCCGTCGTCCTGGGCAGGCTCGTCTGCGGATTCGTCGGCCGGGCGCAGCCGGGCCGCCAGCTCCTCGATCCCCAAGGGCCCGAGCAGACGCAGCAGATCGGCGGCCCCCTCCAGACCCTTGAGCCGGCGGTTGGGGGATAGCCGTTGGAGTTCGGCTTCGGTGGCCGCGATGACCTCGGGGTCCAGCAGTTCGCGCAATTCGGTGCGGCCCAGCAGGTCGCCCAAGAGTGACGGGTCGATCGACAGGGCGGCGGCCCGGCGTTCGGCCAGCGGGGAGTCGCCCTCGTAGAGGAATTGGGCGACATAGCCGAAGAGCAGGGTCTGGGCGAAGGGTGAGGGTTGGCGCGTGGTCGTTTCCACGATCCGCAGCCCCCGGCCCTGCAGTTCGGCGGCGATCGAGCGTAGCGAGGGCAGGTCGTAGACGTCCTGCAGGCATTCGCGGACCGTCTCGAGGATGATCGGGAAGGAGGGGTATTTCCTGGCCACGTCCAGCAGCTGGGCCGAGCGTTGGCGTTGTTGCCACAGCGGGCTGCGTTTGGCGGGGTTCTGCCGCGGCAGCAGCAGGGCCCGGGCCGCGCATTCACGGAATCGCGAGGCGAAGAGGGCGGAACCGCCCACCTCGGTGGTGACGATGGTGTCGAGCTCTTCGGAGTCGAAGAGGAAGAGTTCGGCCCCGGGGGGCTCATCGTCCATCATCGGCACCCGCAGCACGATCCCGTCGTCGGCAGCCATCGCCGAACCGTCCATCCCGTAGCGTTCGTGCAGCCGGGCGCCGACGGCCAACGTCCAGGGGGCGTGCACCGGCATGCCGAACGGTGAGTGCAGGACCACCCGCCAGTCGCCGAGCTCGTCCTGGAAGCGTTCGACCACCAGTGTGGTGTCGCTGGGGATGATGCTGGTGGCTTCCTGCTGGTCGGCCAGATAACCGGCCAGGTTCGCTGCCGCCCAACCATCCAGGCCGATCGCTGCCAGCCGGGCCCCGGCATCGTCCGCGCCGGCTCCGCCGAGCTCCCGGCGGAACCTGCCTAGCGCCCGGCCGAGTTCGGCGGGACGGCCCAGCGAGTCGCCCTTCCAGAAGGGCAGTTTGCCGGGCTGGCCGAAGGCGGGGGAGACCAGGACCCGGTCGTGGGTGATGTCCTCGATCTTCCAGCTGGTCGCACCCAGGGCGAACACGTCGCCGACGCGGGATTCGTAGACCATTTCCTCGTCGAGTTCGCCCACCCGACGCCCGCCGCCACTCTGGTCCTCGGTGCCGATGAGGAAGACCCCGAACATGCCGCGGTCCGGGATGGTGCCCCCTGAAGTGACGGCCAGGCGTTGGGCGCCGGGCCGGCCGGACAGGGTGCCGGCCTCGCGGTCCCAGATAATGCGTGGACGCAGTTCGGCGAACTCATCGGAAGGGTACTTCCCCGCCAGCAGGTCAAGGGTCGCGTCGAAGGCCGACCGGGGCAGCGCGGCAAAGGGCGCCGAACGACGCACGACGTCGAACCATTCCTCCGCATCGACCTCACCCAACGCTGCGGCGGCGACGGTCTGCTGGGCCAGGATATCCAGCGGGTTCGCCGGAATGGATAACGCCTCGATGGCCCCGGAGCGCATGCGTTCGACGGTGATCGCCGTATTGACCAGATCCGAGCGCTGCTTGGGGAAGAAGACCCCGGTGGAGACTTCCCCGACCTGGTGTCCGGCCCGGCCCACGCGTTGCAGTCCGGAGGCCACCGAATGGGGGGATTCGACCTGGATGACCAGATCGACCAGGCCCATGTCGATGCCCAGTTCCAACGAGGAGGTGGCCACGACGCAGCGCAAGCGCCCGGACTTCAGGTCATCCTCGATGTCGGCGCGTTGGTCCTTGGAGACCGACCCGTGGTGGGCCCGGGCCAGCACGGCCTCGGCGCCTGAGCTGGCCCCGGCCTGCGCCATGACCTGCGCGGGCGGATGCTGCGGTTCGGGGGCGATGGTCGGTCCGGTGGCCGGTTCGCTGGCCGATGCGGCCCACGGATCTGAGCCGGTCAGTTCCTGCCGGGCCGCGTGGATCTCGTTCAGGTTCGCCGTCAGCCGTTCGGCCAGGCGCCGGGAGTTCGCGAAGACGATCGTGGAACGGTTGGCCTCGATGAGGTCCACGATCTTCTCCTCCACATGCGGCCAGATGCTTGCCTGCGGTTGGAAGCCGGCCAGTTCGTCGAGCTCGCTGGCTTCGGCGGCTGCGGGCAGGTTCGTCATGTCCTCCACGGGGACGGTGACCGTCAGGTCCCAGGTCTTCTGAGAGGGCGGAGCCACGATGTCCACCGGCCGGGACCCGCCCAGGAACCGGGCGACCTCGGCCCGGGGTTCGACGGTGGCCGAGAGCCCGATGCGCTGGGCCGGGGTTGTCAGCAGGGCATCGAGCCGTTCGAGCGAGACCGCCAGATGGGCCCCGCGTTTGGTGCCGGCGACGGCGTGAACCTCGTCGATGATGACCGTGTCGATGCCGGTCAGTGTCTCCCGGGCCTTGGAAGTCAGCATCAGGAACAGTGACTCGGGGGTGGTGATGAGGATATCCGGCGGACTCGTCAGCAGTTTGCGGCGGTCATTGGCCGGGGTGTCTCCCGAACGCACGCCAACACTGACCTCGGGGGCCGGCAGGCCGAGTCGTTGGGCCATCCGGGTGATCCCGATCAGCGGTGCGCGCAGGTTGCGTTCGACGTCGACGCCAAGCGCCTTCAGCGGAGAGATGTACAGGACCCGGGTCTTGCGTTTCGGGGCCTTCGCCTTCTTCCCGGGTGCAGCGACTGCATCGTCGGCATCGAGGGTGGGCAGTGCCGGTGGTTCGGTGCTGTTTCGGATGAACCCGTCCAGGGCCCAGAGGAAGGCGGAGAGGGTTTTGCCCGAACCGGTCGGGGCGACGACCAGGGCGTTGCTGCCCGCGGAAACGGCGTCCCAGGCGCCGAGCTGGGCGGCCGTCGGCGCGGCAAAGGCACCCGTGAACCACTCGCGGGTCGCGGGCGTGAACTTCTGGAGCACTGCGGCTGCTGCGGGCTTTTCTGCCATCGCTGAAAGCCTACGCCGAAGCACCGACGAGTTGGCGCGGGGGCGGTCGGGGCACCTCGGCACCATTATTGGTGGTGGTACGGCCGCCCTCCGGCGATTTCCTGGGCACGGTAGAGCTGTTCGGCCACCACGAGCCGGACCAGTTGGTGGGGGAAGACCAGCTTGGACAGGCTCCAGGTGAAGTCGGCCCGCTGGTGCACCGACCTGTCCACCCCGTAGGCGCCGCCGATGACCAGCACCACCGGGCGTGCGGTATCCAGCGGCTGTTGCAGGGCACGGGCCAGGGCCGGGGAATCGATGTTCTTCCCGCGTTCGTCCAGCAGGACCACATGGTCCCGTGGCTGGACCTTGGCCAGGATGCGGGCGGATTCCTCAGTGCGTGCGGCATCGCCTTCCCGGGACGAATGCGGCAGCAGGGCCCAGGACACGTCGAAGGGTTTCTTCATCCGCTTCGAATAGCGCTCGATGCCCTCGGCCACCCACGACTCGTGCTTCTTCCCGATGGCCAGTATGCGCAGCGTCATGGCATTAGTCTGACAGGCATGCCCACTTCCTGTTCACCCGAGCCTCCCCCACGGGGGCATCCGGTCGCCGACGCCGCGGCACGCAGGCTGCCCTCGCGACTCGGGGCCTATGGTGCCTTGTGGATCACGCTGGTCATCGGCGCCTCCTTCGTCACCCTAATGACCCTCTTTGCCGCCAATATCTACGAATCCCTGGCGGAGAAGGACAACCTGGCCGCAGTGGACCGGCCGTTACTGGCCTGGGTGATGACGTGGCGCAGCCCGCTGGCCGACACAGCGGTCACCTGGTTCACCAACACCGGCTCGGTCATCGGGATGTCGATTATTGCCCTGGCAGCGATCGCCGTGCTGACGCGGATCCGTCGGTCCTGGCGGCCGCTGCTGCTTATCGGTGCGGCGGGGGCCGGCTCCGTGGTGATGACCATTGCAGGCAAGGATCTGATCGGGCGGACCCGGCCACCGATGGCCGACGCCGTCCCGCCCTATGAAACCTCGCCGTCGTTCCCCTCCGGGCATACGCTCAACGCGACGGCGATCATCATGGTCATCGCCTATTTGTGGTTCCTGCAGCTCGAACGCCGCTGGACCCGGGCGCTGAAGGTCGCCGGCTGTGTGGCCTATGTGGTCCTCATCGGCGGCAGCCGCATCTATCTGGGCCACCATTGGTTCACGGATGTCGCCGTGGCCTGGGCACTCGGGCTGGGCTGGGCGGCGTTGGTGGTGTTGGCGCACCACGTCTTCCACACCGTCCGCCGCGTCAGGCGCGAGCAGGGATCAGCCCAGACGTAGGCCTTGCCGGGGGACAGATCATTGTCCCGACTGGTGCTTCAACCCGGACAGCACGTCATGGTTCAGCTGGGAGATCATGTCCAAGGGGATGCCCGCCGGGCAGACCGCGGTGCATTCACCGATCTGCGTGCAGCCGCCGAAGCCCTCGGCATCGTGCTGTTCGACCATCGCCAGGGCCCGCTCGTCCCGTTCGGGCTGGCCCTGGGGCAGCGAACCGAGGTGGGTGATCTTGGCGCCGAGGAACAACGACGCCGAACCGTTGGGGCAGGCGGCCACGCAGGCCCCGCAGCCGATGCATGCCGCGGCGTCGAAGGCCCGGTCGGCATCCTTCTTCGGCACGGTGACGGCGTTGGCGTCCGCCGCGGCGCCGGTGGGGGCGCTGACGTAACCGCCGGCTTCGATGATCCGGTCCAGGGCGCTGCGGTCCACCACCAGATCCCGGATCACCGGGAACGCCGTCGAACGCCAGGGTTCGACGTCGATGACCTGGCCGTCCTCGAAGTGGCGCATGTAGAGCTGGCAGGTGGTGGTCAACGCCTCGGGGCCGTGGGCCAGCCCGTTGATCACCAGGGAGCACATCCCGCAGATCCCCTCGCGGCAGTCGTGGTCGAAGGCCACCGGTTCCCCGCCGTTGAGCGTGAGGTCCTCGTTGAGCAGATCGAGGACCTCCAAAAACGACATGTCGGGGGAGATCTCGTCGACCTCGTAGGCCTCCATGGCCCCGGGCTGGTCCTGATGGTGTTGGCGCCAGATCCGCAATGTGATCTTCATTTGTAGCTCCTTTGCTGGACCTTGATGTTCTCGAATTCGAGGTGTTCACGGTGCAGTACCGGCTCGTCTCCATCGCCGCCGAATTCCCAGGCGGCCACGTAGCTGAAGTCCTCGTCCTGCCGCAGGGCCTCGCCGCCCTCGGTCTGGCTTTCGGAACGGAAATGCGCCCCGCAGGACTCCTCGCGGTGCAGTGCGTCGATGCACATCAGCTCCGCGAGCCCGAAGAAGTCGGCGACCCGGCCCGCCCGCTCCAGGGACTGGTTCAATTCCTCGTTGACCCCGGTGACCTTCACATCCGTCCAGAACTCGTCACGCAGCCGGCGGATCTCTTCGATGGCGTGGCTGAGTCCTTCGGCATTGCGTTCCATGCCGCAGTACTCCCAGACGATGGACCCGAGCTCTTTGTGGAAGGAATCCACCGAACGGCTCCCGTTGATGGACAGCAGCCGTTCGGTGCGTTCACGGACGCCCTCGGCGGCCTCGACGACGGCTGGATGGTTGGCGTCGACGTCGGCGGGCAACGGGTTGCGGGCCAGATAGTCGTTGATGGTCCCGGGCAGCACGAAGTAGCCGTCGGCCAACCCCTGCATCAGGGCGCTGGCGCCGAGCCGGTTGGCGCCGTGGTCGGAGAAGTTCGCCTCGCCGATGACGAAGAGACCGGGGATGGAGCTTTGCAGGTCGTAATCCACCCACAGCCCGCCCATCGTGTAGTGGATGGCCGGATAGATGCGCATGGGCGCCTGATAGGGGTCCTCGTCGGTGATCTTGGCGTACATGTCGAAGAGGTTGCCGTATTTCTCCTCGATGACGTGCCGGCCCAACCGCTTGATGGCGTGGGTGAGATCCAGATAGACCCCCAGGCCTCCCGGGCCCACGCCGCGGCCCTCGTCGCATTGCTTCTTCGCCGCCCGCGAGGCCACGTCCCGGGGGACCAGGTTGCCGAAGGCCGGGTAGACCCGTTCCAGGTAGTAGTCGCGTTCGTCCTCGGGGATGTCCGCCGGGGCCCGGTCGTCGCCGGCCTTGACCGGCACCCAGATCCGTCCGTCGTTGCGCAACGATTCGCTCATCAGGGTCAGCTTCGACTGGTGGTCCCCGCTGACCGGGATGCAGGTGGGGTGGATCTGCGTATAGCAGGGGTTGGCGAAATAGGCGCCCTTGCGGTGGGCCCGCCAGCTGGCGGTGACATTGCAGCCCATCGCATTGGTGGAGAGGTAGTAGACGTTGCCGTAGCCGCCGCTGGCCAGTACGACCGCGTCGGCCAGATGCGTCTCGAATTCGCCGGTGACCATGTCCCGGACCACCACCCCGCGGGCCTTGCCGTCGATGACGATCAGGTCCAGCATCTCGTGCCGGGTGTTCAACTCCACGGTCCCGGCCCCCACCTGGCGCTCCAGCGCCTGGTAGGCGCCCAGCAGCAGCTGCTGACCGGTCTGCCCGCGGGCGTAGAACGTCCGGGAGACCTGGACGCCACCGAAGGAACGGGTATCCAGCAGGCCGCCGTATTCGCGGGCGAAGGGGACCCCCTGGGCCACTGCCTGGTCGATGATCGCCGCACTGACCTGGGCCAGGCGGTAGACGTTGGATTCGCGTGAACGGTAGTCCCCGCCCTTGACCGTGTCGTAGAACAGCCGGTGGATGCTGTCCCCGTCGTTGCGGTAGTCCTTCGCCGCGTTGATCCCGCCCTGGGCGGCGATGCTGTGGGCCCGGCGGGCGCTGTCCTGATAGCAGAAGACCTTCACGTTGTAGCCGGCCTCACCCAGGGTCGCCGCCGCGGACCCACCGGCGAGCCCGGTGCCGATGACGATGATGGAGACCTTGCGCCGGTTGGCCGGACTGATCAGCTTGGCCTCGAAACGTCGTTTGTCCCAGCGGTCCTTCAGCGGCCCGCCGGGGTCCTGAGTGTCCTGCAGCGGGTCGCCTTCGGTGAAGTAATCGTTCATCATGCTCCTACCCATCCGATCAAGATGCTCAGTGGTGGTACGAGGAAGCCGACGATGATCACGAAGGTGACCACGTAGGCCAGCCCATTGAGCCGGCGTCGTACCGCGATGCTGGTGTTTGCGCCCAGGGAGGCGAAGGCGCTCCAGATGCCGTGGCGCAGGTGGAAGCCCAGGGCGATGAGCGCGATGACATAGGAGAGCACCACCCACCAGATGGAGAAGCCGTTGACCATCCGCTCATAGGCGCTGTCCGAGGCTCCGCCGGGGTGGATGACGTTCCCGGTCAGATGCAGCAGGTGGTAGACGACGAACAGGGCGATCGTCACCCCGCCCCAGCGCATCGTGAAGGAGGCATAGCTGCGTTGCACGCCGCGGCGGTTCTGCGTGGTCTGGTACCGCCAGCCGCCCCCGCCGGCGGTGGCCGCCCGGGACCGGTGCCAGAGCACGAAGGCCGCCCAGATGTGGGCGCCGACGCTGATCAGCAGGATCACGCGCAGGATCCACAGGGCCCCGGCATAGGGAAGCAGGGGCTCGAGGATCGTGCGCAGGTACGCCGAGTAGCCGTCGAAGGCCTCCTGGCCCGCGAAGACCTTCAGGTTCCCGTACATATGCGCGATCAGGAACAGCACCATGATTAGCCCGCCCACGGCCATGACCGCATGCAGGACGGCCGAGGAGCGCAGCACCGGGACCCGCCCGCGCTTGGTGTCGGTGGCACTCATGACGAAAGCAACTGACGCAGGACGTAGGGCAGGATGCCCCCGTGGACGAAATACCCTTCCTCGGCGGGGGTGTCGATCCTGACCTTCGCAGTGATCTCCCGGGTCTTCTCGCCGTCGTCGACGCGCACGGTGACTTCCTTCGGCAGCGGGGACGCACCTTCGATGCCGACGACGGAATAGGTCTCCTCCCCGGTCAACCCATGGGTATCGGCCCTTTCGCCGTCCAGGAACTGCAACGGCAGCACGCCCATGCCGATCAGGTTCGACCGGTGGATCCGCTCGTAGGAGACGGCCAGCACCGCCTTGACGCCCAGCAGCGTGGTGCCCTTGGCCGCCCAGTCGCGGGAAGACCCCGACCCGTAGTCCGAACCCGCCAGCACGACCAGCGGGACCTGGTCGCCGATGTAGCGGGTGGAGGCGTCGAAGATGCTCATGCGCTCGCCGTCGGGCAGATGCCTGGTGACGCCGCCTTCGACCCCGGGGACGAGCCGGTTGCGCAGCCTCACGTTGGCGAAGGTGCCGCGGATCATCACGTGGTGGTTCCCGCGCCGTGATCCGTAGGAGTTGAAGTCCTTCGGCTCGATTCCCAGGTCCTGCAGGTATTTGCCGGCGGGGGAATCGGCCTTGATGGCGCCGGCCGGGGAGATGTGGTCGGTGGTCACCGAATCCCCGAGGTAGGCCAGTACACGGGCGTCGTGGATGTCCGTGAGCGGCGGTGGGTCCAGCGTCATGCCGTCGAAGTAGGGTGGACGCTGGATGTAGCTGGAATCGGGCTGCCAGGCGAACTGGTCGCCTTCGGGGATCGTCATGCCGCGCCAGTTCTCGTCACCGTGGTAGACGTCGAGATAGCCTTCGGTGAACATCTTCGCTTCGAGGTTCGCGTCGACGACGTCCTTGATCTCGTCGGTGCTGGGCCAGATATCGCGCAGGTAGACCGGCTTGCCCTCGGGGTCGTGGCCGAGTGGATCCTTGAGCATGTCGGTGCGCATGGTCCCGGCCAGGGCGTAGGCGATGACCAACGGTGGTGAGGCCAGGAAGTTCATCTGGACCTCGGAGTGGATCCGGCCCTCGAAGTTGCGGTTGCCCGACAGGACCGAGGCGACCGTGAGGTTCTTCTCCGAGGCCGCGGCGCTGACTTCGGGGATCAACGGCCCCGAGTTGCCGATGCAGGTGGTGCAGCCGTAGCCGACCAGGTTGAAACCCAGCTTCTCCAGATACGGTGTCAGCCCCGAACGGTCGTAGTAGTCGGTGACCACGCGTGAACCGGGGGCCAGGGTGGTCTTCACCCACGGCTGGCTGGACAGGCCGCGTTCCACGGCCTTCTTGGCCAGCAGGGCCGCCCCGATCATCACCGAGGGGTTGGAGGTGTTGGTGCAGGAGGTGATGGCGGCGATGACCACGGCACCGTTGTCGATGCTGGTCTTCCGGCCGCCCAGCAGCAGTTCGGAGGGGTCCGAGGGCCAGGCGTCCTGGACATTGCCGTCATCGTCGTAGGTCCGCGGCGGGTCGTCGCGCTGGATGCGGGTGCTGATGGCGACCGGGTCGCTGGCGGGGAAGGAGTCCTCGACGGCGGAGTCGAGCCCTCCGGCGATGGCGTCGGCGTGGGTCTGCCCGGCCAGCAGCCGGCGGATGACCTGCGGCGACTTCGCCAGCGGGATGCGGTCCTGGGGACGCTTCGGGCCGGCGATCGAGGGGGAGACCGTCGAAAGGTCCAGCTCGACGATCTGGCTGTATTCCGGGACGTGGTCGGGATCGTGCCACAGTCCTTGTTCCTTGGCATAGGCCTCGACCAGCCGGATCTGGTGCTCTTCGCGTCCGGTGAGGCGCAGGTAGTTCAGTGTTTCGTCGTCGATCGGGAAGATGGAAGCGGTCGAACCGTATTCGGGGCTCATGTTGCCCAACGTCGCCCGCGTGGCCAACGGGACGTTGCCGACCCCGGGGCCGAAGAAGTCGACGAACTTCCCCACCACCCTGACCTTGCGCAGCAGCTCGGCCACGGTGAGGACCAGGTCGGTGGCGGTGGTGCCCTCGGGCAGCTCCCCGGACAGTTTGAGTCCGACGACCTGCGGGATCAACATGCTCATCGGCTGGCCCAGCATGGATGCTTCGGCTTCGATCCCGCCGACACCCCAGCCCAGTACGCCGAGGCCGTTGACCATGGGGGTATGCGAATCCGTGCCGACCAGGGTGTCCGGATAGGCCTGGGGGCCACGGGGTCCTTCCCGGGTGAAGACGACCCGGGCCAGATATTCAAGGTTGACCTGGTGGCAGATGCCGGTGTCCGGGGGAACCACCAGGAAATCGTCGAAGGACTGCTGGCCCCACCGCAGGAGCTGGTAGCGCTCCTGGTTGCGGCCGAATTCCAGTTCGGCGTTCACCCCGAAGGCGTCGGGGCGGGCGAACACATCGGCAATGACCGAGTGGTCGATCACCAGTTCCGCGGGGATCAGTGGGTTGATCTTCTTCGGATCGCCACCGAGATCGGTCATGGCGTCGCGCATGGCGACCAGGTCCACCACGCAGGGGACCCCGGTGAAGTCCTGCATCAGGACCCGGGCCGGGGTGTATTGGATCTCCGAGTTGGTTTCTGAGTTGGCATCCCAGTTGGCCATCGCGTTGATTTGTTCGTCCGTGACCAGATGCCCGTCTTCGTTGCGCAGCAGGTTCTCCAGCAGGACCTTGAGGCTGTAGGGCAGACGGTCGGAGCCCTTGATGCGATCCAGCCGGTAGATCTCGTATCTCGTGTCATCGACCTGCAGTTCAGAGCGGGTGTCGAAACTGTTCTGCATTTTGGGGGCACCTGGCTTTTCGTGTCGAAGCGAACTCCACCGGGCCGGTGGTCCCCAACGTACGCCGAGATGACGCAAGAGACCATGACATTAGTCGTCCAATCTAGGGGAGCCCCGGACGCCCATCCAATAAAAACGTGATCGGGGGCACATCAGCTGTGTTTGGCCGTAGGATGGAACCACAGTGCGCCGCAGGTGGAAAGGGCAGCCCGCGGCTTCGAGCCGCAGGAACGCGGATGCAGTGCCCTGTGGTGTTGCCGGGAGGCTGACGATGAAGAAGTTTTCCCTGACGGCGCTGGGACGCCGCCACCTGGAAACGGCCAGCTGCGCCGGTAGCGGGCGCAGCGCCAGCACGGTATACGGCGGACACGAGCACGTCCTGCGCCAAACCGTCATTGCCCTGAAGGCCGGACAGGAACTGAACGAACACGTGAACCCGGGCGAGGCCACCGTCCTGGTCATGAGCGGGAAGGTGTCGCTGTCCTCGCGCGGTGACAGCTGGGAAGGCAGCGCCGTGGACCTGTTGGTCGTGCCCCAGGGTTTCTACGCCGTGGAGGCCCTGGAGGATTCGGTGTTGGTCCTCACCGTGGCGAAAACCGACCGGGGGCCCATGGCCACCGATCAGTCCTGGCAGGACAAGGCGCGTGGCAAGGCGGGCAGGGGTCCGGCTTCGACGCCACGCACCGATCGGCATGCCGACCCGGTCGGGGCCGAGGCGCTGGCCCACGAATAGAACTGGTGCTTCAGTGTCCGGCGGCGGCAGCCAGTCGCCGCCGGTCGAGGATCGTGGTCCAACAACGACCGGAATCCACGATGTGATCGGCCCGCAACCGGCTCATGACCCTGCTGGCCGTTTCCGGGGTCACCCCGGTCAAGGCGGCAAGATCGGCGCGTGTCAGCGGGATGGGCAGATCGATGCATCCCTCCCGCGGCTCACCGAAGGTATCGGCAAGTTCCAGGAGCCGGGCCGCGATCCGGACTCCTGCTTCTTCACTGGAGAGCCGGCGGATGTGTTGTTGCGCTCTTTCGTGTCGGTGGGCCAACTCGTCCAGCACCCCGAGGGCCAGATCCGCACGGGTCTCCAGCATGGCCCTGAATGCAGCGGCCGGTATGGCCAGCAGCTGGCTGTGGGTCAGTGCCGTCGCGGTATCGGGGTATCCGGTTCCCCTGGACCCGCTGACGGCTCCGAAGACCGCCGGTGGGCCGAAGATATCGAATACGACGTCCTGACCTCGGCGTGAGGGCCGACTGATCTTGACGGCTCCGGTGGCCAGGATGAACAAGTAATCCGCATCGTCTCCATGGCCGTGGACCAGATCCCCGGGCCACCGCTGCAGCATTTGTGTATGGATTTCAAGGGCCAGCAGGTCCGCATCGGAGAAGCTGCCCACCAGGGGAGTACGGCGCAGTAGCCGCAAACTCGTTCGTTGTCGGTCGTCGGTGACCGCCGTCGCGGTCGGGAACGACGGCGGCGCCTGTTCCTTGAACATATGACTCAACCTTCCCCCACCGAAGCGCACGGCGGACTGGTTGGCCCCGCCAGCGGTCGACTCCCACGGATCGGACGTTTTCAGCCTAGATGGACTTCGGGAATCAGACCATGGGGTGGGCATGAAAAAGGCGTTTGCATCGTTGTTTTCCAACGATGCAAACGCCTTCCCACTGGCGGTGACGGTGGGATTTGAACCCACGTTGGCTCTCACCAAACAACATTTCGAGTGTTGCACCATCGGCCGCTCGGACACGTCACCAGACTGGACTACTCTAGCGGACGGTTCGCGGCAGTCCCAAACCGGCAGCTCGGCTCAGCGCATGGAGCGGAAGAAGCCGGTCAGGAGGGACGCGCATTCATCCTCCATCACCCCGGGGAAGACCTCGACCCAGTGGTTCAACCGTGGTTCGCGCAGCACCTCGAACACGGAACCCGAGGCCCCGGCCTTCTCATCCCAGGCGCCGAAGACGACCCGCGGTATCCGGGCCAGCACGATCGCCCCGGCACACATGGCACAGGGCTCCAAGGTCACGACCAACGTGCAGTGCGCCAGCCGCCAGCCGTCGTCGTGCCCCGAATCCTTCAGGGCCGCGGCCGCGGCACGGATGGCCAGGACCTCGGCATGGGCGGTGGGATCCCCGCTGGCCTCGCGTTCGTTGCGGCCGGTGGCCACGATGGATCCGTCGGGACCGATGACGACGGCACCGATGGGCACGTCGGCGGTCGCAAGCGCCGCCCGGGCCTGATCCAGCGCCAGCTCCATCCACCGTGCGTGGTGCGCGTCATCCCGGATCACCCTCCAACCCTAGCCGAGCAGGCGGTTCGTGCTGGTAGTTTTATTCCATGCGCGTACAGGTAGTCGACCACCCGTTGGTGGCCCATAAGGTCTCGGTGCTCCGGGATAAGAACACCCCGTCCCCGGTCTTCCGGCAGCTCACCGATGAACTGGTGACCCTGCTGGCCTACGAGGCGACCCGTGAGGTCAGGACGACGCAGATCGAAGTCCAGACCCCGGTCGCCACGACCACCGGCACCGCCTTCGCCAAACCCACCCCCCTGGTGGTCCCGATCCTGCGGGCGGGCCTGGGCATGCTCGAAGGCATGACCCGGCTGGTTCCCACCGCGGAGGTCGGATTCCTGGGCATGGCCCGCAATGACACGACGCTGGACATCGTCACCTATGCGGAACGACTTCCCGATGACCTCACGGGCCGGCAGGTCTTCGTGCTGGACCCGATGCTCGCCACCGGGGGCACCCTGGTGGAATCCATCAAGTTCCTGTTCGAGCGCGGTGCCTCTGATGTCACCTGCATCTGCCTGATCGCCGCCCCCGAGGGGCTGGACCGGCTCGAAGAGATCTATGGGGATGACCCGAGGGTCCACCTGGTGTTGGGGGCCTTGGACGAGAAGCTGGATGAGAACGCCTACATCGTCCCGGGCCTCGGCGACGCCGGCGACCGGCTCTACGGGTTGGCCCACTAGCGGCTCCGTCGCGAACGGACCCGGCTCAGGGCCCGACGGTCGGTGGCTGTTCCGGCCGCGGAGGCACCTCCACGATCAGGGGCAGACTGACCTCGAAGACCGTGGCCCCCGGTTCGCTGGCCACCGAGATGGTGCCGCCATGGGATTCGACGATGCCGCGCACGATCGACAGGCCCAGCCCCACGGTTCCCTCGGCGCCGGAGCGGGCCCCGTCGCCCCGGGTGAACCGGGAGAAGACATGGGGCAGGAACTCCTGATCGATGCCCTGTCCGTCATCGGTGACGGTGAGGACCGCGTGGTGTCCGTCGGCGGAACGGAAGACCCCGGTTTCGATGGTGGTGCCCTCGACGGTGTGCTTGCGGGCGTTCGAAAGCAGGTTGTTCAGCACCCGGGCCAGCTGCCCAGCATCACCGCGCACGAGCACCGGTGCGTCCGGCAGGGAGAGCCGCCACTGGTGGCTCGGCGCCGCCACCTGGAAGTCCCTGGAGGTTTCCGCCGCCAACCGGGTCAGGTCCACCTCGGCCAGGGTTGGTTTCTGCCCTTCATCGAGCCGGGCCAGCAGGAGCAGGTTCTCCACCAGCGAGCCCATCCGGTGGCTTTGCGCGACCACGCGGTTCAGTGAGGTGCGTCCGTCGTCGCTGAGGTGTTCGGTGGCGGCGACGAGTTCCGAGTATCCGCGGATGGACGCCAGCGGGGTGCGCAGCTCATGGGAGGCGTCGGCGACGAAGCGGCGCATCCTGGCTTCGGATCGGCGTCGTACCTCGAGCGCCGACTCCACGTTGTCCAGCAGGGCATTCAGCGCGTGGCCCATGTTCCCCGCCTCGGTGCCGGGGTCGGCATCGGGAGTGGCGACACGTTGGGCGAGCCGGACTTCTCCGGCGTCCAGGGGAAGTGCGGCGACCGCACCGGCAACTTTCGATACGCGTTCGAACTGCAGCAGTGACCGGCGCACGATCACCGAGCCGATCAGCCCGATGGCCACGAGCCCGGAGGAGGCGACCAGCAGGATCGTCATGTCCAGGGCGAAGAGCGTGTCCCGGGTGCTCTCCACGGGCAGGCCGGTGATGAGGATGGCGCTCTTGCCATCGGCATCGGCCGTGGAGGGGGCGGCTGTGACGGCCATGAGCCGGTATTTGCCCACGGAGAGGTCCTCGGTCACCGGGGCCGCATCGGGGGTGACCGCGGCCAACTGCTGGGCGTCGTCCTTGTTCAACTGCTGGCCCTCGCCCGTGCGCTGGTCCAGGACACCGCCAATGAGGATGGTGGTCCCGACGATCCGGGCGTTGAGCGTCCCCGAACCTTGGCCGGGGGTGTTCAGCGGGTCGGGCATCTCGCTGCCCTGGCTGCCCTTGCCGCCCTGGCTTCCCTGGCTGCCATCGAAGCTCGCCGCCCGGTTGGAGGCCTGGTGGAGTTGTTCGTCCAGCTGGCTGTAGAGGCTGTTGCTCATCACCGTATGGGTGAAGACACCGATGACCAGGCAGATCAGTGCCAGCAGGCCGATCAAGGAGGCGGAGATGCGCGAGCGCAGGGTCCATCCGTGGGTCGTCGGCGGGGTGGGAACCGGATGGTCCGGTCGTGCCGGGGGAGTCGGGCGCGCCTGGTCGGCGGGGTGGGTCACGGTGCGGGCTTCAGGACATATCCGGCGCCACGCACGGTGTGGATCATGGGCTCCCGCCCGGCATCGATCTTCTTGCGCAGGTAGGAGATGTACAGCTCGACGATGTTGGCCTGGCCACCGAAGTCGTATTGCCAGACGCTGTCCAGGATCTGGTTCTTGGACATGACCCGGCGGGCGTTCTCCATCAGGTAGCGCAGCAGGTCGAATTCGGTGGCGGTCAGGTTCACGACCTGGCCGCTTCGGCTGACTTCACGCATGTCCATGTTCATGCTCAGGTCCCCGACGACGAGCTCGGCGGCATCGGCCTTCGCCGCACCGGAGCGTTCGACCAGCCGGTGCAGACGCAGGAGCACCTCCTCGAGGCTGAAGGGTTTGGTGACGTAGTCGTCCCCACCCAGGGACAACCCCTCGATCCGGTTCTCCACCGCATCCTTGGCCGTCAGGAACAGGGCCGGGACCTCGGGTTGGAAAGCCCGGATCTTCCGGAGGACCTCGGGGCCCTCGAAACCCGGAAGCATCCAATCCAGGACCAGGATGTCGGGGGAGAACGAACGGGCCTCCTGGACGGCCGAGGGGCCGTCCCCGGCCACCTTGACCTCCCACCCCAGCATGCGTGCCCCCATGCTGACCAGTTCGGCCAGCGACGGCTCGTCATCGACGACCAGGGCCCTGATGGGGGTGCCATCGGGGTGTTCCAGCCGCGGAAGCTGGTTGGGGGAGAACTGCGAGTTCGTCATATGTCGATACTCCTCTGCACCTATAGGGCCAAGCTGGGATTCCGCTGTGACCGAGCTGTGAAGCGCTGGTTCCTACAGTACCGGCGGAAGCGGCGGCTGTCCGCACGCCGGCAGCTTCCGCCGGTGGGCGGATAGTCAAGCGTGTGACCCGGGTTCGGCCCTGTCACGCATAAGTATGCGTTGCATGTTTTAGGATCATCAATCGAGTGGCCCATTGATCAGATCGAACAGTCGAATGACGGGTGCATGCCCAGACCGCATGATCCAAAGCGCTCACTTCAGAGAAGTGCATAATGTGAATCACCTCACAAATTCATGAATTTGTCTCAGTATGTGGACAAGTGCGATGAATATTACTTGCGGGTTCGAATTATTACGGCAACACTAGGTCTCGTGAACATCGATCCAGCAGCACTTGCGGCCCCCGGCCCCCGTTGGGGCCATGGTGTCGGACGTGCGCGCAGCTGTTGTCGAATGTCGGCCTAGTTTCTTCCCACCTCCAGAAGATCCGAAGCACGGATGAACCGCACGCCACGACCATGGCGTCGGCCAGCCGAACCAGACAGTTCACCGACTTTTCGCACAGTTAGAGGTTCCACCAATGTCCGTTATGTCCGGATACGTCCACATCTCCATCCGCAACGCCCAGAACCGCGCCGCTGCTGCCCAGCGCCAGGGCGCCGGCCACGGTGAATACGGGGCGCCCCAGGGATATCGCCAGCTGCACGCCGTCCCCTCCCCGCAGGACCACCCGCCGATGACCGCCCCGACCCCGGTCGTTGCCGGCAACGGAACCCCCGGACCGCAGTCGGTGGACCGGGACACCGAGGCCCGTGGATTCGTCCTCTATGTCGGTCTCGACGAGGCGACGGCCCAGGAACAGGGCACGTCGCTGGGCAAGCTGGCCACCCAGGTCCGTGCCTTCCTGCAGACCCTCTCGCCCAACGCCCAGACCCATGCCGCCGTCGCGCTGGCTCCGGCAAACGCCCCCGGGGAGAGCATCGACGTCGTGCGCCAGGCGCTGGGGGACCCCACGGTCGCCCGCCGGCCGCGCGGTGAGGTCATCCGCCACCAGCCGGCCGCCTCGCGTCCCTCGGGCGTGTTGATCGACCTCTCGCGCCGAGAGGTCCACCTGGACGGGGAAACGCTGAACCTCACGTTCAAGGAATTCGAGCTGCTCAACTATCTGGTGGAGAACGGGGCGCGCACCGTCGGCCGCGACGAGCTGCTGAGCAGCCTCTGGCGCAATGCCGAGGAGGTGCCGAATGAACGCACCATCGACGTGCACATCCGTCGCCTGCGCTCCAAGCTGGGACGTCTGGCCAATACGGTACGTACCGTCCGTGGCCAGGGCTACCGCTTCTACGAGCACCCCGAGGTCATCGTCTGGGCCGCACCGGAATACAGCATCTGATTCCTGCTCCATCCACGACGGCGGCGCCTGCTAGAGGGGCGCCGCCGTCGTCGTTCCTGCGTGGCCCCTAAGCTGGAGGCATGAGCCAGCACCACCTGAAACGCCTGATGCTCCTGCGCCACGCCAAATCCGATTTCCCCTTCGGCATCGAGGACCATGATCGGCCCCTGGCCACCCGGGGCAACCGCCAAGCCCCGTTCGCCGGGGCCTGGATGGTGAAGAACGGCTGGGTTCCGGATTCCATCCTGTGCTCGGATGCACTCCGTGCCCGGTCGACCTGCGCCTGGGTGTCCAGTGAGCTGGGGGAGAAGGGCCCGACGCCGTATCTGGATTCACGGGTCTACGGCGCCTCCGCCACGCAGCTGGTATCGGTGATCAACGAAACGCCGGAGACGGTGGGCACCTTGCTGGTGATCGGGCATCTGCCCACGGTCCAGGAGGTGGCCATGGCCCTGGCCTCGGTGGATTCCGAGGAGGAACCGGTCATGGAGCTGGCCACGCGGTACCCGACGCTGGGGCTGACCCTGCTGGAGACGGTCACACCCTGGGCCGAGCTCGATGGCCGTGATGCCCGGGTGAGTGGGTTCGTCGTTCCCCGGGAGTGAGGCCCGCTGCTCAGGCCACGCCGGTGAAGGCGCTGACGGCCTGCACGCAGGTGGCGATGCTCCGTTCGGGGTGGAATACATGGCGGTCGCGTCCGATGATCAGGACCGCCCCGAAGACGGCGGTGGCCATCGCCTCCCGGTCGGTGGCCCCCAGTCCCGGGTGGTTCCCCGTGGAGTACAGGCGGTCCAGTGCCTCCCGGATGACCCCGATGATCTCCCCGCGCAAGGTGGCCAGCGTCTCGCCCCAATCGCTGGGGGACTGCCACTGCTCGCTGATCCACAGTTGGGCGAAGGAGGGGTATTCGTCCATGAATTCCAGGGAGGCGGCCACCATGTCCCGGAAGCCCGAGGCCGGGTCCGGGTCGGCCGTGCCCTTCTCCAGCCGTTCGAAGAGCACATCGGCGCCGAAGCGCATCAGCTGGCCGATCAATTGGGCCTTCGACCCGAAATTATAGTAGACCGTTCCCTTGGAGACCCCGGCGGCGGCGGCGATCTCGTCGACCGTCACCCGGTGGTGTCCCCGGTCGCCGATCAGGTTCATCGAGGCTTCGAAGAGCCGGTGCTTGGAATCGGTGGCCCGCACCCGCCGGCGAGTGGTTTCGGCGAAGTCCGCGGCCTCCTGCAGGGGCTCGCTGAAGGCGGCGCTCATGCCGAGAGCTCCGGATGCAAGGTCTTCAGCGTCCACGTCTTGCCCCGGTGGACCGCGAGGAAGCTCATGAGCAGTCCGATGGCCGCGTAGCCCAGCAGGGCCAGCACCAGCGGGGCGAGTCCCTCGAGCGAGGCCCCGTACATCAGGTGGCGCAGCCCGGTGATCACATGTCCCATGGGCAGCAGGTTATGGGCCACATGCAGTGGCTCGGGGGTGGTCTCCCAGGGGAAGGTGCCTCCCGCGGAGACCAGTTGGAGGACCAGCAGCACGAGCACCACGAGCTTGCCGGGGGTGCCCAGCAGGGCACAGATGCCCTGGACGATGGCGGTGAAGGCGATGCTCGCCATCAGGAACAACCCCCAGGTCAGCCAGGGGTGGGCCGTTTGCAGGCCGAGTCCGAAGAGCACCACGCCGTAGAGCACCGTCGCCTGCAGCATCGACAGGAACACGAAGGGGAGCCACCCGCCGATCGCGATCTTCCAGGACGCCGCATTGGAGGCCAGGGCGCGTTGGGTGACCGGGCGCATGATCTGGACCAGGATGAAGGCGCCGATCCAGACGGCGAGCGTCATGAAGAAGGGGGCCAGGCCCTCGCCGTAGGTTCCTGCGCTGGCCTGGTCCGCCCGATCCACCGAGACCGGGTCGCCGATGACGTTGGAGACCTGCGTCTTTTGCTCGTCGGTGGGGTTGGGGACCTCCTTCGTCCCGTCGCTCAGCTTCCCGGCCAGGGTCCCGGAACCGTCGACCAGTTGGTCGGCACCGGATCCCAGATCGTTGACGCCCTCGCGCAGATCCGCGGTGCCACCGGTCAGGGTCCCGGTCCCCTCCACGAGCGAGGCCGCACCGCCGTCGAGCTTCTGGGCCCCGGCCAGGGCGTCCCGCTGCCCGTCCAGCAGGGTGTTGGCCCCGCTGGCGAGCTTCCCGGAAGCGGCGGAGAGCTGCTGGGCGCCGTCCGCGGCGTCGGAGACCCCGTTGGCCAGGGCCTGTGAGGAGTCCGCGAGGGTATCGGTGCCCGAGGCCAGGGAGCCCAGTCCGCCACTGAGTTTCTTGGCGCCGTCGGCGACCTGGCGGGAGCCGGTGCCCAGTTTGTCGATATTTGCCTTGGCGTTGGCCAGATCCTTCCTGGTCTTCTCCGCCTCCGCGGTCACTCCGGTATCGGCGCCCAGTTTCTTCACGGATTTGCGGGCCTCCGCGGCGTCTTCCTTCGTGATGACGTCGTCCTTGATCAGCTGGTCCACGGTGCCGTCCAGGCGGGACTGGGCGTCCTTCTCCAGGGCGGTGATGGTATCCGCAGCGTTGTCGACCTTGGCGCTGAGCTGTTCATTGCCGTCGGCGACCTGTTCCGCGCCGGCCGCCAGTTCCTTGCCGGCACTATTGGCCGAGGCGGCACCATCGGCGAGTTGGCGGGTCTTCTGTGGCAATTGGGCGGTCTTGGACTTCATGGTGCCCAGCCCCGAGGCAAGCTCGTCGGCGCCTCCCTGGAGCTGGCCCGCCCCGTTGGCCAGCTTCCCGGTCCCGGCGACCAGCTTCTGCTGCCCGTCGATCAGGGAGGAGGTCCCGCTCTTGAGCTGACGGGCCCCGTCGTCGAGCTTATTCGCGCCGGAATCCAACTGCTTGGCCCCGTCGGCGAGGGTTCCCACGCCCTCGTCGAGCTTGACGGTGCCATCGTGGAGTTCATCCGCCCCGTCGGCCGCCTTGGCCATCTGGGAGTGGATGCGCCCGAAGCCGGTCAGCAGGGTGTCCGCGGTTTCGGTGCCGACCTCCTGGGCGACCGTGTTGTGGACCTCCCCGGCGAGCTTATCGGCGAAGGTGCCGACCATGTAGTTGTTGGCGTCGTTGGTGGTGACCTCCAGGATCGCCTGTTTCGCGGCGTCGAAGTCCTCGGGGGAGGCGAGGTTCTTGGAGAAGTCGGCGGGGATGGTCATGGCGAAGGCGTATTCGCCGGTCCGCACCCCTTCTTCGGCGGCTTCCTCGGAGTCCACGACGTTCCATCCGAAGGTCGCGTCCTCCAGCAGGGACTCCACGACCTCGTCCCCGACGTGCAGGTCCTTGCCGTCCTGCTGGGAGCCCTGGTCCTCGTTGACCAGTGCCACCTTGACGTTGTCCAGGTTGGAGTACGGATCCCAGTTCGCGTACAGGTACAGGGCGCCATAGAGCAGGGGGACCAGGGTCATGGCGATGATCGCCATCCACGGCAGGACGCCGCTGGTCATGCGCTTGAGCTCGGACAGGGCCAGGCGAAGGGTGGTCATTCGGGGGACTCCGTGGGGTGGGGGAGGTTGTTGGCGCCGGCTTCGGCCACCGGTCCGGTCCATTCATCGGGGACGGTGCGGACGACGGCGACGATCGCCGGTTGGCGGCGGCCGGCTGCGGTCTGTTCCAGATGGGCGACCCATTCACCGTCGTTGATGCCATGGCGATCGGGGGTGTCGAAGATCAGCAAGGAGATGTCGTGCCCCTCCAGGGCCAGATGCGTGAGGATCCTCTGGCGGTCCAGGGGATCGATGGCGTCGACGAATTCACCGGCCAGGTGGGTGATGCGGTGGCGTTCGAGCCATGAATCGATGCTGCTGCGGCGCCAAAAGGGTCCGGGGTGCAGGGCCAGGTCCTCGGAGACCAGATCCCTGACCTTCAGGTGGGCCTCGGGTTCGTTGATCTCGGGGGAGTCGACGAGCATGCTGATGCCACGGACCGTGTCCAGGGCGGGGTCGCCTTCCCAGGCCACCGTGCCGGCGTCGGGGCGCATGCGGGCGCTGAGGGCCAGGGCCAGGGCGGTGCGGGTGGTCTGTGGTTCGGCGTGGACCAGCAGCAGTTCGCCGGAGGCGACCTTGAGGCTGGTGGGGTCCAGGAGCGGCGCGTGGCGGCCCTTGATGGATAGTTCGTCGGCGATGAGCACTTCACCATGCTAATCGAACTGACCGGTCAGTTCAATTAGAGGCGTCGTGGTTCTCGTCGCATGAGGGGGCGGGCACAAAAAAACCCCGTCGAAACGGGGTTTTTTCGTATGGTGCGCCCAAAGGGATTCGAACCCCTGACCTTCTGTTCCGTAGACAGACGCTCTATCCAGCTGAGCTATGGGCGCTTGGTCTGCGACACCGCCGCTGACCTCGAATAACTATACAGACAGTTGGCGGCGTCGCAAAATCGGGGCCGGCCTCGACCGGGTGGCCCCCGGGGAGCCTCAAGCCAACTATACCGGTCTACGTGATCTTAGTCACAATAGGGTATGGTGAAACCCCGAGAATCCGCGGATGGACGGCGGTCGAGTCCCCGACCGGGGAGGGAAGCGATCCGCGTCACCTCCGGAGCGGAGCGGCCCCGTCCTAGCATCGAGGGACCAGTACAAGCCCAATGGAGGGAATGGACATGAGCGAGCGCTCCGATCAAACGGTCCTCGACGCAGAGCGTCAGACCGCACCGACGACCCACGCAAAGCTACTGGCCTGGGTCGGCGACATTGTGGAGCTCACGCAGCCGGAGAGTGTCCACTGGGTCGACGGGAGCCAAGGGGAGGTCGACCGCCTCACTGGCGAGCTGGTCGACGCCGGGACTCTCGTACGACTGGATGAGGCGAAGTTCCCCAATTCCTTCGCCGCCTTCTCGGACCCCAAGGATGTGGCCCGGGTCGAAGAGCGGACCTTCATCTGTTCCCAGGACGAGCAGGATGCGGGGTTCACCAACAACTGGATGGACCCGCAGGAGATGAAGTCGATCCTCAATGACCGCTTCAGCGGTTCGATGCGGGGACGGACCATGTATGTCATCCCCTTCGTCATGGGTCCCCTTGATGCCGAGCACCCGCAATTCGGCGTGGAGATCACCGACTCCGCCTATGTGGTGGCCTCGATGCGGGTCATGGCACGCATCGGTGATGACGTGCTGGCCAAGATGGAAGCCACCGATGCCTTCTTCGTCCCGGCCGTGCACTCCGTCGGAGCCCCGCTGGCAGCCGGAGAGGCCGATGTCGCCTGGCCGTGCAACCCGGAGAAGTGGATCGTGCACTTCCCCGAGGAGCGGGCCATCTGGTCCTACGGCTCCGGGTACGGCGGCAACGCCCTGCTGGGCAAGAAGTGCTTTTCGCTGCGTATCGCCTCGGTCATGGGGCGGGACGAGGGGTGGCTGGCCGAGCATATGCTCATCCTCAAGCTCACCAGCCCCGAGGGCAGGAGCTACAACGTGGCGGGGGCATTCCCCTCCGCCTGCGGCAAGACGAACCTCGCCCTGCTGGAGCCGAGCATCGAAGGCTGGACCGCCGAGACCCTGGGCGATGACATCAACTGGATGCGCATCGGCAAGGAAGGCGAATTGCGCGGGGTCAATCCCGAATACGGGCTGTTCGGCGTCGCACCGGGGACCGGGTGGAGCACCAACCCCAACGCCATGCGCGCGATCACCAAGGGCAACTCCATCTTCACCAACGTCGCATTGACCGATGACGGCGGGGTCTGGTGGGAAGGGATGACCGACGAGGTGCCCGAGCACCTGACCGATTGGCTCGGCAACGACTGGACCCCGGGCTCCGGGACGAAGGCGGCGCACCCGAACTCGCGGTTCTGCACCCCGATCGACCAGCTCGACATGCTCTCGAAGGAGTTCTACAACCCCGAGGGCGTGGAGATCCACGCCATCCTCTTCGGTGGACGGCGCAAGACCACCATTCCCCTGGTGACCGAGGCCAGCTCGTGGACCAATGGCGTCTTCATGGGCTCCACGCTCTCCTCGGAGACCACGGCGGCCGCGGCCGGTGCCGTGGGCCGGGTGCGTCGGGACCCGATGGCGATGCTGCCCTTCATCGGGTACGACGCCGGTGACTACCTCAAGCACTGGGACTCCATTGAATCCAAGGCCGATCCGGCGCGTTTGCCGCGGATCTTCCTGGTCAACTGGTTCCGCCGCACCCCCGAGGGCGGATTCGCCTGGCCCGGGTTCAGCGACAACTCCCGCGTGCTGAAGTGGATCGTCGAGCGCATCGAAGGCACTGCGGACGCCCAGGAGACGCCGATCGGCATGGTGCCCACCGGCGACTCGATGGATCTCAGCGGCCTGGACTCGTTCACCGCCGAGGACCTCGAGGTGGCCGTGACGGTCGACCCGGAGGAGTGGAAGCGCGAACTGGCGGATATCGAGGAGTGGTACGCCAAATTCGGGCCCTCCCTGCCGCAGTCCCTGCAGGATGAGCTGGACGGGCTGAAGCAGCGCCTGGGCGCCTAGCCGGTTCCACCGCGAGGAGCATCAGGGGCGGGAACGTCCAGCGGACCATCAAGGATGGCCCGCTGGACGTTCCCGCCCCATATCCCTCAGCGGGACCGCCCGGTGGCGCGGAGGCACACGCTGGGCCGATAGGCGATAGTTCACCTAGCAGGCTGGCATGATGGACACATGATCCTCGCACGTTTGATCCTCGGGCTCCTGAGCTTGTCGCCGATGACCGGCTACGACCTGAAGAAGCATTTCGACTCGAGCATCAACCACTTCTGGAATGCCGATAAGGCACAGATCTACCGCACCCTGGCCCAACTGGTGGACCAGGGCCTGGCCACGGTCCGGACCGTTCCGCAGGAGAACTACCCGGCGCGCCAGGAGCACCACATCACCGAGGCGGGGCGGGCGGCTTTGCAGGACTGGCTGACCGGAACGCTGGACCGGCAGCCCGCCCGTGAGCCCTTCCTGGGCCGGATCTTCTTCTCCGGGGAGCTCGAGCGCCACGAGGTCCTGGAACTGCTTGCGGCACGTCGCACCGAGGACGAGGACCTGCAGCGGTCCTACCGGGCCCTGCGCGCGGAATTGGACGAGGCCGCCCTGGCCGACCGACGCGGCTACCTGATGGCCGCCACGCTGGACCACGGCATCGCCCACGTCGGTGCCGAACTGAACTGGCTCGACTCCGTCGAAGGGAATCTGCCATGAACGAAAAGCCCACGGTGCCTCCCTCCGTCGGGGAACGCCCCGATCCGGCCGGCTACCCGGAGATCCACCCCCCGGTGCGTCCCCGCACGGACGGCAAACCAGCCCAGACGCTGGTCTTTCTCCATGGCGGCAACGTGGCCAACTGGATGTGGGATCCCCAGGTCAAGGCCTTCCCTGCCTATCGGATCTTCACCCCGCATCTGCCCGGGTTCGGCGGCCGGGCCGATGAGGACTGGCGCGGGCTCGATAGCGCCGCGGATGACGTCGCGGCCTTCATCGCCGAAGAGATCGAGGACGGCCGGGTCCACCTGGTTGGCCAGTCCCTGGGCGGCGTCGTGGGCCTGCGTGTACTGGCCCGGCATCCCGAGCTCTTCGCCAGTGCCCTGTTCACCGGGGCAGGGATCCGGCCGGTGGGGGCGGGAACGCGGTTATCCACGGCGGCGCAACTGCGATTAGGGGACGCCGAATGGTTCTGGAAGGTCCAGGCCGGGGCCTTCGGGATTCCCGCGAACTCCCGCAGGCTCTACTCCGAACATGGGCTGACCCTGCGTCCGGACAACATGAAGGCGATGCTGGACGAGGTCCAGGCGGGCGGCCTGCCCGACGGGCTGGGGGACTACACCGAACGCCTGATGATGGTCGCCGGGGCCCGTGAACCGGCCCTGGTGCGCAAGGGATTCGCCGATGTGGCCGCGGTTCGCCGGGACACGGTCTTCCGTCTGGCCCCGGGGCTGCACCATCAATGGAGCGTCGAGGATCCGTTGTTCTTCAACGCGATGGTCCGCGCCTGGATCGAACGCGGTGAGGTCCACCCCCGGCTCGGGCGGGTTCCCGGGCTCCACCAGGCAGACCCGGATCCCGCTGGAGACTGATTGGTCTGGATCGCGGTCTCCGCAAGGCTTCGCTGCGTCAGGTGCGGACGCGCCGTATCACCTCCGGGCCGTGGACGGCTACATGACATAGTCCATATACCGACGACCGCTCCGGGCAACCGCCTGCGTTCCTGCCAGGGGAGCAGCTGCAGAAGTTGCCCGGAACGTTGGAGGCGCCCGTTGCCTCCCGTGCGGACGCCGTCGTCGTACCCGGTGGATCAGTCGGTGCCGTTGCCGACGGGGATCGTCGCCTGGAGGTAGATGCTGGACCCCGAATCCGCGAATTCACGGCTCTTCGCCTGCAAACCGGCTTCGATGTCATCGGCCAGTGCCCGTTGGCGTTCGGTTCCCCCGAACTCCTCGCGGATGTCCTGGGAGATCCGCATCGAACAGAACTTCGGCCCGCACATGGAACAGAAGTGCGCGGTCTTGGCCGGCTCCGCAGGCAGCGTCTGGTCGTGGAACCGCTGGGCCGTGGCCGGATCCAGACCCAGGGCGAACTGGTCGTTCCAGCGGAACTCGAAGCGCGCGGCCGACAGGGCATCGTCGCGGGCCGTCGCCCCGGGATGCCCCTTGGCCACATCGGCGGCATGCGCGGCGATCTTATAGGTGATCACCCCGGTCTTCACGTCGTCCTTATCCGGCAGCCCCAGATGCTCCTTCGGGGTCACATAGCAGAGCATCGCCGTGCCGTAACGGGCGATCTCGGTGGCCCCGATGGCGCTGGTGATGTGGTCGTAGCCGGGGGCCGTATCGGTCACCAGCGGACCCAGGGTGTAGAACGGCGCCCCGTCGCAGAGCTCCTGCTGACGCTCGACGTTCTCGCGGACCAGATGCAGCGGGATATGTCCGGGTCCTTCCACCATCACCTGCACGTCGAACTGCCAGGCCCTGCGGGTCAACTCGGCCAGGGTATCGAGCTCAGCGAACTGGGCGGCGTCGTTGGCATCGGCCAGGGAGCCGGGGCGCAGCCCGTCACCGAGGGAGAAGGCGACGTCGTAGCGGGCGAAAATGGCGCAGAGCTCGTCGTAATGGGTGTAGAGGAAGTTCTCCTGGTGGTGGGCCAGGCACCACCCGGCCATGATCGATCCACCGCGGGAGACGATGCCGGTGACCCGGTCGGCGCTCAAGGGCACATGGCGCAGCAGCACCCCGGCATGAATGGTCATGTAGTCCACGCCCTGTTCGCATTGCTCGATGACGGTGTCGCGGAAGATCTCCCAGGTCAGTTTCGATGCATCCCCATCGACCTTCTCCAGCGCCTGGTAGATCGGCACGGTGCCGATGGGCACCGGGGAATTGCGGATCAGCCATTCGCGGGTGGTGTGGATGTCATCGCCGGTGGACAGGTCCATCACCGTATCGGCGCCCCATTGGGTGGCCCAGGTGAGCTTGTCGACCTCCTGGGCGATCGAGGAGGTGATGGCCGAGTTGCCGATGTTGGCGTTGATCTTGACCAGGAAGGCCTTGCCGATGATCATCGGCTCGGATTCGGGATGGTTGATGTTCACCGGGATGATCGCCCGTCCGGCGGCGACTTCGCGGCGGACCAATTCGACGTCGCAGTTCTCGCGCAGCGCCACATAGCGCATCTCGTCGGTGAGGGTGCCCTGTCGGGCGTAATGCATCTGCGTGACGGTACGCCCCTGGTGCGAGCGCCTCGGTACCGGGGTCGTGCCGCTCCATTCTGCCGAGGCGGCCCCGCGACGCACGGCGGACCGGCCGTCGTCGTGCAGGGTGCGTTGGCGACCGGTGTATTCGGCGGTGTCACCCCGGGCGGTGATCCATCGGGTGCGCGGACGCGGGAGGCCGACGGTCGGTTCGGAGCCCGGACCGGCGGTCCGATACGCCAGATGGGGCTCGTTGGCGCTGCCGTCGGGGGAATCCGCCAGGCAGATCGCGGTGACCGGGACCCGCAGGCCGTGTTCCGGATCCTCGATCCACTGCAACCGGTGCTGTGGGTGCTGTTCCCACGCGGTGGCGGACGGGGTGGTGGGTTTTACTGTGGAATCGCTCATTTGAGCCCTCAACTTCCTACGCCGGCATGACCCGGACAGGTTCGACGGTCGCGAGCGGTGGCAGCTCGATCTCAGCCCCTCCTGGGGCACCCGTGTGGACGTTGCGAGCGTAACGGAGCGGCCCGCGATCTGGCTAATCCAGTTCGCGGGCCGCTCCGGTGTGGCGCCCCTCCGGGGCAGCGGGCTCGTGCCTAGGCGGCAAGCCAGAGGTCGGGACCGAAGACCTCGTAGTGGATGTTCCGCGGGGCCACGCCGGCGGCGATGGCCTGGCTGCGCACCGCACGCATGAATGGCAGCGGACCGCAGAGGTACATCCGGGCATCCTCGGGCAGCTCGACGCCGGTCAGGTTCATGAACCCCTCGACGGCCTGCAGGTCCGCGGTGGTGCCGGTGGTGTCCTCGAGCCACAGGCGCATCTCGACGTTGGGCAGCTGCTCCACGGCGGCGAGCATCTGGTCCTTCAGCGCCCAGTTCGATTCCATGGCCTCGGCGTGGAGCACCAGCACCTGGCGGTCCGACCCGGTGGAGACCAGCGACTGCAGGGCCGAGGCGCTCGGGGTGCACCCGATGCCGGCGGTGGCGATGATGATCGGCCCGCCCTCCATGTCCAGGGTGATGTCACCGTAGGGGTTGGACAGTTCCACGACGTCGCCGACCTCGAGATTGCGGTGCATGAAGGGGGAGACCTCCCCGCCTTCATCCAGCTTGGTGGTCAACACCCGCTCGGTGGTGGATTCGACGTTGTCGGAGAGGGAGTACCGGCGGCACTGGCGCAGCCCGTCGGCCAGCGGCACGCGGATGCTCACGAACTGGCCGGGCTTGGCCACCGTGACGGCGGTGTCATCGGCCGGCTCGAAGCGGAACGTCATGCAATCCTGGCCGGAAGCCTCCGTGGAGGTGACCTTCCATGGGGCGTAGATCCGGTCGTTGGCCTGTTCGGCGTAGAGGCCCTTTTCGATCTTGACCAGGGCGTCGGCCATCAGCCAGTAGACCTCGGACCAGGCGGCGACGACCTCTTCGGTGGCTGCTTCGCCCAGATCCTCGGCGATGGCCGCGAACAGGTGGTCGAAGACGATCTGGTACTGGTCGGGCTGGATGCCCAGCGACGTGTGCTTATGGGCGATGCGGGACAGCACTGATTCGGGCAGCGATTCGGGGTGTTCGATCAGGTGGGAGGCGAAGGCGGCAATGCTGCCGGCCAGGGCCTGTTGCTGGGCTCCGTTCTTCTGGTTGGCGCGACTGAACAAGCCGTCCAGGAGTTCAGGACGTGCCGCAAACATCCCGGCATAGAACTTCTTGGTGATCTCACCGATCCGTTCGCCAATCACGGGAAGTGTCGCCTGGACGACGGGGCGGGACGTTTCTGAGAGCATCGAATCTCCTCGAGGTCGAATTACTTGCGTCTGATCCGCAAGTATTATGATACATTTCTACACCTTGTAGAAAACTGGGGCAAATCGGCTATCGCGAGATGGGAAAAGGAAGGGTGACCAGCGCCGGGGAGGACGCCAGATCGCGGATCGACCAGTGGTCCAGCTCCTGGTAGAAGGCCTCCTGGGCGCGCGCCAGGGCTGTGCGGAGCCGGCAACCGGCGATCAATGGGCAGGCGGCCGTGCCGTCGTCGGTGGTGCACTGGGCGAGATCGCCCTGCCCCTCGAGGCTGCGCAGCAACGTGCCGGCGCCGAGGGACAGCCCCGATTCGTTGATCTGCACGCCACCGGTGCGCCCGCGTTTGACGTCGATGTGTTTCAACTGGCCGAGCTTGTGCACGGCCTTGGAGACCTGGTTGTAGGGGATGTCGATTGCCTCGGCGATCTCCCGGGTCCTCAGCAGGGGATCGGACCGGGCGGCGAGCAGCATCAGGATGCGCAGGCACACATCGGAAAAGGCGTTGATCTTCATGATGTCGACGCCCGGTCCCCACGGATCAGGCCCAGATCCTCAAATCAGCTGGTTCGGGGGTGGGCTCCTGGAAGGTCCACTCGCTGCCTTCGGCGGCGGGGGAGGCATAGGGCTGGATGATGGCCACTGCCCCGCCGAGGCTGTGCTCCGCCAGGGCATGGACGGCGTCGACATCCTCCTGCAGCAGGGTCACATCGGAGACCAGGGCCACGGCCACGAAGTTCTCACGCTGACCGATCAGCAAGGTGACCAGGTCATCCATCATGACTTCGGCATCGATATCCGCTTCGGGATCCTCGTCGTCCTCATCGGGTTGGACCGCCAGCAGGCGCAGTTCCCCTTCGGCCTCGCCGTCGGGCTCCAGGCCGATGGCGAAGGGCAGGAAGACCCCGTTGGTTTCAAGCTGTTCGCGGGCGACGCCCAAGGCGGTGCCGAGCACCTTGTTCAAGTCCTGGTGGGCGGCCTCACCGAGTTCGGCCAGCCGGTTTTCCGTGGGGTTTTCGCTCATGCATTGCTCCTGACAAGGGTGAGGACCGCGTCGCGGACGCGTTCCATGGTCGGGGTGTCTACGGCTTCCCCGTTATAACGGAGGAAGGGTTCGGTGTTGGAGGGGCGGAGGTTGAACCAGAAGGATCCGTCCGTGGCCTTCACCGTGGTGCCGTCCAGCCTATCGACCACCGTCTCCGGGGTCGAAAAGCTCTCCAGCACCCGGGCCACGGCCGCGTCCTTGTCCTCGACCTCGGAGTTGATCTCGCCCGAGGAGAAATACGGTTCGTATTCGGCGGCCAGATCTCCCAGGGCACGGTCCTGGGAGCCGAGGGCGGCCAGCACATGCATCGCGGCGAGCATGCCGGTGTCCGCGTTGTAGAAATCGCGGAAGTAGTAGTGGGCGCTGTGTTCGCCACCGAAGACGGCCCCCTCGGCGGCCATGACCGCCTTGATGAAGGAGTGGCCCACCCGGGTGACCACCGGCCGTCCGCCGTCGTGTTCCACCAGTTCGGGGACCGCGCGGGAGGTGATGAGGTTGTGGATGATCACCGGGGTCTGCTCGCCGGCGGCCTGCGCCCGGGCGATTTCACGTCGGGCCACCAATGCGGTCACCGCCGAGGGGGACACCGGCAGACCTGCTTCGTCGATGACGAAGCAGCGATCCGCGTCGCCGTCGAAGGCCAGACCGATATCGGCGCCGTGTTCGAGGACGGCGGCCTGCAGGTCCTTGAGGTTCTCCGGTTCCAGCGGGTTCGCCGGGTGGTTGGGGAAGGTCCCGTCCAATTCGAAATACAGCGGCACGATCTCCAGTGGAAGGGCCGGCAACAGGTCATCGCCCAGGACCGCGGGAGTGGTCATGCCGGCCATCCCGTTGGCGGCGTCGACGACGACCTTCAGCGGGCGGATGCCCAAGAGGTCGACCAGGGAGCGCAGGTAGGCGGCGTAGTCCTCCAGCACGTCCCGGGTGCTGATGTCCCCCTGGGGCGCGTCCCCGGAGACCGGCAGGCCTTCGGCGAGGTAGGTCTGGGCCAGATCGCGGATCTCATACAGGCCCGTATCCGAGGAGACCGGCACGGCACCGGCCTGGGCCATCTTCATGCCGTTATAGGCCGCGGGGTTGTGGCTGGCGGTGAACACGACGCCGGCGGCATCGAGTTGGCCGCAGGCGAAGTAGAGCTCATCGGTGGAGATCAACCCGAGCAGGCAGACCTCGGCCCCGCGGTAGGAGGCCCCGCGGGCGAAGGCGGCGCTGAAGGCGGGGGAGGAGGGGCGCATGTCACCGCCGACGAGGACCTGTTTGCCGGCCAGGGACAGGACGTCGACGAAGGCGGCGCCCACGGCCTCGACGATCTCCTCATTGATGGTTTCGCCGACGATGCCGCGGACGTCGTAGGCCTTGAAGGAAAGGGAAAGATCAATCTCGCTGCTCACGGGGTCGAGCTTAGCCGTTCGGGGCGTATCCACGCGATCATCCAACCACTCCACCGGGTCGGTGCCCATGCGTGGGTGGTCGCTGGGATACTGGGTCCATGGTTGAAACGCGGAACTCACAATTGCATGACGACGCCACTGCGGTCCTGCGCCGGCTGGTCGGAAACGACGGGGCCCGATTCCACGAGGGGCAGTTCGAAGCGATCGAGGCCCTCGTCGAGGGCGGCCGTCGGGCCCTGGTGGTCCAGCGCACCGGCTGGGGCAAATCCGCGGTGTATTTCGTGGCCAGCCTGCTGCTGCGTGCCCGCGGCGCGGGGCCGACGCTGATCGTCTCCCCGCTGCTGGCCCTGATGCGCGACCAGGTCGCCGCCGCGGCGCGGGCCGGGGTGCGGGCCGAAGCGATCAACTCGGCCAACGCGGTCCAATGGCAGGAGGTCATCGCCAAGCTCGAAGCCGATGAAGTCGACGTCCTGCTGGTCTCGCCCGAACGGCTGAACAACCCTTCCTTCCGCGAACAGCAGCTCCCCGAACTGATCCGCCGGATGGGCCTGCTGGTGATCGACGAAGCCCACTGCATCTCCGACTGGGGCCATGACTTCCGGCCCGACTACCGGCGGATCCGCGATCTCATCGCCGCCCTTCCGGGAAACGTGCCGGTGCTGGCCACCACCGCGACGGCCAACGAACGGGTGGTCCACGACGTGCAGGAACAGCTGGCCGTCGGAGGCGCGGAGGTCTTCACCCTGCGCGGACCGTTGGCCCGCAAATCGCTGCGGCTCGGGGTCCTGCGGTTGCCGAGCCCGCGTTCGCAACTGGCCTGGTTGCTGACCCATCTGGCCGATCTGCCCGGCAGCGGCATCATCTACACCCTGACCGTCTCGGCGGCCGAGGACATCACCCGACTGCTCCGGGAGGCGGGGCACGACGTGCGCTCCTATACCGGGCGGACCGACCCGGAGGAACGCGCCGCCTCCGAACAGGCGCTGAAGGAGAACCAGGTCAAGGCGCTGATCGCCACCAGTGCGCTGGGGATGGGCTTCGACAAACCCGACCTCGGATTCGTCGTCCACGTGGGCGCCCCCAGTTCCCCGGTCGCCTACTACCAGCAGGTCGGTCGTGCCGGCCGTGGAACCGACAACGCCGATGTGCTGTTGCTGCCGGGGCCGGAGGACCGGGAGATCTGGCGGTACTTCGCCACCTCCTCCATGCCGGACGAGGAACGGGCCCATGCCGTGTTGTCCGAATTGGAGGCGGCCGGAACGGCGGTCTCGGTCCCGGCCCTGGAGGCCCGGGTGAACCTGCGCCGTTCCCCGCTGGAACTGCTGCTCAAGGTCCTGGCCGTGGACGGGGCCGTCGAACGGGTCGCCGGGGGATGGGCGCGCACCCGCGAACCCTGGGCGTACGACGCCGCCCGGTATGCCCGGGTCGCCGCCGCCCGCGTGGACGAACAGAATTCGATGTTGGAGTACGAACGCACCACCGGGTGCCGGATGGAGTTCCTCTCCCGCGTCCTGGACGACCCTGCGGCGGCACCCTGCGGCCGCTGCGACAACTGCGCGGGCCCCTGGTACCAGGACTCGATCGGTGACGAGGCCCGGGACCGCTCCCAGGCGGCCCTGGGCCGGGTGGGGGTCCAGGTCGATCCCCGGGCGATGTGGCCCGGCGGCATGGACCGCCTCGGGGTCCCGCTGAAGGGAAAGATCAAGCCCGCGGACCAGGCCCGTCCCGGCCGGGCCCTGGCCCGGCTGACCGATCTGGGCTGGGGGGCCAAATTGCGGACCCTGCTCTCGACCCCCGTCGACGAGGCCCCCGACGCAGCCATCGAGGACGCGATGCTGCGCGCCTGCGTGCAGGTGCTCTCCGAATGGGATTGGGCCGAACGGCCGGTGGCGGTGGTCAGCCTGCCCTCACGCACCCGCGGTGAACTCGTCGGCTCCTTCGCCCGCGGGATCGCCGGAATCGGCAGGCTTCCCTATCTCGGGGCCCTGGATTATCCGCACGGCGGACCTCGGGGGGCTTCGGGAGGCAACAGTGCCTTCCGGCTCGCCGCCGTCTGGGGGCAGTTTGCCGTCGGGGACGAACTCGCCGGGGAACTGGCGGCACTGGACGGCCCGGTCCTGCTCATCGACGACTACGTCGATAGCCGGTGGACCATCACCGAGGCCACCCGGGTGTTGCGCGCGGCAGGGGCCGACGCCGTCCTGCCCTTCGTCCTGGCGGTCTCCGCCTAGGGATTGGACCCACGCCCTAGACTTGGGGCATGGAGTTGTTGTTATGGGTTCTGGTCCCCTTGCTGGTCCTTGCCGCCGGTTGGTGGTGGGTCACTCGACTGCGTCGGAAGACCTCTGCGGAGGTCAACGGCTCCGTCGGGCCCGAATCGGCACGCGAGGCCGCCGGGCAGCTGGGGGCTGAAGCCCATCGCGATGTGTACCGCCAACTCGCCCAGGGCAACTTCATGGGCGCCGTGCAGGCCTACCGTGCCGCCACAGGTGTTGGGGTCAAGGCCAGCATCATCGCCGTGCGCAGCCTCGAAGCCCACCCGCAGGTCCATCAGGAGGGCGGCCCGCGGATCGCCCCGCAGGGGCCGGGGCCCCAGACCGAGCCCCCGGAGGGGAACGGCGAGAGCGAACCATCCGGCGGTCCGGCCACCGAGCCGGCCACCGATCCGGTGGCCGGAGAAGCGGTCGACGCCGAGGCACCGGTACCGGAGCCCGCGGCGGATGCCGCTGCCGCCCCGCTGGCGGATCCCGCCCCGGGCCAGGACCTCGACGATTTCACCATCCCGGAGGAATGGACCGAGAAATTCGGTAGCGGGGCCAGCCGCAAGACCTCCAACTTCCGGATCTCCGCTGAAGAAGACGGCGTCAAACGCGAATTCGGCACCGATGAGCTTCCCCCGGCGGAATTCGACCAGTTCCAGTCGCTGCTGCGGGACCATGACCTCGACGGTGCCGCCGACCTGTTGGCCAAGTTCTCGGGCCTGGACCGGGATTCCATCAGGGAACTGTTGGACACGGCCCCCGTCGATGGGGATCCGGCATCGATGGGTGAGGATATCGCGGACTTCAGCTTCGAGGGGGACGGCCCCGAAGGCCACGTGCAATTCAGTGCCAGCGACCTCCCGGGGGAGGACAAGGACCGTTTCCTGGGTTTCGTCCGGGCCGGGGAACTGGGGCAGGCCGCGGAGATCGTCCACCGGCATACGGGTCTTCCCGCCGAGATGGTCGAACAACTGCTGACGGCCTTCGGAAAGAAGTAGGCACAAAAAAACCCCTACCTGGGTAGGGGTTTTTCAGCGGAGACGGGGGGATTTGAACCCCCGGTCGAGTTTAACCCCGACCCTTCATTAGCAGTGAAGTCCATTCGGCCGCTCTGGCACGTCTCCAGCGCTGCCGTGGCAGCCCCCCAAGACTACCGAACAGTGGCCCCCAAATTCAAAATGCCTCCCGGTTCACCGACCGCCACAGGAATTCGTAGCTGGTCGCCAGCATCCGGGCGCTCTGACGGTTGTCCGAGGCCCCGGCATGGCCGCCCTCCAGCGACTCGCTGTACCAGATCCGAGGAACCTTCGCCTCGAGCATCTTCGCGGCCATCTTGCGCGCCTGCACCGGTCCCACCCGGTCGTCACTGGTGGCACTCCAGAAAAGCGTGGCGGGGAAGGTCTTCCCGGCCTCCAGGGCCTCATCGAGCAGATGGTAGGGGGAGAACCCGCGGATGAATTCCCACTCCTCGGGGAGATCCGGGTCCCCGTATTCGGCGATCCACGAATGCCCGGCCGAGAGCCGGGTGTAGCGGCGCATGTCCAACAGCGGAACGCCGCAGGAGATCGCCCCGAAGAGTTCGGGATGAACGGTGAGCATGTTCCCCACCAGCAGGCCGCCGTTGCTGCGTCCGGTGGCCGCCAGATGGTCGGGGCGGGTGATCCCGCGGCGCACCAGGTCCCGGGCGATGGCCGCGAAGTCCTCGTATGCCCGCGGCCGGTTCTCCCGCAGTGCCGCCCGATGCCAGGCGGGACCGTATTCGCCGCCGCCGCGGATGTTGGCCAGCACGTAGACCCCGTCCCGGCCGGGGGCGGAACCGCGGCGGAGCCAGGCACGGCCCACCACCCCGGAGTACGACGGCGTCAGGCTGGTTTCGAATCCGCCGTAGCCGTTCATCAACACCGGGTTGGCCCCGTCGTGGACCAGATCCGCCGGGCCGACCTGGAAGTAGGGGACCGCCGTTCCGTCGTCGCTGGTTGCGAAGTGCTGCTGGACCTCCAGACCGGTCGCGTCGAAGCGGGCCGGGGAGGACTTGACCGTTTGCGGGAGCCCCGCACCGATGGTCCCGCGCGACAGGGTGGCCGGGGTCAGGAACCCGGTGGAGACCAACCAGTAGTCGTTCGCCGTCTCCGGGTCCTCGTCGTCGACCGGCCCGATGGACAGGTCCTGGTGTTCCTCCCCGCCGACCTCGAGGGGACGCAACCGCCAGCCATCGGCCGGATCCGCCACCAGGATCTTCGAGGAGACGTGATGCAGCACGGTCAGCAACAGGTGGTCGGCGGTGAAGGAGGAGGACTGCAACGAGGTGTCGGCATCCGGGGTGAAGACCCGGGTCACGGTGCGGTCCCCGGACAGGAAGGCGTCCAGATCGGCCACGGCCAGGCAACCGGAGGGAAGGGCCTGGCCGTCGAGCTCCCAATCCTGCTGTGGGCTGAACATCACCCATTGGCGGTGCAGTCCGATCCGCACATGGGTGGGGGCCTCGATCGGCACCCAGTGCCCCTCGCGCAGGATCGAGGTGGAGGTGTTGAAGAAATCGATGACGTCGGTGGCGGTGACATGCCGGTAGCCGGGGGTCTGGTCCACCGAGACATGGGCCATCACATGGGAGGCCTCGACGGCGAAGACCTCCAGGGCCTGCGCGGGGTCCATGCCGCGTTCGACCCGGCGGACGGTGCGAGCATAGCCCGAACGGGTCAGCGAATCCGCGCCGAACCCGGTGGCCACGTACCAGGCGTCGGGGCCGTCCCAGCTGACCTGGGTCTTCCCGACCGGCAGCGAGAACCCGTCGGGGACGAACCGGGCGGCCTGCAGATCGAATTCACGCACTTCCACGGCATCCCCGCCATCGGGGGACAGGCGCAGCAGGGCGCGGTGGTAGTCCCCGCCGGTCTCGGGACGCAGCAGCGCCGCGCCGGCGAAGACCCAGTCGGTGCCTTCCGCAGCGGCCAGGGCATCGACGTCGAGCAGGATCTGCCAGTCGGGGTCTTCACTGGCGTAGGACTGCCAGGTGGTCCGCCGCCACAGGCCCTTCGGGTGGGAGGCATCGCGCCAGAAGTTGTAGTAGTAGCTCCCGCGTTTGGTGGCCATCGGGATCCGATCCTGCGCATCCAGGACCTCCAGCACCGAGGATTCCAGCCTCTGGTAGGCCTGATCGTGCAGCATGCTCCCGGTCGCGGCATTGCGGGCCCTCACCCAGTCCAGGGCCGTTTCCCCGTGGATCTCCTCCAGCCAGGCAAAGCGGTCGTCGGTCTCGGAATCAGTGGTCGGCCCCGCCATCGGGGCTGCTGAGGTGCTGTCCATGGCCCCCAGTCTACGAGTGGCCGCCCGGCCGGGCGGTACGCTGGGAACCCCGGCCTCCTGCGGATCGGCGGGGAAGCAGGCGGGGCATCCGCACGGCCGAAGCGAAGGAGCAGCACGTGGCAGCACCCCCGTTCACCCTGGTGATCGTCGGTTCCGGACCCCGCGGGACCTCGACCCTGGAACGGGTGTTGGCCCGGCTTGAAGCCGCCGACCAGCGGCGCGGAGCCGAGGACACGCCTCCGGCCCGGAGCCTGGAGATCACGGTCGTGGACCCTTGCGAACCCGGGCCCGGGCACGTCTGGGCCCCCGAACAGCCGCGCTACTACTTGATGAACACCCCGGCGCTCTACCCCACGGTCGCCCCGCCACGCGGGACCGGGAACGCGGCGGGACTGACGTTCGAGGAATTCCGGGTCGGGGGCGGCGACGGCGCCGACCTGGATCCGGCGGAACGGGCCGAACTGGCTGGACTGTCCGCCAGCGGATTCCCGAGCCGGGCGATCTACGGGAGGTACCTGCGCCATGTGTTCTGCCGGGTACGGGCCCGGCTCCAGGCCCATCCGGCCGTCGCCTCATTCACCGTGATCCGTGCCGAAGCCACCTGCCTCCGCCGCGAAGCCAACGGCTACCGCCTGACCCTGGACGGGGGAGCGGGGTCGGGGCCCGCAGTGACCGAGCTGGTGGCCGAAGCCGTTGTGCTCGCCGTCGGACATGTTCCGGCGCACCCGAACCCGCTGCAGCGCACCGCCGGGGAACGCGCCACCGCCGTGGGTTTGCACTACCAAGGCCCGAATGTGCCTGCCGACGTGGATTGGGGGCTCTACCCGGCCGGGGAACCGGTGCTGGTGCGTGGGCTCGGGCTGAACTTCTTCGATGCGATGACCGCGATGACCGTCGGCCGCGGCGGATCCTATGTTTCCACCGGTGACGGCCCGGGCCATGCCCTCGAATACCGGGGCAGCGGCAGCGAACCAATCCTGCATGCCGCCTCGCGACGCGGGGCCCCCTACCGCGCGAAGGCGTGCATCGACTCCTATCTTCCGGCCTCGGTGTCCCTGCGCCATCTGAGCTTCGAGGCCGTCCATGCCCTCGCCGCCGACGGGGCGCCGGGCGAACCGAGGGGCAAGGTCGGTTTCAACGCCCATGTCTGGCCGCTGCTGCACCGCGACGTGCTGCATACCTACTATGCGACGCTGGCCCGCGTCTCACCCGAACTGTTCGAGGAGCCCGGCCCCTTCCTTGCCGAACTCGACGAGATCCTCGACGCCCCGCATGTGAACGGCCAGGAAGTCTGGCGCACGGTGGCCCGCGAACTCGTCGAACGGGCGGCCCCCGGGGTCCGCTGGCTCGACGTCGCCGGACTGGGGCACCCCTTCGCCGACCGGGGATTCGTGGGCCACTCCGCCTACCAGGGGGCGGTGCTGGCCTATCTGGAACACGACGCCGAAACCTCGGCCCGCGGGGAGGAGGACCCGTTGAAGATGGCGATCGGTGCGTTGAATGCCGGCCGTGGGATCATCAAACGACTCGTCGCCGAGGGGATGGTCGATGATGCCAGCCGGCTCGACGAGCTCGGCCGCTGGTTCGAACCCCTGGTCGAAGGACTGGCCAGTGGTCCGCCCCTGCAACGGATCGAGGAACTGGCGGCGTTGGCGCGTGCCGGCATCGTGCAGTTCATCGGCCCCGACCCGGTGTTCTCGTTGGACGAGGAGGCCGCCTGCTTTGCCGCCTCCTCACCGTGGGTGCAGGACGAACCGATCACCGCCCGGTACATGGTCGAGGCGATGATGCCCGCCAACCGGGTCGCCCAGAGCGCCTCGCCCCTGCTGGAACAGTTGTGGGCCGAGGGGATGGCCCGGCCCCGCCTGATGCTCAACCCCGAAGGCGAGGGGGTGTACGGGTCGGGGCTCGACGTCGTCGGACAGCCCTACCGGCTCGTCGACCAGGCAGGGATCGCCCACCGCGGGATCTTCGTGTTGGGGCTGCAACTGTCCAGCGTGCAATGGGGGACCGCGATCGCCGCGGAAGCCGGCGCCGGTTTCACCGAAGGGGCCCGGACGCTGGGGGATGCGGATGCCGTGGCTTCCGAGGTGCTGAGGATGGCCGCCCGGATCTGAGTTCCGGGCGTCAACGACGGCAGGGAAGCCGGTCCATGATGGACCGGCTTCCCTGCCTCGACGCGGAAGGTAAGGGATTTGAACCCTTGGTGCGGGGTTGCCGCACACTGGTTTTCAAGACCAGCTCCATAGGCCGCTCGGACAACCTTCCAGACATGAGAACTATACGCGAGCGGCCCCGGGCAGGAAAACCGTGGGCGATAGGCTCGGGGTGGACACCGATTTCCATGTTGAAGGGATCCAGCCATTGAGCCCGAACACCGCAGCCGATCTGCCCACCACCATGCGCGCCGTGGAGTATTCCGGACCCGGGGGCAGCGAGGTCATCCGCCTGGCCGAACGCCCGGTCCCGACCCCGGGGGCCGGGGAAGTGCTGATCCGGGTCGCCGCGGCCGGCCTGAACCGCGCCGATGTCGCCCAACGGCAGGGAAACTACCCGCCGCCGGAGGGGGCCTCCGACGTCCCTGGCCTGGAGGTTTCGGGAACCATCGCCGCCAGCGGCCCCGATGTGGAGGGGTACGACGCCGGTGACCGTGTCTGTGCGCTGCTGGCCGGCGGCGGGTACGCCGAGTACGTCGCGGTCCCGGCCGTCCAGGTCCTGCCGGTCCCGCAGGGCATCGGTCTGGTCGAAGCCGCCGGGCTGCCGGAGGTGGCGTCGACCGTGTGGTCGAACCTGTTCATGGAGGCCGGGCTGTCCGCGGGGCAGTGGGCCCTGATCCACGGTGGGGCCGGGGGCATCGGCACCATGGCCACCCAGCTCGCCACCGCCTACGGCGCCCAGGTGGTGGTCACCGCCGGCAGTGCCGGGAAGATCGACTACTGCCGGGGGTTCGGTGCCGTGGACGGGATCAACTACCGCGAGGAGGACTTCGTCGAACGGATGCGCACGATCAGCGATGGCCACGGGGCCGACGTCGTCCTGGACATCATGGGAGCGAAGTACCTCGCACGGAATCTGGAGGTCCTCGCCCCCGACGGCCGGCTGGTGGTCATCGCCCTGCAGGGCGGGGCCAAGGCCGAGCTCAACCTGGCCCGGCTGATGACCCGACGCCTGCGCGTCATCGGCACCACCCTGCGGGCCCGCAGCCTTCAGGCCAAGGGCCGGGTCGTGGAGGGGGTGCGGACCGGGGTCTGGCCGCTGGTCGAGGAGGGTACGGTCCGTCCGGTGGTGGAGAAGACCTTCCCGTTGGCCGAAGCAGCCGCCGCCCACGAATACTTCGACTCCGGGGAACACCGGGGCAAGATCCTGCTGACCGTCTAGGGGCGCCCGGGGGACCGGGACGGGCCCGAGCGCGTCGTGGCAAGATGGAAGCATGAACGAACACGAGAAGCCGCAGTCTCCGCCCGCCCCGGCCGACGGGGCCGGGACGGACGCCGCCCCGTCTTCCTTCAGGGTCCAGGGGCTGGTGGAGGAACCAGCGAAGGTCATGCGCATCGGTTCGATGATCAAGCAGCTCCTCGAAGAGGTCAGGACCGCCCCGCTCGACGACGGCGCCAGGGCCACCCTGGCGGATATCCATGAACGCTCGGTCGCCGAACTCGAATCCGGGCTCTCCGCCGAACTGGTCGGGGAACTCCACCGGATCCGCCTGCCCTTCACCGAGGACCAGACCCCCACCGAAGCCGAATTGCGCATCGCCCAGGCGCAACTGGTGGGCTGGCTCGAGGGGGTCTTCCACGGGATCCAGACCGCTCTGGCCGCCCAACAGGTCGCCAGCGAACAGCTGGCCCGGCGCATCCAGCTGCGCGAGCTGCCGCCGGGGACCCCGGTGGCCCCCGGCATCGTCATCAACGAACGCGGGGAACCCGAACGGGTGGCCCCGGGCCGGCCGGGCGCCGGGGAGGCGCCGGACGAGGACACCGACGGCGGACCGGGACAGTACCTCTGAGCATGGGATGGGTTGCTCGGATGCGCGGTGCCCGCCGCGATGACCAGGAGCTCGGCGATGGTGTCTGGCGTCGGGCCAACGACCGTTTCGGGCGGGGACTGGACCGTTTCCACCAGGTCCTCGAAGGCATCGAAGCCGATGACCTGCACAATGCCCTGGTGATGATCGCCAACCACCTGGCGGACCTGCAACCGAGGGTCCGCGCCGTATGCATGGCAGCCCAGACCCAGCGGCCCAGCACCGGACAGGACATCCCGGGAAGCCATGCCTCGGTCCACCGGGCCCTGTCCAAGGCGGCCAACGACCTGGCGGCGGCAGCCCAAGCCGCCGCCATGTCGCGACTGGATGGGGAACGGTGGGGATACAACTCCGCGGGTCTGGAGAACGTGGCCTTCCGTGCCGATCTGGTGGTCGAGGGGGTCCGCCTCGCCGAAGAGGCGCTCGCCGACGCCGGTTGAGGCCGGGCGTTCGCCGAACGCGGAGAGCCGAGGCACGCTTCCCTCCCCCGCGGATGGCGGTGGCAGGATGGGCCGATGACCACCTACGAATCACCGAAACTCACGTTCAACGATGGCAGGACCATCCCCCAGCTCGGCTACGGGGTCTGGAAGGTGAAGGACGACGTCGCGGAGAAGGTCGTCTCCCTGGCCTTCGACGCCGGATACCGCCATGTGGATACCGCCCGCATCTACGGCAACGAGGCAGGGGTGGGCCGCGCCGTTGCCGCCTCCGGCCTGGACCGGTCCGAGCTGTTCGTCACCACCAAGGTCTGGAACGCCGACCAGGGCTACCAGCAGACCCTCGACGCCTTCGACGCGTCGTTGGAGCGCATGGGGATGGACTTCGTCGACCTCTTCCTCATCCACTGGCTGCAGCCGAAGCAGGGCAAGCACGTCGACACGTGGAAGGCCCTGATCGAGTTGCAGAAGTCAGGTCGCGTGGGGTCCATCGGCGTCTGCAACTTCACCGCCGAGGCGTTGCAGGAGCTCGAGGATGCCACCGGGGTGGTCCCGGCCGTCCACCAGGTGGAGACCCACCCGTTCTTCCCCCAGACCGCACTGCGTCAGTACGAGGCCTCTCGGGGCATCCTCCACCAGTCGTGGTCCCCGCTGGGCCTGGGCTCGGAACTGCTCGGGCACCAGGTGCTGACCGATATCGCCGTCAAGCACGACGCCACCCCCGCCCAGATCGTGATCGCCTGGCATCTGGCGCTCGGACTCGTGGTGATCCCCAAGTCGGAGACCCCGTCACGGATCGTGGAGAACTGGGAGTCCCTGGGCGTGACGCTGGACGAGGAGGACATCGCCGCGATCAACGGACTGGATCGGGGCGAGGAAGGGCGTATCGGCCCGGACCCCGCAGAGAGCGATTTCGAGTAACCGCTCGGATCCACCCCTGAAACAGGAAAGGCCCGTCACCGTGGGGTGACGGGCCTTTCCTGTGCAAGGCGACGATGGGTCGGGGCTGATCAGCCGTCGCATTCGCGGCAGATCTTCACGCCGTTCTTTTCGCGGGACAGCTGCGAGCGGTAGCGCACCAGGAAGCACTCGCCGCACGTGAACTCGTCCTGGCCCTGCGGCCGGACCTGGACGACCAACTCGTCATCAATGATGGCTCCGGGCAGTTCACCGCCATCAAGCGGCTCGTCCTCGTCCAATTGCTGGACGGCAGTCTTCTGGTTCGGCGCGTCCATCGCCTTGACCTGCTTGAGGGTTTCTTCGCTTCGTTCAGCGACATCGGGGCGGACTTCGTCGTAGTCGACAGCCATGCGGTACTCCTGGTATTTCGTGTGGTAGGAAGCGACATATTAGGCCAACATCGGCCTCAAAGCCAATCGATTTTTTGAAAGGTGTTTCAACTCACAGCCTTCGATGCCAGGGGCGTCGATACCGGCCAATGAACAACCCCCCAGGGCCGCGGTGCCCCGCTGAACCCAGTGGGCAGGACCAACCGATCGCAGAGCTGCCACTGGCCCGTGCCGGACGCACCGTATCGGGGGGCCGAACTGGAAGACCGTGCTTCCCGCGGCCGGCCCGGATGGAGGTTTCCGGAAGAAATCTCGAAGTCTACGGTATTGCGGAGGAGCCACAACCTGCCAAGATGTAGGGATGACGACGATTAGCATCCGCTGGGTCGGCGACCCACCAACAGAATCATCGGGCTGGTTGGCAGCCTTCACCGAAGACGGCACGAACGTCGGGGAAGCCGCCTACCGGAGTTGGGAAGAGGATTCCCGGCTGACCTATCTGGGCGACTTCATCGTCGCCCCCGAATACCGCAAGCACGGTATCGCCAAGGACATGATGAGCACCGTGTTCGACCATCTGGGGCGGGACCGGCAGTACATCGTCTCGCTCACGGGCAACCTGGGCCGGATGTTCATGGAGGCCGTGGCCGGGGAGGAGGGGGCGCCGAAAATCTTCGAACTCCACGAAGACGACACCACCTACCGGCCCATGAACTAGGGACGCCTGCGAGTGCTCGGCGCCCACCCTCACCGCCCGTGCCGGGGGCGTGAACACTGTCACGGGATGCTCCGTAGGGATCCATGATGTGGAGTGATTCGGGGTAACTGCCCAGGTCAGGGCGTTTCCCTGCCATGCTGGGGTGCATGAAGGCGACTCGAAACGGAATCATGGTCGCGTTGACCGCGGTGGGATCCAACATCATTGTGGACGTCTACACGGATCTGTCGACGGCACACCGTCTGCTCGTTTCCATCGGTATTTCCGTGCTGCTCAGCATCGTTCTGGCGATCCGCACCACGCGCCGGAACGAGCAGGAGCCCGAATGGGAAACATTCGGCGGGCCAGGCCCCGGCAGCAACTTTCGGTAGAAGCAGGCCCGGGTGGGCCCATCGATCAGGGCCCGGGAGGTTCGCGCGGTCAACCAGCGCATGAAAAAACGCCATTTCCTTGGGTGGTCAAGGCATATGGCGTTCTTCGTGGTGGAGCCCCCTGCCAGAATCGAACTGGCGACCTTTTCATTACGAGTGAAACGCTCTACCGACTGAGCTAAGGAGGCACGGTGGCCTGGAGGGCCACCAGCCGATAGTTTATAGGAGCATTTCGCCAGCGGTCAAAACGGGCGCTGCCGCCGGCCTCTTCGTCAGCACTTCAAACCATCCTCGGGGACGGTGGAGTCCAGGAAATAGTCGTCGACGGCGTCGCCGATGCACTCGTTGCTGCGACCGTAGGCGGTGTGCCCGCGGCCAGCGAAGGTCACCAGCACGGAGGAGTCGAGTTGCTGGTTCAGCGCCTTGGACCACTGGTAGGGGGTGGCCGGGTCGCCGGTGGTGCCGATGACGACGATCGGGGCGGCGTCGGGCGCCGAGACCGGGGCGGCCTCCCCGGTGGGTTCGAACTTCCAGTCCTTGCAGGCCAAACCGCCGAAGGCCAGGTATTTGCCGATCGTCGGGGAGGCCTCGATGAGGTCCTTCTCGTCCTGGCGCTGTCCGTCGATGCTCGTGTCCACCTGGTAGTCCAGGCAGTTGATCGCGGTGAATGCGGCTTCGGCATTGCCGGTGTAGGAGCCGTCCTCGTTGCGGCTGGCACTCATATCCGCCAACTCGAGCATCGCGGTGGGGTTCCCCGCCACCGCGGAGTTCAGCGCGTCGGTCAGTTGCGGCCAGTACGCGTCCTCGTAGAAGGCCACCAGGAAGCCGCTGACGAAGTCGTTGATGCCGACCTCCCGCCCGTCCTCGGCGGTCAACGGATACTCCTCGACGGAATCGAAGAGGTCCCGGAGCTGGTCGCGGGCCTGGTCGACATCCCCGTCGAAGGGGCAGTCCTGCGTGCGGAGGCACTCCTCGAGGTAGCTGGTGATCGCCTTCTCGAAGGCTTCAGCCTGGCCCAGGGTGACTTCCTCGTTGGTCAGCGAAGGGTCCATCGCCCCATCCAGGACCATGTGCCCGACGTGGGAGGGGAAGAGATCGGCGTAGGTGGCACCGAGCTTCGTTCCGTAGGAGAAGCCCAGGTAGTCCAACTTCGGGGCATCGCTGATGGCCCGCAGGATGTCCAGGTCCTTCGCGGAGCTGATCGTGTCGACATGGCCCAAGGACGCACCGGAGCGTTCGGCACAATCCCGGGCGTACTCCTTGCTTTCCTCCTCGAGCTCCTTCAACCCGGCCTTGGTGTCGGGGTCGATCTCCAGGGTGCGATCGGCATCGCGCTGGGCATCGGTCCGGCAGCTCACCGGCGCCGACCGGCTGACCCCGCGGGGGTCGAAGCCCACCAGGTCGTAGCCGGAGCGCAGATCCGCGGAGAAGATCAACGTCCCGGCATCCTCGACCAGATCCACCCCGGAGCCGCCGGGGCCGCCGGGGTTCACCAGCAGGGTCCCCTGCTTCTTCCCGCTGGCCTTGAGCTTGATGACGGAGAGGTCGATGGACTTCTGATCCGGCTGCTCGTAGTCCAGGGGCACTTCCACCTCGGCGCATTCGAACTGTGTTGAACAACTCGTCCAGTCCACGTCCTGGGAGTAGTACTTCCCCAGGTCCGCCGGAGCCGAAGGCATGGCCGCCTCGGACTGCTGCGCGGCGTCGTCGGCGGGTTGGCTGCTGCAGGCGGTCAGGAGCAACAACGAGGCGGCCGCAGCGGCCGCCCAGCGCAGCCGTCGTCGGGTGGGAATCATGCGGTGGTGTCTCCTTGGTTCCTGGCCGGCAGCAGCCCGGCCATCATGGCCTCCATGGCCAGCAGCGGTTGGACGTTGGCGGTGATGCGACGGCGGGCCTCGGAGATGTAGTCGATGCGCGCCAGTGTTTCTTCGGCGGTGGTGCGGTGGGCCACCGCCGTGAGTTCGCGGGACAGGTAGTCATTGACCAGTTCGCTCCCGCTGGCCAGCTGCAGGGTCAGCACATCGCGGTAGACGGTGGTCAGGTCGATCAGCGCGCGGTCCAGGGAGTCGTTGACCCCCCGTTTGGCCCGACGCTTATTGAGCTCTTCGAGGGCCTTGAATTGGCTACGGAGCTGCGGGGGGACGGGGGAGTCGGCCTCCAGGCCCAGGGTTTCGCGCAGGGCGGCGGTGTCCGCGAGGGCCCGGGCCTCCGCCGAGGCGGTGGACTCCTCGGTGGAGAGCTTCACCAACTCCCCGGCGGCGACCACCGCATCGGAAACCGAATTCAACCGCAGGGGCATGCGGACGGTCTGATCGCGGCGCCGTCGTGCGCCGTCATCGCGGGCGAGCCGGCGGGCGATGCCGATATGGCTTTGGGACACCCGGGCCGCGAAATCGGCGTCGTGGGCAGAGAGTCCGTCGCGGCGGACCAGCAGTTCGGCCACCGCCTGGCGGGAGGGGACGCCGAGGGAGATGGGTCGGCAGCGTGAACGGATGGTCACCAGCACGTCGGCCGGGCTCGGGGCGCACAGGATCCACACGGTCTGCGGTGGGGGCTCCTCGATGGACTTGAGCAGGACGTTGGTGGTCCGTTCGGTCATCCGGTCGGCGTCCTCGACGATGATGACCCGCCATTTACCCGCCGAGGGCCGGTCCTGGGCCCGGGTGATCAGCTCGCGGACATCCACGATCTGGTAGTTGACCTTCTCCGTGGCGATCAGCGAGACGTCGGGGTGGGTGCCCGCCATGACGGTGCGGCAGGCGTGGCACTGCCCGCACCCCCGGTCGTGCGGATCGGGGGCATCGCATTGCAGGGCAGCGGCAAAGGCCCGGGCGGCATTCGAACGACCCGACCCCGGAGGGCCCGTGAACAGCCACGCATGGGAGGGGGCGCCCAGGGCCGCGGCCCGCTGCAGGGCGCCGATGGCCGCATCCTGTCCCGGCAGGTCGGCCCAGACCCCGGTCAGTTCGGCGGGGGCGCTCACGACGAGGCCCCGGCAGCCTGGATCGCGGTGTCCACGGCCGTGGCGATGCGGGCGGCCAGGTCCTCGACCTCCAAGGAGGCATCGAGGACCACGTAGGCGCCGTCGTCGTTCCGGGCCCGCTCCAGGAAGGCTCGACGGATTCGGGCATGGAAGTCGTCGGGCTCGGATTCGAGCCGGTCCTCGGCCCCGTGGCCCTGCGTGCGGCGTTGCCGGCCGGCCAACGGATCGACGTCGAGCAGGATGGTCAGATCCGGGCGGAGCCCGTCGGTGGCCCAACGGTTCAGCCGCAGCACCTCGCCGGCCCCCAACCCGCGTCCGACCCCCTGATAGGCGACCGATGAGTCGATGAAGCGATCGCAAATGATCGTGGCCCCGCGCCCCAGGGCAGGAAGGATGAGCTGCTGGACATGGGCGGCGCGGGCGGCGGCGAACATCAGGGCCTCGGTGCGGGCATCGACCTCGCCGCGGTCGTGTTCGAGCACGAGGGAACGCAGTTCCTCGCCGATGACGGTGCCTCCCGGCTCACGGGTACGGACGACTTCGCGGCCGCCGTCCTGGAGCCTGCGGGCCAGCAGGGCGGCCTGGGTGGATTTGCCGGCACCATCGCCGCCTTCGAGGACGACGAACAGGGCTCCGGGCGCGCGCTGCATTTCATTCACCCGTTCAGCCTATCGGCCCGGGCCGGTAATACGCGGTCGCGACTTCGAAGGGGCCCGATCCGGCGGTCTACGATGCTGACATGCCCACTTCACACCCGCAGGATCTTGCCCCGGATACCGTCGTCGTCGCCGCAGGACGGCCCCCGCGCGAACCCGATGCGCCGGTGAATCCACCGATCGTGCTCTCCTCCACCTTCGTGGGCACCGGGACCCCGGGCCAGGGGGAGCGGACGTACGCGCGGTTCTCCAACCCCACCTGGGACCCGCTGGAAGAGGCCCTGGCCCAACTGGAATCCTGCCCGCTGCCCGGGCTGGTCTACGCCTCCGGCATGGCCGCCGTCGCCTCGGCCATGTCGCTGCTGCCCCGCAACGGCACCATCGTCATCCCCCGGCACAGCTACAACGGGTCGCTGTCATTGGTGGCCGATCTGCAGGCCCGCATCGGACTGCAGGTCCGGTTGGCCGATGTCGAGGACACCGAAGCCACCCTGGCCCTGCTCGAGGGCGCCGACATGCTCTGGCTCGAAAGCCCGACCAACCCGATGCTCGAGGTCGCCGACGTCGCCGCACTGGCTGCCGGGGCCCGCGCCGCCTCGGTGCTCTGCGTCGTGGACAACACCTTCTCCACGCCGTTGTTGCAGCGTCCGCTGGAGCTCGGCGCCGACGTCGTGGTGCATTCGGCGACCAAGTACATGGGCGGGCATTCCGACGTCGTCCTCGGGGCCGTCATCACCGGCAATGCCGAGCTGCGCAGCACGCTCCATGCCTACCGTTCGCTGCACGGGGCGGTCCCGGGACCCTTCGAAACCTGGCTGACCCTGCGCGGCTTGCGGACCATGGCTCTGCGGGTCGAACGCGCCCAGGCCAACGCCGGGGAGCTGGCCCGCCGCCTCGACGCCCATCCGGCGGTGGAGGCCGTGCGCTACCCCGGGTTGGAAGCGGACCCCGGGCACACCCGGGCCGCGGCCCAGATGGAGGGATTCGGCTCGATCCTGTGCCTCACCGTCGCCGGGGGAGAAGCGGCCGCCGAGGCGGTCCTGGCCGCCCTGCGGTTGTGGACCCCGGCCACGAGCCTGGGCGGGGTCGAGTCCCTGGCCGAACGCCGGCGGCGCCACCCGGGGGAGCCGGATACCGTGCCGGCGAACCTGATCCGGCTCAGCGCGGGCATCGAGAACGTCGAGGACTTGTGGAACGATCTGAGCGCCGCGCTGGAGAGCACGCGCTAAAGACGGATCGGCTGCGGTTCCCCTAGACTGGCAGACGTGGAAACCGCATTGTTGTTCGAGATCTATCTCTTCAAGGCCCTGAGCCTGGTGGCCCTGGTCCTGGGGCTGTGGGCCTTCATCGATGCCCTGCGCCACCCGGCGCAGAACTACGAACGCGAAAACAAGCGCACCAAGGGCTTCTGGATGGGCATGACCGGCGTGGCCGCCGTGGTCTGCGTCTTCAGCTTCCTCGGCCCCGGTGGCGCCGGTTTCCTGCAATTGATCGCCGCCTGTATCAGCTGCGTCTACCTCGCCGACGTGCGGCCTGCCGTGGGCGGCAGGGGCGCCCCGGGATACTACAACTACTAGAGCCCCGGCTCCTGGAGCGCCAACGACCCCGTCCGCGGGGCCACACACGCCCAGTCCACGGTCAATTCGCCCAATCGCCACCGTGAGGGGCCATCACGGACCGGCCAGCCCGCCGCCCGCAGGGCCCGGCACATGGCCATCCAGCGTTGCCGCTGCCCGAACGTGGACCAAGGCGCCGTAGCCAGCCAGGCGGCATCGGCCGCGGCCAGGAAATCGTGGACCCGCTCGCCGGGATGGTTGCGGTGGATCAGCGCCTTCGGCAGGCGTTCGGCCACCTCGCTGGGGCGTTGGACGGCACCGAAACGAATCGAGATGCTCAAGGTCAGCGGACCCTCGGGGGAGATGCCCACCCAGGTGCTCACCCGACCGATCTCGTCGCAGGTCCCCTCGATGAGCAGCCCCGCAGGATCCAGCCGGGCGGCCAGCGAAGACCAGATGGCCGCCACATCGTCCTCGGTGTATTGACGCAGGACATTGAAGGCCCGGATGAGCAGGGGGTTGCGGTCCGTGGGGATCTCGAAACCACCGACGGCGAAGGAAAGCCCCTCGACCTCCAACAGCTTCGCCGCCAGCACCCGGCCGGGATCGATTTCCAGTCCGACGACGCAGACCAGGGGGTTCACCGCACGCAGACGTTGAAAATATTCGACGGCGGTGCGCGGGGAGGCCCCGTAGCCCAGATCCACGCAGATCGGGGGTGCGCCGGTGACATCGGGGCGGAGCCGGAAGTTCTGCGTGCCGGTCATCCAGCGGTCCACCCGACGCATCCTGTTCGGATTCGTCGTCCCGCGGGTGGGGTTGCCCACAGGGCGTCCGGCCTGATGCCGGCCGCCGAGTCTTCGAGACTTTTGCACCACGAAAAAAATATAGACCCGCCCCGGGCCCCGTCATGACCAGAAGCCGGTGAAAGTAACCGACTTCACGCCCGATAGGATGAAGTCATGACGCACACCCTGATCCTGCTCCGCCACGGGCAGAGCGAATGGAACGAAAAGAACCTCTTCACCGGCTGGTACGACGTGCCGCTGACCGAGAAGGGACGCGCGGAGGCCATCCGCGGCGGTGAGTTGCTCACCGAGGCCGGCCTCGTCCCCGACGTGCTGCACACCTCGCTGCTCAAACGCGCGACCATCACGGCCAACCTCGCCCTGGAAGCCGCGGATCTCTCATGGATCCCGGTCCGGCGTGACTGGCGGCTGAACGAGCGCCACTACGGGGCCCTGCAGGGCAAGGACAAGGCCCAGACCCTGGCCGAGTTCGGAGAGGAGCAGTTCATGGAATGGCGTCGCTCCTATGACACCCCGCCGCCGCCGCTGGACGACGACTCCGAGTTCTCCCAGATCGGGGACCGCCGCTACGCGGACCTGGGCGATGACGCGCCGCGCACCGAATGCCTCAAGGACGTGCTCGAGCGGATGCTGCCCTACTGGAACAGTGCCATCCGCCCCGATCTGGAGGCCGGCAAAACGGTCCTGGTCACCGCGCACGGCAACTCGTTGCGGGCCATGGTCAAGCATCTCGACGGCATTTCGGACGAGGACATCGCCTCGCTGAACATCCCCACGGGCATCCCGCTGGTCTACGAACTGGACGAGGACTTCACCCCCGTCACCCCCGGCGGACGCTACCTCGACGCGGACGCGGCGGCCGACGCCATCCAGGCCGTTGCCAACCAGGGACGCAAATAGCCCGTTCCCGGGAGGAATCCAGACCACACAGCCGGGGCCGGCCCGCGTATCGACGCGGACCGGCCCCGGCTGTGTCAGAGGTGGATCAGAGTGCCGCGCTCCCGGGCTCCCATTCCCCGGTGACCAGGTAGTTGACCTTGCGGGCCACGGAGACCCCGTGGTCGCCGTAGCGTTCCAGATAGCGGCTGGTCAGGGTCACATCGGCGGTGCGGGGCCCCGACTCGTTCCACTCGGGGCCGGCGACGGTCTTGAAGACGCTGGCGTGCAGGTCGTCGATCCGGGCGTTGAGCGCCACGATCTCCCGGGCGATCTCCAGATCCCGTGTTTCGAGCAGGGTGATCAGCTTCCGGGCGATCTGCACATCGAGTCCGGCCATCTCCGCGAAGACGGGGGTCACCGAGGCCGGGGCCACGGGGACCGGGAAACGGAGCCGGGTGAGCTGGGCGACGTGGCGGGCCAGATCGCCCATACGCTCGAGCGAGGCGCTCATGCGCAGCGAACCGACGATCATGCGCAGATCCGAGGCCACCGGTCCCTGCAGGGCCAGGACGTCGATGGCCCGCTCATCGAGCTGGGTCTGCATGAAGTCCACCCGGGCGTCCGCGGCGATGACCTCCTGGGCGATCTCGGTATCGGCCTCGGCATACGCCGTGTAGGCGCGTTCCATGGCATCGGCCACGAGTCCGGCCATCTGGGTCAGTTCCTCACCGATCGTCAGGAGTTCCGCCTGGAAGACCTTGCGCATGGGGTGTCCTTTCATCATGGTGTTCCCCCACGGTCAGGCAGGGGACGGGCACTGTAGTCATCAACACTGCCACCCCAACGTTAACCTCCGGGCCCTCGCGCATGAACATTCGGTGAATGGGCGCCGGGGCCCGTCCCGAGGGGCAGGAGCCGGACAGCGGCCCGGTTAGGGTGGGATCGTGGATGATGCACTGATCATAGTGATCGCCGGGCTCGTGGGGCTGGCGCTGGGCGTCGTGGGTCTGTTGGCCTACCGTTACAGCCGCCTGCAGCGCGAGGCGGTGACCGACGTCGGAGAGCCGACACTGCCCGACGGCGCCGCGGAGATCCTCTCCGTCGTCGGACGGGCCTTCGTCGTGGTCGATGACATCGACGGGGTCGTCCGGGCCAATCCGGCCGCCTATGCCTACGGGCTGGTCCGCGGGCACACCGTGGTCCATGCGGAACTGCTGGCCCTGGCCCGCAGGGTGCGTTCGGACGGGGTCATCGAGGAACGCCAGTTCGAACTGCCCCTGGGCCCGCTGGGCCAGGGGACGATCGTGGTGCATGTGCGCGTGGCTCCGCTGGGCGAGGAATACATCCTGTTGCTGGCCGACGACCGGACCGAGATCACCCGCACCGAGGCCATCCGCAATGACTTCGTCGCCAACGTCTCCCACGAGTTGAAGACGCCGGTGGGGGCCATCCAGCTGCTCTCCGAGGCCATCGACGGGGCCGCGGATGACGAAGTGGCGGTCAAACGCTTTTCCACCCGGCTGTATAAGGAAGCCCATCGGCTCGCGGCCCTGGTGCAGGACATCATCGAACTGTCCCGCCTGCAGGGCACCGACGTCGTCCTGCAGGGCCAACCGGTGGATGTGAACCGGATCGTGGCCGAAGCCGTGGACCGCAACCGGCTCACCGCCGAGGGCAAGGCCATCACGATCACCGTCGGCGGGGAGACCCGGGACCGGATCTTCGGGGAGCGTGATCTGCTGATGACCGCCTTCCGCAACCTCATCGACAACGCCATCCGCTATTCGCCCGAGGGCACCAACGTCGGGGTGGGCGTGCGCTCCCGCGACGGGCTGGTGCAGGTTTCGGTGACCGACCAGGGCCCCGGCATCGCCCCCGAGGAACAGGAACGCATCTTTGAGCGCTTCTACCGCGTCGATGCCGCCCGCTCGCGCCAGACCGGCGGCACCGGCCTGGGACTGAGCATCGTCAAGCACGTCATTTCCAACCACGGCGGCGAAGTCACGCTGTGGTCCCGCCCGGGGCAGGGCTCCACCTTCACGGTGCGCATGCCCCGGCACGAAGACGCCCACGGGGCGGCACGCGACCAGGGGCCGACCCCGGGCGTGGAGACCGCCACCGACCATCCGACCGGCGACGCCGAGGCGCGCCGGGCGATTGCAGAAGGAGACCGAACTTGACCCGCATCCTGGTGGTCGAAGACGAGGAGTCGCTCAGCGACCCGCTGGAATACCTGCTGACCAAGGAGGGATTCGAGATCCAGGTCGTCGACAACGGCCTCGATGCCGTCACCGAATTCGACCGCAACGGGGCCGATCTGGTCCTGCTGGACCTCATGCTCCCGGGCCAATCCGGCACCGAGGTCTGCCGGCAGCTGCGCCAGCGCTCATCGGTCCCGGTGATCATGCTGACGGCCAAGGACGCGGAAATCGACAAGGTCGTGGGTCTGGAGATCGGCGCCGACGACTACGTGACCAAACCCTATTCGGCGCGGGAGCTGATTGCGCGGATCCGGGCCGTGCTGCGCCGGCAGGGCGAACCGGAGGAACTGGTGGCCTCCACCATCCAGGCCGGGCCGGTGCGGATGGATGTGGAACGGCATACCGTCAGCGTGCACGGCGAGGCGGTGTCGTTCCCGTTGAAGGAGTTCGAGCTCTTGGAGATGCTGCTGCGCAATGCCGGGCGCGTGCTCACCCGGGGCCAGCTGATCGACCGGGTCTGGGGCTCGGACTACGTCGGGGACACCAAGACGCTCGATGTGCACGTCAAACGGCTGCGCTCAAAGATCGAACCCGACTCCGCGGCCCCGGTGCATCTGGTGACGGTGCGCGGGCTGGGCTATAAGTTCGAGTCCTGAGCAGCTGCCGGGGCGCCCCGGCAGCAGGACCAGAGAGCAATGGCCGGGGCCCGTGGAAGAACTTCCACGGGCCCCGGCCATCTCCAGCCGTGGTGGAGGATTACTCGCTGTCGAGAATCGGCTTGGTGGGCTCCAGATGCTTGACCGTGTCCTTGTTGTAGCCCTCCGGAAGGAACGGGCGGTACTCGGGCAGGGCACCGTTGACCACGGGGATCGATTCCTGGACGCTGTTGGAGCCGACCTTCAGGGTGGCGTCCACATGGGATCCGGGTTCGGCGCCGGCCTGGGGGATGACGGTCTTGTTCTCGTCGTCCTCGAGCTTGAGCGAAGTCTTCGCCGGAACCTTGATCTTGGTGGAGGTACCGTCGACCACCAGCTCAACCGAAGCGGGCTCGGAGGTGTCGTTGATCAGGCTGCCGATGGCGCGGGCCGGCTCATCGGCGGTGTTGGTGACCAGCAGCAGGTTGCGCACCTCGACATCGGCGACGTCGAAGACGATGCCATCCGAGGCCGCGTAGTGCATCGTGGTGGCTTGCTGGTTCACTGCGCCACAACCGGTCAGGCCGACCGCCAGCAGGGCGGCGGCAGCAACGGATGCGGTTCGGCGGCCGCGGAACTTCTGTGCGGTGATCACGGCACAAACTCCTCTATAAGGTTCATCTCTGGTGTTGTCGCACCCCTGCGGACGAGTGATCCCGCGTCAGGGCGTGAATAAGCGTTGGCCCCAGCCTAATCGGTATCGCAGCAAAAGTATGACTCGGCCGCACCCCGGATGAAGCAACCCTGTTTTAAAGCGGACCGCGGCCGACCGCGCGCACATAACATCAATCCCCGAAATGACAAGGGCTGATTATGGTCCCCTTTCCCGAGGAAGACCGGCAACTCGCCGAGGGCAGGGGTATTTCATGGTAAACTTGATGGTGGGAAAGGGGTTTATCCAGATGGTTTTTGAGGTTGGCGAGACGGTTGTTTACCCTCACCACGGTGCGGCGAAGATCGAAGAGATCAAAATGCGCACCATCAAGGGCGAAGAGAAGATGTATCTCAAGCTCAAGGTGGCGCAAGGCGATCTGACAATCGAGGTTCCGGCAGAGAATGTAGACCTGGTCGGCGTGAGGGACGTCGTTGATCAGGAAGGCCTGGATCACGTATTTGATGTCCTACGTGCCGAATTCACGGAGGAACCGACGAACTGGTCCCGCCGTTATAAGGCCAACTTGGAGAAGTTGGCCTCCGGGGACGTCGTCAAGGTGGCGGAGGTCGTACGCGACCTGTGGCGCCGGGACAACGACCGCGGACTTTCGGCCGGCGAAAAGCGCATGCTCGCGAAGGCGCGCCAGATCCTGATCAGCGAATTGGCCCTGGCCAAGAAGCTCGATGAGGAGAAGGCGGAAATCGTCCTCGACGAGGTGCTGGCCTCCTAAGGGAAGGCCGTCCAGCACGGCCGTCCACGTACGTCGAAAGGCCCGTCCACCCACCCGGGTGGACGGGCCTTTCTGCTGCCCGCCGCTAAGCTGGACCCGTGACTGCAACCACCTCCACCGGGCCCCGTGTCGGCATCATCCTCGTGGCCGCCGGCTCCGGCACCCGGCTGGGCCACGGGATCCCCAAGGCCCTGGTCGAAGTGGCCGGGACGACCTTGCTCGAACACGCCCTCCGGGCCGCCCTGACCTCCCGGACCGCCCACGAAATGGTCGTGGTGCTCCCGCCGGGGGAGGAGCGGCTGCTCGAGCTCTGCGCGGAGGCCGCCCGGAAGGCGGCTATTCCGCTGTCCACGGCGACGGGCGGCTCCTCACGCAACGACTCCGTCCGGGCCGGCCTGGCGGAACTGGGCGACGTCGACCACGTGCTGGTCCACGACGCCGCCCGCTGCCTGACCCCTGCCGACGTCTTCGTCCGGGTCGCCGCGGCCCTCGCCGCGGGGGCCACCGCCGTCGTCCCCGGTGTCGCCGTATCCGACACCATCAAATCGATCGACCCGAAGGCCCCGGCAACCGCCGGGATCCCCGGGGCCCACCGGGTCACCGGAACCCCCGACCGCTCGGGGCTGCGCGCCATCCAGACCCCCCAGGGCTTCGACGCCAGGGCCCTGGACGCCGCCCATGCCGGGGCCGCGACGCTGGGCGCGGCCGAAGCCGAAGCGATCACCGATGATGCCCGGTTGATGGAAGCCACTGGATCGGAGGTGCTCGTGGTCCCCGGGGCCGCCGACGCCTTCAAGATCACCACCGGGCTGGACCTCCTACTGGCCGAGGCCCTGCTGGCCAGCCGCACCCCGTCGACCCCCTCCCAGGAGCAGCCATGACCCCCCGCCCCCTCATCCCGCGCACCGGCATCGGTGTGGATGTGCACGCCTTCGACGAGACCGGGACGCGCGAACTCCGGCTGGCCGGGCTCCACTGGCCCGGCGAACGCGGGCTCAGCGGCCACTCGGACGGCGACGCCGTGGCCCACGCCGCCTGCGATGCCCTGTTCTCCGCCGCAGGGATCGGGGACCTGGGCACCCATTTCGGGACCGACCGGCCGGAATTCGCCGGCGCCTCAGGCCCCCGACTGCTGGCCGAAGCGGCCCGGCTGGTGCGTCAGGCGGGCTGGGAGATCGGCAACGTCTCCATCCAGTTCGTCTCCCGGCGACCCAAATTCGCCGCACGCCGCGAAGAGGCCAACGCGGTGCTCTCCGCGGCGGCAGGGGCCAGCATCACCGTCACCGCCACCACCTCGGACGGGCTCGGCTACGAGGGGGCCGGTGAGGGGCTGACCGTCTACGCCACGGCATTGGTCCACCCGCCCGTCAGCTAATCTGGTGCGGTGAGCATCCGTTTTTATGACACCAGGCAAGCACAGGTCCGCGACTTCGTCCCGCTGACACCGGGACGGGTGGGCCTCTACTACTGCGGTGCCACGGTCCAGGGCGTCCCGCATGTCGGGCACGTCCGGTCGGCCATCGCCTTCGACATCCTCGTGCGCTGGCTCGAATACCGCGGCCTGCGGGTCGATGTGGTCCGCAACGTCACCGACATCGACGACAAGATCCTCGACAAGTCAGCCGCCTCCTTCGCCGGGGACTTCGAGGGAGACGACCACTACCTCCCCGAGGAGGAATGGTTCGCCCTGGCCTACCGGTTCGAGCAGGCCTTCACCCGGGCCTACGACGGACTCGGTGTCCGCAGGCCCACCTACGAACCGCGGGCCACCGGCCATGTGACCGAAATGCATGAACTCATCACCCGCCTCATCGACGCCGGGCACGCCTACCCCGCGGACGACGATTCCGGCGACGTCTACTTCGACGTGAGGTCCTTCCCCGACTACGGGGCCCTGACCCGGCAACGGCTCGAGGACCTGCAGGACGCCGCCGATGCCGACCCGCGCGGTAAACGCGACCCCCGCGACTTCGCGTTGTGGAAAGGCAGCAAATCCACCGACCCGGCCAGCGCCTCCTGGCCCGGCCCGTGGGGTCGCGGACGCCCCGGCTGGCACCTGGAATGCTCGGCCATGGCCCGCAAATACCTGGGGGCCTCCTTCGACATCCATGGCGGCGGCCTGGACCTGCGCTTCCCGCACCACGAAAACGAACTGGCCCAGTCCACGGCGGCCGGCGACGGTTTCGCGAACTTCTGGATGCACAACGGGATGGTCACCTACGAGGGGGAGAAGATGTCGAAATCGATCGGCAACACCATCTCCCCCGAGGAGATGCTCGAGCAGGCTCCGGCCCGCGTGGTCCGCTACTTCCTGGGCCAGGCCCACTACCGTTCACAGCTGGACTACAAGCCCAGCTCGCTGCAGGAAGCCGGTGCGGCCCTGGAACGCATCGACAGCTTCGTCTCCCACGCGCTGCACCGTCTCTACGCGGTCGACGCCGGGGCCGACTTCGACCTGGAGCTGGAGCATTTCGCGGTCACCGACGATTTCGCCGCGGCCATGGACGAGGACCTCAACGTCCCGCAGGCCCTCGCCGCACTGCACGAGGTGGTCCGGGCGGGGAACACGGCGTTGGCCGATAATGATCTGTCCACCGCCGACCGGGCGCTGCAACAGGTCATGGCCATGACCTCCACGCTCGGGCTCGACGACGCCGTCGGCGCCGGCGACGGGGCCGTCCCCGGCAATGCCGTCCTGGACGATCTGGTGCGGGCCCAACTGGCCGAACGCGACCAGGCCCGCGCCTCCAAGGACTGGGCGAGGGCGGACACCATCCGCGATACGTTGTCCGCCGCCGGCGTCGTGGTCGAGGACTCCGCGGACGGGGCCCGGTGGACGCTGAAATAGGGTTCGTCAAAAACCTGCCGTTCCACCTGTAAAATGGAAGGTTGGCGGGTATTGCGACCGCGCGGACCCCGACCCCACCAACATCGAGGATTTCATCCCATGGCAACACCCAAGCGTCACGGCGGCGCACCGAAGAAGAAGAAGGGCCCCACCGTGGGCACCGGCGGCCACGGCCGCAAGTCACTCGAAGGCAAGGGCCCCACGCCCAAGGCCGAGGAGCGGACCTACCATCAGGCCTACCGCAGCCGCCAGCTCGCCGAGCGGGCGGCGGCCAAGCCCGGCGCGACCCGCCAACGCCCCGCCGGCCGCGGCGGTGGCCGCAGCAGGAACGCCGAGGAAATGGTCAGCGGACGCAACTCGGTGCTCGAGGCGCTGCGCGCCGACATCCCGGCCAAGGCGCTCTACCTGGCCATCCGCATCGATGTGGACGACCGGGTGCGGGAGATCCTGAAGCTGGCCGCCGACCGGGGACTGGCCGTCATGGAAACCGGCAAACCCGAGCTGGACCGGATGACCGACGAATCCATCCACCAGGGCCTGGCCCTGCAGGTGCCTCCCTACGACTACCCGGACGCACTGGAAACGGTGAAGGCGACACTGGCGAAGGTGGCCAAGGGCCATCTGGCCAACACCCCGCTGTTCATCGCCCTGGACGGGATCACCGATCCGCGCAACCTCGGGGCCATCATCCGGTCGGCCTCGGCCTTCGGCGCCCACGCGGTCATCGTCCCGGAACGCCGTTCCGCCGGACTGACCGCCTCGGCATGGAAGACCAGCGCCGGGGCAGCGGCCCGGGTCCCCGTGGCCCGCGCCACCAACCTGACGAACACGCTCAAGGCCATGAAGCAGGCCGGGGTGTATGTCGTCGGACTCGACGGGGACGGGGACGTGGACCTGACCGGCCTGCCGTTGGCCACCGAACCGCTGTGCATCGTCGTCGGATCCGAGGGCAAGGGCCTGTCGCGTCTGGTGAAGGAGAACTGCGACCAGATCGTTTCGATCCCCATCGAATCCGCGATGGAATCGCTGAACGCCTCCATGGCGGTGGGTATCACGCTCTACGAGATCGCGCGCCTGCGCAACGACTGAGCTGGACGAGCAGATGAAGCACAATCCCGAGGCCGGAAGCACACGCCTGGACCCCCCGACGGGTGGATCCACGGCCGTGATCTCCGGGATCTCCGCGGCGGTTCCGGGCCCGGGGGGCGAAACGGTGGACGACGCCGTGAACGTCGCCGTCTTCGCCCCGGACCTGGATTCCGTGGACGTCCATTACACGGACCCCTCGGGGCAACCGGTCCTCACCGTGCTGACCGGGCATACCGGACAGACGCATCATGGTCTGGTCAAGGGCCTGCGCCCCGGCGCCAGCTATGCCTTCTGGGCCCACGGGGCCGAGCTGCCGCAGGACGGGCAGCTCCTGCTGGATCCCTACGCCCGCGCCATCACCGAGGACGACGACGGGGTCCTGTGGGGGGTCCATGTCAGCGAAGACTTCGACTGGGGCGGGGACGCCCCGCCGATGGTTCCCTGGCGCAACACCGTCATCTACGAAGCCCATGTGCGCGGGCAGTCCATGCTGCACCCCGAGGTGCCGGAGGAACTGCGCGGCACCTATGCCGGGATGGCCCACCCTTCCGTCATCGACCACCTGTTGTCCCTGGGCGTCACGGCGGTGGAACTGCTGCCGATCCACTTCCACCTGGACGAACCCCACCTCCAGGAGCTCGGGCTGCCCAACTACTGGGGATACAACACCCTGGGCTTCTTCGCCCCGCACCCCGACTATGCCAGCGCCGCCGCCCGTGAGGCAGGACCGGCGGCGGTCCGTGACGAGCTCAAGGGCATGATCCGGCTGCTGCACCAGGCGGGGCTGGAAGTCATCCTGGACGTCGTCTACAACCACACCGCCGAAGGCGGGGCCGACCAGAAGACGTATTCGTGGCGGGGGCTGGGGAACCTGGCCTACTACCGGCACGACGACGCAGGCAACTATGTGGACACCACCGGGTGCGGGAACACCCTGGACTTCTCCACTCTGCCGGTGATCGAGATGGCCCTGGCCTCGCTGCGGCACTGGGTGGCCGACTACCATATCGACGGTTTCCGCTTCGATCTGGCGGTCACCCTGGGCCGTGACGAGGAGAACCGTTTCACCCCGCACCACCCGTTCCTGGAGGCCCTGTCCACCGATCCGTTACTTTCGCGCGTGAAGCTGATCGCCGAACCGTGGGATGTGGGCTACGACGGCTGGCAGACCGGCCGCTTCAACGCGGACTTCGCCGACTGGAACGACGGATACCGCGACACGGTCAGGGAATTCTGGGTCGCCGGCCGCGGGGCCCTCGACGGCGGAGGACAGGCGCCGAACGTCGCCCGGCTGGCCAGCGTGCTGGCGGGCTCCCGGGAGACCTTTGCCGCCTCGGGGAGGGGCCCGCTGGCGTCGATCAACCTGGTCACCGCCCACGACGGTTTCACACTGCGGGACCTGGTCAGCCACGACCGCAAACATAATGAGGCCAACGGCGAATCCAACCGGGACGGGTCCGACGATAACCGCAGCTACAACCACGGCATCGAGGGCATGAGCGCCGACGAAACCATCGACGAGGCCCGCCTGCAGACGGCCTCGAATGTCATGGGTACGCTGCTGCTCTCGCTGGGGGTCCCGATGATCACCGCGGGTGACGAGTTCGGCAAGACGCAGCGGGGCAACAACAACGCCTACTGCCAGGACAACGAACTGTCCTGGTTGGACTGGGACCCGGATGACTTCGGCGAGAAGATCCTGCGCCGCACCAAGGCCTTCTCCCGGATCCGCAAGGAATTCCTGCAGCATCAGCCGTTCGTCTATCCGACCATCGCCGAGAGCTCCTACCTGCTGTGGCTCAACGCCGAGGGCGTGCCCATGCGCCAGGAGGAGTGGACCGACGGCGGCACCCGGCTGGTGCAACTGCTGATGGGTTCCGCCTCGGGCAGCATCGACGGGCTGGTCGTGTTCAACGGGCATCTGGACGATCAGGGGATCCGCCTTCCCGCCGCGGACTCCCTGAAGGATTTCCGCCCCTCCGAAGCCGCCGAAACGACCTTCGAACTGCGCTACGGCACCGGGACGGGCCTGCGGTCACGCCAGGGCACCGTCTTCACCGCCGGGGACCAGGACACCGTGGAAGCCAATACGATCAGCATCTATCGCTGTGAGGCGCCCCGGAGCCGGGGGACCACTACCCCGTAGTGGCCACCAGCCCCAGTTCGGCGGACGAGGCCAGCAACGGGTGTCCCGGAACCACCCGGACCGCGTACCCGAATTCACCGGCGCGCTCCAGGGACCAGCTGCCCCGGAAGCGGAACCGGCCGTGGCCCAGATCCCCGGCCACCTCCAAGGGGTGCCTCGTGGACTCGGTCAGCTGGCCGTCGGCGTCGATTCGACCCTGGACGGCCTCGACCTGCACCGCCGCGGGAGAGAGCCCGCCGAGCCGCAGGTAGGCCTCGAGCCGGAAGACATCCCCCAGGGAGGGGTCGGGTCCCAGCCCCGGAGCCTCGACGTGTTCGATGACAACCTCCGGCCAGGCGGCGGTGACCTCCCGGATGAAGGAAGCCACCGAACGGGCCCCGGCGAAGTCCTCGGCCCCGGCAACGCGCCCCGAACGGGCCGCCGGCAGGTACAGGGTCTCCACATAGTCCCGGACCATGCGTTCGGCCGAGACCTGCGGTCCCAGGCTCGCCAGGGTATGGCGGATCATCGCCAACCACTTCCGCGGCACCGGCCCGTGACCGGGGGCCGAACCATCGTCGACGGACTGCCCGGGCTGGTGGGCGTAGAAACGCGGGGCCACGGTGGCCTCGATCAGCTCGTACAGTGCGGTGGCCTCGAAATCGTCGCGGTCCTCGGCGGCGGAGCCCTCGGGCGCCGTGGGAATGGCCCAGCCGTTGTCGCCGTCGTACATCTCGTCCCACCAGCCGTCCAGGACCGAGAGGTTCAGCCCGCCGTTCAGCGCGGCCTTCATCCCCGAGGTGCCGCACGCTTCGAGCGGGCGCAACGGGTTGTTCAACCAGACATCGCAGCCGGGGAAGAGCGTCCCGGCCATGGCCATGTCGTAGTTGGGCAAAAAGACGATCCGGTGGCGGACCTCGGGATCGTCGGTGAACTGCACGAGTTCCTGGATCATCTGCTTTCCGGCCTCGTCGGCCGGATGCGATTTGCCGGCGATGACCAGTTGGATGGGCCGGGTCGGATGCAGCAGGGCAGCCTTCAGGCGGGCCGGATCGCGCAACATGAGGGTCAGGCGCTTATAGGTCGGCACCCGGCGGGCGAAGCCCAGGGTCAGCACGTCGGGATCCAGCACCGCATCGGTCCATCCCAGCTCCGCGGCACCGGCACCACGGTCGAGCCAGGAGGCCTTCAGCCGGGCCCGGACCTCCTCGATGAGTTGGACGCGCAGTTCCCGGCGCACCGCCCACAGCTCCTCGTCGGTGAACTGCCGGGCTGCGGTGAGCCGGGTGATCCGCGGGTCGACCCAGGTGGATTCGTGGACGCCGTTGGTGATCGACCCGATCGGTGTCTCTTCCGCCTCGAATCCGGGGTACAGACCCGAGAACATGTCGCGGGAGACCTGCCCATGCAACTTCGAGACCCCATTGGCCCGTTGGGCCAACCGCAAACCCATGGCGGCCATGTTGAAGACGTCCTGCCCACCGCCCAACGCCGTATCTGAGCCGAGGGCCAGCACCGAAGCCGTCGGCACCCCGGGGGCCAGGCCCGCGTCCAGGAAACGGGCGACCCGGTCGGCCTCGAACCGGTCGATCCCCGCCGGGACCGGGGTATGGGTGGTGAACAGGGTGCTGGCCCGCACCGCGGCCAAGGCCGTCTCGAAATCGAGGCCGTCACCCATCAGTTCGCGGAGGCGTTCGATGCCCAGGAATCCCGCATGGCCTTCATTGGTGTGGAAGACTTCGGGGGCGGCCGTCCCGGTCAGACGCGCATGGGCGCGCAGGGCCTTGACCCCGCCCATGCCCAGGAGCAGTTCCTGCTGCAACCGGTAGTCCCCGCCTCCGCCGTACAGCCGGTCGGTGATGGCCCGGGCCGCCTCGTCGTTGGCCGGGACGTTCGAATCCAACAGGAGCAACGGCACGCGGCCGACATCGGCCCGCCAGATCCGGGCGTGCAACTGCCGGCCGTCGGGCAAGGGCAGGGTCACCGTCACCTCGGAGCCGTCGGCCTCACGCACGACGGACAGGGGCAGCCCCGCCGGTTCCAGGACCGGGTAGGTTTCCTGCTGCCAGGCTTCGCGGGAGAGTGATTGCCTGAAATAGCCGGCCTGGTAGAGCAGCCCGACGGCCACCAGCGGAACCCCCAGATCGCTGGCCGCCTTGAGATGGTCGCCGGCCAGGATCCCCAGGCCGCCCGAATACTGCGGCAACATGGCACTGATCCCGTACTCGGGGGAGAAATAGGCGATGGCCGCCGGCGGTGGGGATTCCAGGGCCTGATACCAGCGCGGGGCCCGAAGATACTCTTCGAGTTCCCCGGCCTGCTCCCGGATCCGGGCCACCAGCGGGGCATCGTCGGCCAGGCGAGCCAGTCCGGCCCGATCGAAACGCCTCAACAGGGCCCGCGGATTCTGCCCCACGGCCTCCCAGCCGAGCGGGTCGAGATCACGGAACAGCTCGGCGGTGGGTCGGTGCCACGACCACCGAAGATTCGCAGCAAGGCGTTCCAGCCCGGAAATCTTCTCCGGCAGGACGGTATGGACGGTAAAACCTCGAATGGCCTTCACGTGCTGAACGCTAGCCTAGAAAGTCGCCAATGTGGACGGCCGGCCGTCATATTGCGCCGCGGCAGCCACCACAGGACGGCGGGCGGCACAGAGTCCTTGGCTTTACCGCCCGGACTGACTAGCGTCTATGACGTGAGCACCAGGCGCAGGTCCAGATTCGGCCGCATACCCGTTACCGACGTCTTCCCGGTCATGGAGGGCGGACGGTTCCCTGCGAAGGCCATCACCGGCCAGGATGTCCTGATCCGGTCGACGGCCTTCCGCGAAGGCCATGACGCCCTCGCCGTGGAGGCGGTCCTCTACGACCCTCAGGACCGCGAAGCCCACCGCGTGAGGATGCGTCCCGGGGCCCCCGGGCTCGATGAATGGCTCGGCAGCCTGCGCCCCACCACCGAGGGCGACTGGACTTTCGAGGTCGAAGCCTGGGACGACCCGCTGGGCACCTGGTGGCACGACGCCGGAATCAAGGTCGCCGCGGGCCTCGACACCGAACTGATGTTCGCCGAAGGGGTGTTGCTGTTGCGCGAGGCCGCCGCCGCATCCCCGAACGCCCGGATACTGGAAACCGCCGCGGCCACCGCGGCCGATACCTCGTTGCCCGACGCCACCCGGATGGCCGCCGCCTCCAGCGGGGAGGTCCGCGCCGAACTGTTCCAGCGTCCGCTGCGGCGCATGGTCACCGGCAGCGGCCGGTTCCCGTTGCTGGTCGAACGCGTCCTGGCCGGCCGGGGCGCCTGGTACGAATTCTTCCCCCGCTCCGAGGGGGCCCGCTTCGACCCTGCCACGGGGACCTACACCTCGGGGACCTTCGCCACGGCCGCCGACCGGCTGGAAGCGGTGGCCGGGATGGGCTTCGACGTCATCTACCTGCCGCCGATCCACCCGATCGGCAGGACCTTCAGGAAGGGCCCGAACAACACGTTGACCGCAGGGGACCACGACCCCGGTTCACCCTGGGCCATCGGTTCCGCCGCCGGCGGCCACGACGCCATCCACCCGGATCTGGGCACGGAAGCCGATTTCGCCGCGTTCGTGGAACGCGCCGAGGCACTGGGGCTGGAAGTGGCCCTGGATCTGGCCCTGCAGGCCTCTCCCGATCATCCCTGGGTGGCTGAGCACCCCGAATGGTTCACCACCCGGGCCGACGGGAGCATCGCCTACGCCGAGAACCCGCCGAAGAAATACCAGGACATCTACCCGCTGAACTTCGACAACGACCCGCAGGGTCTCAGCGCCGAGGTGCTGCGCATCGTCACCGTGTGGATCGAACGCGGGGTGCGGATCTTCCGGGTGGACAACCCCCATACCAAACCCGTCGGGTTCTGGGAGTGGCTCATCGCCGAGGTCACCGAGGATCACCCAGGCACCGTGTTCCTGGCCGAGGCGTTCACCCGGCCGGCCATGATGCATGCGTTGGGGCGGGCCGGGTTCCAGCAGTCCTACACGTATTTCACCTGGCGGAACACGAAGGAGGAGCTGGAGGAGTACCTCCCGCAGGTCTCCACCGGGACCTCGGCGTTCTTCCGTCCGAACTTCTTCGTGAACACCCCCGACATCCTCACCGAGTACCTGCAGTTCGGGGGACCTGCGGCCTTCAGGATCCGGGCCGCCCTCGCCGCGACGGCGTCCCCGCTCTGGGGGGTCTACGCGGGATACGAACTCTATGAACACGTCGCCCGGCCCGGAGCCGAGGAGTACATCGACAATGAGAAGTTCCAATACAAGATCCGCGACTTCGACAGCGCCGAGGTCGAGGGCCGTTCCCTGGCCCCTTACCTGCGTCGGCTCAACGCCATCCGCGCCGACCACCCGGCCTTGGGCGAATTGCAGAACCTCGTGATCCACCCCACCAGCGACGACGCCACCATCGCCTATTCCAAATCCCGACGGACCCACCCCGTGGGCCTGCCCGCCCCGGGGACCTCCGCGGCAGCGCCGGTCGAGCCCCCACAGGAAGAGGGCCAGGAGATCGACACCCTCATCATCGTGGTCAATACGGACCCCCATGGCGCCCGCGAATGCACCGTGAGCCTGGACCTGGAGGCGCTGGACCTGCGAGAGCAGGACCTGGACGAGGACGGTAGGTTCACCGTGGACGACCTGCTCACCGGGGGAAGCTGGAAGTGGTCGGCCCATAACTACGTCCGGCTGGATCCGCACCAGGAACCGGCCCATATCCTGCACATCCGCCGGGGCACCTGATGGCCAACCCGTACCAGCTCAACGTTCCGGGTCTGACCCATGATCCGCAATGGCATCGCAAGTCGGTGTTCTACGAGGTGCTGGTCCGGGCCTTCTCCGACGCCAACGGCGACGGGAGCGGGGATTTCGCCGGGTTGATCGACAAGCTCGACTACCTGCAATGGTTGGGGGTGGATTGCCTCTGGGTTCCCCCGTTCTACGAATCCCCGCTGCGTGACGGCGGCTACGACATCTCCGACTACTACGACGTGCTTGACGAATTCGGCACCATCGGCGATTTCCGCCGCCTGGTCGCCGAAGCGCACGAGCGCGGGCTGCGCATCATCATCGACCTGCCGATGAACCACACCTCCGATGAACACCCGTGGTTCCAGGCCTCCCGCCGGGACCCGGAAGGCGAATACGGGGATTTCTACGTCTGGTCCGATACCGACGAGAAGTACTCCGAGGCCCGCATCATCTTCGTGGACACCGAGGAATCGAACTGGGCCTTCGACCCGGTGCGCCGCCAGTTCTACTGGCACCGCTTCTTCGACCACCAGCCGGACCTGAACTTCGAGAACCCCCGGGTGCACGAGGCCATGTTCGACGTCGTGAGGTTCTGGCTTGATCTGGGGGTGGACGGATTCCGTGCCGACGCGATCCCCTACCTGTTCGAGGAGGAGGGGACCAACTGCGAGAACCTGCCGGCGACGCACGACTTCCTGCGCCGGCTCAGACAGCTCGTGGATTCCGAATACCCCGGGCGCATCATCATCGCCGAGGCGAACCAGGCACCGCAGGAAGTGGTCGAATACTTCGGCACCACCGAGGAACCGGAATGCCATATGTGCTTCCACTTCCCGATCATGCCGCGGCTGTTCTATGCCCTCCGCGACCAGGTCGCCGCCCCGATCATCGAGGCCCTGGGCCAGACCCCCGACATCCCGTCCGGCACCCAATGGGGGACCTTCCTGCGCAACCACGACGAGTTGACGCTCGAAATGGTGACCCCCACCGAACGCGAAGCCATGCTCGGCTGGTATGCCCCGGACCCGCGGATGCGCGCCAACGTGGGCATCCGCCGCCGACTGACCCCGTTGCTGGATAATTCGCGGTCCGAACTCGAACTGATCCATGCCCTGCTCTTTGGTCTGCCCGGCAGCCCGTTCCTGTACTACGGGGACGAAATCGGGATGGGGGACAACATCTGGCTCGATGACCGCGACGCCTCGCGCACCCCCATGCAATGGAACCCCGACCGCAATGCCGGGTTCTCCGTCGCCGACCCCGGCCAGCTCTATCTTCCGGTGGTCCAATCCCTGGTCTACGGGTACACGAGCATCAACGTCGAACAGCAACTCGAGCACAGCGGGTCCTTCCTGCACTGGGTGCGGCAGATCCTGGGGGTGCGCCGCGAACATCCGGTCTTCGGCCTGGGGGACTACCGCAACGTCCCGGCCTCCAGCCCCAGCGTGCTGGCCTTCCTGCGCTTCCCCGAGGACCTGGGGGGCCACAAATCCACCCCCGAGGAGACCGATCAGGAGATGGAGACGCTGCTCTGCGTCTACAACCTGTCCCAACACCCGGTGGCCACCGAACTGGAACTGCCCGACTATGCGGGGCGCGGCCTGCGGGACATCTTCGGCGGCTCCCCCTTCCCTCCGGTGTCCCCCGAAGGGCGGTTGTCACTGGCCTTGGGCTCGCAGGGGTTCTACTGGTTGCGGTTGCGCTCGGTGCGCTCGGACGTCAATGCCACCTCGACCTCGACGCTTCCGGTCATCGACCCGGGGCGGCGGCGATGAGGTCCGACGCCGAGATCACCGGTGCGCTGGCCGGTTGGGTGGGGGAGCAACGGTGGTGTCCGGCACCCCGGGGGACGTTCACGCTGTCGGTGGTCGGGGTGCAGCCGGTCCCGCAGCCGGATCCCGACGCCCTGATGCTCAGCCTCCTGTTGGCCATCCACCCCAGCAGAATCTCCGATGAGGAGACCGGGCAACCAGGAGATAAATCAACTACTCATAATGTTTCGGTCGTGCAGGTCCCCGTGGTGTTGCGGCGATCTCCCGCCCAGGAACCGCCGCCCGTCCTGGGGGTCCTGGACGATCACGCCGTCCGGTTGCTGGCCCCGGAAACGACCGGCCTGCGGGCCGGGGGCAGCTGGCTGGTCCACGATGGAACCCAGGATCAGGGCTTCGTCAACGCCTGGGCCGCCCTGATGCTCCAGAGCCCGCCCGGCCAGGGGCCGGAGCTGGCCCCGATGCGGGTCCTGGACGGGGAGCAATCCAACACCTCGGTGGTGCTTGAGGGGCCCCGCGGCCCGGTCATCATCAAGTTCTTCCGGGTCCCGTCGCCGGGGACCAACCCCGATGTGGAACTGGGCTCCTTGCTCTCGGAGGCCGGATCGCAGGACGTGCCCCGGACCGTGGCCACGCTGGACGGGCGGTGGACGGCCGGCGGGGCCGAGGTCGGCGGAACCCTGTCCGTCATGCGTGAATTCTTCGACGCGGCCCGCGACGCCTGGCGGCTGGCCAGCCTCGCGGCCCTCGACGACCGGGATTTCACCACCGAGGCCGCCGAACTCGGGCGGGCCGTGGCCCGTCTGCACCACCAACTGACCGAGGTCGCCCCCACCGCCGTGGCCAGCGCGGCGGAAACCGCGGCGTTCATCGCGGCCCTGCGGGCCCGGCTCGTCTGGGGGTGGGAACGGGCGGCCCCTGCCGACGGGGCCCTGGCCGATGCGTTCGGCGAGGTCCTGGAATCACTGGGCGCCCTGGGCCGGCTGCCGTTGCTGCAGCGGATCCACGGGGACCTCCATCTGGGCCAGATCCTGGCCACCGAAGACCACGGATGGGTGGTCCTGGACTTCGAAGGCGAACCCCTGCGCAGTGCAGGGGAGCGGCGGGCGCCGGATGTGGCGCTGCGCGACGTGGTGGGCATGCTGCGGTCCTTCGATTACGCGGCGGGACGGGCCACCCACCCCGAGGTGTCCTCCTCAACCGCTGCCCCGGCTCCCGAGGCGGCCCACCAGGCGGCCCGCCAATGGTCGGCGCGGACCCGCAAGGCGTTCCTGAGGGGGTACCGTGAGGAAACGGGCGAGGCCGTCGACATCCAGTCGCCGCTCTTTCTGGCCCTCTGGCTGGACAAGGCCCTCTATGAAGTCGTGTACGAACGGCAAAACAGGCCGACCTGGGAACAGGTACCGGCCTCGGCGGTCCAGGAGGTCCTCTCAGCCATGCAGCACCCAGCGGATTCACCCCGGCGGGCCGAAACAGGCGCCGCAGCAACCCCCGGTGCCGCGGAGGGCGCCTCGACACCCCGCCCGATCACGGCCGAGGTGTTGGAAGCCGTCGCCGAAGGCCGCTTCCATGCACCCCACGGAGTCCTCGGGGCCCATCTGGGCAACGACGGCTCGATCACCGTGCGCACCCTACGCAAACTGGCGAGCACCGTCACCCTGGTCACCGACAACGACCGCCGGGAGATGACCCATGAGTACGACGGCGTCTGGGTGGCGGTGTTGGCTCCTCCGACGGGACGCGAAGGGACCGTGCCCGACTACCGGCTCGAGGTCGGCTATCCGGGGTCTGCCCCGGTGTTGGTCGACGATGCCTACCACTACCTGCCCACGCTGGGGGAGATCGACCTGCATCTCATCGGGGAGGGGCGCCATGAGCGCCTCTGGCAGGTCCTCGGGGCCCGGGTGCGCAGATACCACACGGTGATGGGCAACTGCGAGGGCACGGGGTTCGCCCTCTGGGCCCCCAACGCCCAGGCGGTCCGGGTGGTCGGGGACTTCAATGACTGGGACGGAACCGGCAACGCCATGCGTTCGCTGGGACGGTCCGGGGTCTGGGAGCTCTACATCCCCGGGGTCGTCGCCGGGGCGATCTACAAATTCGAGATCCTCGGCCAGGACGGCCACTGGAGGCAGAAGGCCGACCCGATGGCCCGGCACACCGAGATCCCTCCGTTGACCGGATCCGTCGTCGTGGAATCCTCCTATGGCTTCCAGGACGCCGAATGGATGGCGTCCCGGGCCCAGACCGACCCGCATGCCGGCCCGATGAGCGTCTATGAAGTGCATCTGGGCTCCTGGCGCCCCGGACTGGACTACCGCGAAATGGCCGAGCAGCTCAGCGAATACGTGACCTGGCAGGGATTCACCCATGTGGAGCTGATGCCCGTGGCCGAACACCCGTTCGGAGGATCCTGGGGCTATCAGGTGACCTCCTACTATGCCCCGACCTCGCGCTTCGGCCACCCCGACGATTTCCGATACTTCGTGGACCGGCTGCACCAGGCGGGTATCGGGGTCATCATGGATTGGGTTCCCGCCCATTTCCCCAAGGATGAATGGGCCCTGGCCCGGATGGATGGGCAGCCTCTCTACGAGCACCCCGATCCGCGCCGCGGGGAGCATCCCGACTGGGGGACCCTGGTCTTCGACTTCGGACGCAACGAGGTCCGCAACTTCCTGGTGGCCAACGCGCTGTACTGGATGGACGAGTTCCATATCGACGGGCTGCGCGTGGATGCCGTGGCATCCATGCTCTATCTGGACTATTCACGCGAAGACGGAGGATGGGAACCCAACATCCATGGCGGGCGGGAGAACCTGGAAGCGATCGCCTTCCTGCAGGAGCTCAACGCCACGGCGTACCGGCTGAATCCCGGCATTGCGATGATCGCCGAGGAATCCACGGCCTTCCCCGGGGTCACCGGCGACACCAGCGGAGGTGGGCTCGGCTTCGGGCTGAAGTGGAACATGGGCTGGATGCACGACTCGCTGGAGTACATGTCGGAGGACCCGATCCATCGCTCCTACCACCACAACAAGATCACCTTCTCCATGGCCTACGCCTATACGGAGAACTTCCTGCTGCCGATCAGCCACGATGAAGTGGTCCATGGGAAGGGCTCGCTGCTGCGCCGCATGCCCGGTGACCGCTGGCGCCAGCTCGCCCAGGTCAGGGCCTACCTGGCCTTCCAATGGGCCCACCCGGGCAAGCAACTGATCTTCATGGGCACCGAATTCGCCCAGGAGGGGGAGTGGAGCGAACAGCACGGGCTCGACTGGTGGGTGGCCGATACCCACCAGCACCGCGGGGTCCAGCTGACCGTGAAGGCGCTGAACGGAATCTACCGGGAACTGCCGGCACTGTGGGAACTGGATCACGACCCGGCGGGCTTCGCCTGGATCAATGACCACGAGGCAGCGGGCAACACCCTGAGCTTCATCCGGCGGGACGAGCAGGGCGAGGCGATGGTCTGCGTCGCGAACTTCTCGGGCGAACCCCACAGCGGCTATCGACTCGGCCTGCCGGCTGCCGGGGCCTGGACCGAGGCGCTCAATACAGATGCCGAGGAGTTTGGTGGTTCCGGGGTCGCCAACCCCGGAACGCTCGAGGCGGATGGCCCCGCCCACGACGGCCAGCCGGTTTCGGCCACCGTGGACCTGCCCCCGTTGGGCGTGATCTACCTGGTCCCCGGCAGCATCAGCTGACCCGGCCCCAAGAACCCCGGAAACACGGGGTTCTTGGGGCGGCCAGTCGGGGAGGAAGCCTCCGATTAGGTGAACCAGCAGGATATGGGTATAGTTATTTCCCGCGCCGGTCGCCAATAAAACTTCTCCACGGAGAGGCCCACGGGACGGTGCAGACTTCCGAAAAGTTGGAGAAACGGTCGATTTGACCGGGATCCAGCCACCGGGTAAGTTAGAT
>NZ_JBQSWX010000006.1:0-169127 GCF_052377615.1 Arthrobacter sp. AOP36-A1-22
CGCCCCCGGATCCGCGGGTCGATGAGCCGTTCGGCCAGATCGGAGAGAGCCATGACCACGACGTAGGCCAGCGCCGAAACCAATGCGACCCCGGTGACCAGGGGGACGTCGCGCAGCGTGACGGCCTCGAGCAGGGTGCGCCCCAGGCCGGGCCGGGCGAAGATCGACTCCACGACGACCGCGCCGGAGACCAGGGACCCCAAAGCCCAGCCGGAGAGGGCCACCCCGGGCAGGGCCGCATGGCGCAGGGCATGGCGGAGCACGACGCCGGCCTCGGACTCCCCGCGGGCGCGGGCCGAGAGCGCGAAGGGTGAGTTCAGTGCGGTCACCATGGACTCACGCATCACCTGGCCCAGGAATCCCGCCAACGGCAGGGCCAGGGTGACGATCGGCATGACCAGCCCGGCGACCGTGCCGTTGCTGACCGGTGGCAGCCACCGCCAGGCGCTGGAGAAGAGGAGCACCAGCACCGAACCGAGCCAGAAGTGCGGGACCGAGGCCGCGGCGATCTCCAGGGCCGAACCGACGGCGGAGGCGCCCCGACCGCCCAACCCCGAATAGAGGGCGAGCCCCAGGGCCACCACCCAGGCCAGGATCCAGGCGCCGACGGCCAGGCCGAGCGTTCCCGGAAGTTGGGCGGCCAGCACCTCGGAGACCGGGATCTTCAACGAATACGAGGTCCCCAGGTTCCCGGTGGCCAGATGCCCCAACAGGGTCAGGTACTGCACGCCCACCGGCCGGTCGAGCCCGTAGTCGACCCGGGCGGATTCGAGGGCCTCGGCCGAAGCCTGCGACCCGGGCCCGCCCATGATCGCCTCCGCCGGGTCCCCGGGGATGAGACGGATGGCGACGAAGATCAGTGTGGCCACGGCCCAGAGCACGAAGACCGCCGAGGCGGCACGACGAGCCAGCCAGACGCCGACGGGACGCCACGCGGTGGGGGCGCCCCGGCTGCTGCGTCGGGTCTGGGTGGGGTCGGAGGTCGTCTGCCCGGCCATGCTCCGGCGTCGTTCCTACTTCGCCAACCAGGCGTCGTGGAACGTCGGGGAGGCCACCGCGGTCATCGCCCCGACGTCGTGCAGATCCGTGCTGTACAGGAAGTGGTTCTGCTGGTCGTACAACGGCAGGAGGTAATGGCCTTCCAGGACGATCTTCTGGGCTTCGGTGTACTTGGCCTGGCGCTCATCGGCGTCGTTGGTGGCGCTGGCCTCCTCCAACAGGGCGTCGAGCTTCTTGTCCTTGACCTGGGCGTGGTTGGCGAAGTAGCCCGAAGGGGCCGGGACCGTGTTGGAGGAATGGAACAGGATGGACAGCACGTCGGGGCCGACCTTCGTGTACGGGGCGCTGACCAGGTCGTAGTGGTTCTCGCCCAGGACGTCGTACCAGCTGGAGAGGTCCAGCAGGTCGAGCTTGACCTCGAAGCCGACCTCCTTGGCGGTGGCCTGGAACTGCTGGAAGAGCGACTGTTCGGCCGGGACCGACTGGTTGGTGCTCACCGGGAAGGTCAGGGACAGGCGTTTGCCGTCCTGGGTGCGGTACCCCTGGGAATCGCGGTCGGTCCAGCCGGCCTCGTCCAGCAGCCGATTGGCCTGTTCGGGGTCCCGCTCGAAGGCGGATTCATCGGAGTAGCCCATCGGTTCGACGCTGGACAGTGCCGAATAGGAGCGCTCTGCCGTATCGAAGAACAGCGAGGAGAGGCCGTCCTGGACGTCCACGGCGCGGATGAAGGCCTCACGGACCTTCGCATCGTCGAACGGGGCCTTGGAGGAATTCAGTTCGATCCGGTTCGAGGCCCCCGGACGCGGGGCATCGAGGTGGTCGATGTCCTCGGCGTCCTCGGCGGCCTTGATGGTGTCCGGCTGGGCGTTGTCGATCATGTCCACCGTGCCCGATTGCAGGGCGGCATAACGGGTGGCGGCCTCGGGGATGAACTTCCAGGTGATGGCCTCCAGATGGGCGGGCCCCGCATGGTCGGCGCCGTCGACGGGGACCGTGTAGTCCTCGTTGCGGGTCAGTTCCACCGAATCCTGTTTGGTCCACTTGGAGACGGTGAAGGGGCCGGTGCCCACCGGGGCGGCGCAGTTGTCGGCCTGGCTGCGTTCCAAGGCCTGCGCCGATTCGATCGCGACCCACGGCATCGAAAACGATTCCAGCAGGGCCGAATCCGGGGCCGAGAGGTTCAACGTCAACGTCGAATCGTCCACGACGTCCATGCTCTTGATCTTCGCCACCGCCAGATAGCCGGTGGAGGAGGCGGTGTCGGGGTCCTGCAGGTGTTCGATGTTCGCCTTGACCGTGGCCGCGTCCAACGCGGTCCCGTCGGTGAATTCGATGCCCTCGCGCAGGGTGAGCGTCCAGGTCAGCCCGTCCTCGGAGGCTTCCGCCCCGGAGGCCAGCCACGGGACGATCTTCCCCTCTTCGTCCTTGGTGTACAGGGTCTCGAGGTATTGGCCGGCCAACAGGGCCTGCGGGTAGTTCCCGCCCACATGCGGGTCCAGGCAGGTCGGTTCGGCGTCGCCCGAAGCGTAGACCAGGGTCCCACCCTCGACCGGGGTGTCATCGGAGGCCGAACCTCCGGGGCCACCCGAACCGGCGCAACCGGTCAGGACGAGAAGGGAAGCGAGCAGGGACGCGGCGAGCGAGGCCGGCCGTGCGGGACGGGGGACTACGGGCATGGGTGTGACTTCCTCGACAGATGCTGGGGCACCGGCGCCCGGTGATGGCGGGCGCGCGGCGGACCACGCTGATGCGCGGGATGCCCCACCAGCCTAAAGCAGGGGAGCCCGGCCCTGCGGTGGCGTGGGACACAGTGGGCGCCCCAAGTCACAATTATCGGCCCCGGGCCCGGGTTTGAAACCATGGTTTCCATGCCAAGCACTCCTGAAGGACCCGGCGGGCCAGAGGCGCCGTCGACGGTGACGACCGAACCCCGGGGCGGGACGAACCCCGGCGAGGAACGCAGCGCCCGGGTGGCCGTGACGCTGTTCCCGCTCCTGATTCTCGCGGGCGGGGCGGTGGCCTTGTTCTTCCCGGCCCCCTTCACCTCGCTGGCGCCGCTGATCAACCCGGGGCTGATGCTCATCATGTTCGGCATGGGCCTGACCCTGACCCTGCCCGACTTCTCCCTGGTGGTGCGCCAACCCTTGCCGGTGCTGCTGGGAGTCATCGCCCAATATGTGATCATGCCGCTGCTCGGGCTGGGGGTCGCCAGCCTGCTGGGGCTGCCGCCGGCCCTGGCGGCAGGGGTCATCCTGGTGGGTTGCGCCCCGGGAGGGACGTCGTCGAACGTGGTCACCTATCTCGCCAAGGGCGATGTCGCCCTGTCGGTGACGATGACCAGCGTGTCGACGTTGCTCGCCCCGATCTTCACCCCGCTGCTGACCCTCTGGCTGGCCGGACAGTACCTGCCCGTCGCGGCTGGGTCGATGGCCGTGTCGATCGTGCAGATCGTCTTGATCCCGGTGGTGCTGGGCCTGATCGTGCGCACCGTCGCCCCGGCGCTGGTGGCCGCCATCCTGCCGGCACTGCCCTGGGTCTCGGTCCTGGCCATCACCTTCGTGGTCATCGCCGTCGTCGCAGGCAGCGCCGAGGCCATCTTCAGCGCCGGGCTGCTCATCCTGGCAGCGGTCATCCTGCACAACGGGCTGGGCTACCTGGTCGGCTACGGGGCCGCCCGGATCTTCGGATTGCCGATCCCCTCCCGCAGGACCATGGCCATCGAGGTCGGAATGCAGAACTCGGGGCTGGCCGCCGGGCTGGCCAAGACCTATTTCGCGCCCGAGGCCGCCCTGCCCGGCGCCGTGTTCTCCGTCTGGCACAACGTCTCGGGAGCGATCCTGGCGGCGATCTGGCGGCGCAGCAGCGCGCGGCCGCAGTAGGACTCCACCGGCCCCCTGGGACTACGAAGGGAGGACGACGACGGGTTCCGTCGTCGTCCTCCCTTGCCGCCGGAGGCGGGGTCGCTACTTCGTCAGCGGGCCCAGCACCGGATCGTTGACATAGGCTTCCTTGACGTTCTCCTGGGTGACGATCTGCGGCTTGAGCAGGTAGGCCGGAACGACCTTGGTCCCGTTGTCGTAGGAGTCGGGGTCGTTGACTTCGACGTCCTTGCCCTCCTGCAGGTCCTGGACCATGGTGACCGAATGCTCCACCAGGGCACGGGTGTCCTTGTTGATGGTGGAGTACTGCACGCCCTTCATGATGGACTTCACCGACTCGACCTCGGAGTCCTGCCCGGTGACGACCGGGACGTCCTTGCCTGCTGCCTTGACCGAGGTCAGGGCGGCGCGGGCCAGGGTGTCATTGGGGGAGAGGACCCCGTCGAGGGACTTGGAACCGGTGTAGGTGCCGGTGAGCAGGGTGTCCATGCGCTTCTGCGCGTTTTCCGCCTTCCACCCCTGGGTCACCGCCTGCTCGAACTTCTGCTGCCCCGAGGCCACCTTGACGGTCTTGTCCTTGATGGCCGGCTTCAGCACGTCCATGGCGCCGTCGAAGAAGACCTGGGCGTTGGCATCGTCGGGGGAGCCGGCGAGCAGCTCGATGTTGTACGGGGCCTTGCCCTTCTTCTCCTTCAACCCGTCCAGCAGGGCCTGGCCCTGGAGCTGGCCGACCTTGAAGTTGTCGTAGGCGACGTAGTAGTCGACGTCCTGGGTGTTCAGCAGCAGCCGGTCGTAGGCGATGATGGTGGCCCCGGCCTCCTTGGCGGCCTTGAGCTGGTTGCCCAACTGGGCTCCGTCGATGGCCCCGACGATGATGACCTTCGCGCCCTTGGAGATCATGGCGTTGATCTGGTTCTGCTGTTCGGCGACGCCGCTGTTGGCGAACTGCACGTCGGGTTTGAAACCCTTGTCCTTGAGGTCCTTATTGAATAGGTTCTCCGCCAGGACCCAGTTCTCACTGGTCTTCTGCGGCAGGGCGACACCGATGGTGGCGCCCTCGTCGAATCCTGAAGCACCGTCCGCGTCGGCGGCGGCCCCGGCATCCTGCCGGCCGCAACCGGTCAGTGCCAGCGCGGCGATCGCCGTGACCGCGGCGAACTTGGTTGCTTTGCCCATGATCTTCATTGGTTTCTCTTTCTGGTGGTGCGGGTGGAGCCGGATGGAAGGTGTCAGACAGAGGTCGGGATCTTATCCGGGGTGGAGGGGATCCCTTCGTCCGCGGGACGGTTGCGGGAGGACAGCCCCCGGGTCAACAGACCCGTGATGGAGGGTTTGCCCTGGGATTTGTTGTAGACATCGAAGGCGACGGCTGCCAGCAGCACCAGGCCCTTGATGATCTGGGTGGCATCGGCCCCGACGCCGAGCAGCTGCAGGCCGTTGTTCAGCACGGCCATCACCAGGCCGCCGATGATCGAACCGACCACGGTGCCGACGCCGCCGGTGACGGCGGCGCCGCCGATGAAGACCGCGGCGATCGCGTCGAGCTCCCACATGTTGCCATCGGAGGGCCCCGAGGCGGTGGAACGGGCCACGAAGATCATGCCGGCCAACCCGGCGAGGACTGCCATGTTCATCATGACCAGGAAGTTGACCTTCTTGGAGCGGACGCCGGAGAGCTCGGCGGCGTGGCGGTTGCCACCGACGGCGTAGATATGGCGGCCGAAGACCGTGCGCGAGGAAATGAAGCCGTAGATGATCACCAGGCCGATGAGGATGATTCCCGGAATCGGCAGCGAGGTCCCCGGTCGGCCGGTGGCAAAGAGATAGGTGGCGTAGAGGATGGCGGCGCTGATCAGGGTCAGTTTGGTGAGCTGGACCCACAGCGGCGGGACCAGGGCGCCCAGCCGCAGGGCCTTGGCACGGCCGCGCAGCGACATGATGACCACCAGGGCGACGGTGGCCAGGCCGAGCAGGAGGGTGAGGTTGTTGTAGCCGGTATTGGGTCCGACCTCCCTGAGGTAGCCGGCACCGATGTACTGGAAGTCCTCCGGGACCGGGATCGTGTTGGATTTGCCCACGAACTGGTTCAGTCCGCGGAAGAGCATCATGCCCGCCAGGGTCACGATGAACGCGGGGATCCCGACATAGGCGACCCAGAAGCCCTGCCAGGCTCCGATCACCACGCCCAGGGCCAGACCCAGGAGGATGCCGGCCCAGGCGGGCAGCCCCCAGTCGCGGATGGCCAGGGCCACGGTGACGCCGACGAAGGCGGCGATCGAGCCCACCGAGAGGTCGATGTGCCCGGCGATGATGACCAGCACCATGCCGATGGCCAGGATGAGGATGTAGGCATTGCCATTGAGTAGGTTCATCAGGTTGCCCGAGGTCAGGGTGACCCCGTCGGTCATGATCTGGAAGAAGACCACCAGGGCCACCAGGGCAAAGATCATGCCGAATTGACGGGTGTTTCCGCCAAAGAGCTGCTTGATCGCGTTCATTATCGGTTCCTAGGTTCGCGGGTGCGGGTGGGGGAGGTGCCGGCCGGAAGGCTCAGGCAGGTTGGCGCGCCGAGGTCATCAGGCGCATGAGGTGCTCGGGGGTGGCGTCCTCGCGGTCCATGACCCCGGTGATGGCTCCCTCGAAGATCGTGTAGATCCTGTCGGAGAGACCGAGTAGTTCGGGCAGTTCGGAGGAGATGACGATGACCCCCTTGCCGGCCCTGGCCAGTTGCTGGATGATCCCGTAGATCTCGAACTTGGCTCCCACGTCGATGCCGCGGGTGGGTTCGTCGAGGATGAGCAGGTCGGGTTCGGTGAACATCCATTTGGCCAGGACGACCTTTTGCTGGTTGCCGCCGGAGAGCTTGGCAACCCCTTCCTGCACCGAGGGGGTCTTGATGCGCAGCGCCTTGCGGTAGTACTCGGCCACCTCGAATTCCCGGTCCCGGTCCACCACCTGGTGCTTGCTGATCTTGCCCAGGTTCGCCGAGACGGTGGTCTCCTGGATGTCGTCGAGCAGGTTCAAGCCGAGGGTCTTGCGGTCCTCGGTCACGTAGCCGAGGCCTGCACGGATGGCCTGGGCGACGGTGCGCAATTCAAGGTGGCGGCCGTTCATCGTGATGGTCCCGGATTGGTACCGACCGTAGGAGCGGCCGAAGACCGAGCGGGCCAATTCGGTGCGTCCGGCTCCCATGAGCCCGGCGAAACCGACGATCTCCCCCCGCCTGACGAAGAAGGACGAGTCCTTGCAGACCATCCGGTCCTGGACCTGGGGGTGGCCGACGTTCCAGTGGGAGACCTCGAAGAACGTCTCGCCGAGCTCTGCCGCGTGCTCGGGGAAGCGCGACTCCAGGGTCCGGCCGACCATGCCCTTGATGATCCGGTCCTCGTTGACGCCGTCGGCCTGGACATCGAGGCTTTCGATGGTGCGTCCGTCGCGGATGATCGTGATGGAGTCGGCGACCTGTTCGATTTCGTTGAGCTTATGGGAAATGATGATCGAGGTGATGCCCCTGCCCTTGAGCCCGCGGATCAGATCCAGCAGATGCTGGGAGTCGGATTCGTTCAACGCGGCCGTCGGTTCATCAAGGATGAGCAGTTTCACCGATTTGTTCAGTGCCTTGGCGATCTCCACCAGTTGCTGCTTGCCGACCCCGATCTCCTTGATCGGGGTGTCGGGGTCGTCGTTCAAGCCGACCCGGGCCAACAGGTCCAGCGACAAGCGGCGGGCGGTGGACCAGTCGATCATCCCGAAGCGGGTGGGCTCGTTGCCCAGGAAGATGTTCTCCATGATGCTCAGCTCGGGGATCAGGGCGAGTTCCTGGTGGATGATCACGATGCCGGCCTCTTCGCTGGCATTGATGGTGCGGAAGGTCTGGACTTTTCCTTGGTAGTGGATGTCCCCGGTGTAGGTCCCGTGCGGGTAGACCCCGGAGAGCACCTTCATGAGGGTCGATTTCCCGGCACCGTTCTCGCCGCAGATCGCGTGGATTTCTCCGACGCGGACGTTGAGGTTGACCGTGTCCAGGGCCTTGACGCCCGGGAACTCCTTGGTGATGGAGCGCATTTCCAACAGGTTCGGGGCGTGCTGTCCGGCAGATGGTGTGTGCATGGTGCCCTAGGGCCTTCCAGTGGGTGGTCGAGGGGATTCTTCGGTGCTGGTCGGTCACGGACCGCCGCGGGGGTCAGGGGGCACGGATCCCGACATGCTGGAAGGCCAGTGCCGCGGCTCCCAGGGATTCGGCCCGTTCACCCAGTGAGGACATGACGACGTTCGTGCTTTCGCCGACGATGGGGACGGCATGGCGGTGCAGGCCGCGTCGGATCGGGTCCAGCAACAGTTCGCCCAGACCGGCCAGGGGGCCTCCGACGACGATGGCTTCGGGGTTGAGCAGGTTGGCGATGTTGCCCAGCTCCTGCCCGACGGCCATGCCGGCGTCGTCCAGCACGCGCAGGACCGCCGAGCCGCCGGCGCGTCCCTGCGTGACGATGTCCTCGGCCGTGTGGGGTGGATGCTCGCCCCCGGCCAGCAGGGTCGACATGATGGTGGTGGAGGCGACGGTTTCCAGGCAACCGCGGTTGCCGCAGCGGCAGATCGAGCCATGTTGTTGCACGGTCGCATGGCCGATTTCCCCGGTGATTCCAATGTTGCCGTAGTAGGGGGAACCGTTGATGATCAACCCGGCGCCGATGCCCGAACCGATCTTGATGAAGACCAGGTTATCCACCCCGTTATGCGGACCCCACGTCACCTCGGCCAGGGCTCCGAGGTTGGCGTCGTTGTCGACGATGACCGGGATGTCGAGGACTTCTTCGATGCGTTCCTGCAGGTTCAGCCCCACCCATTCGGGCAGGATGGCCCCCTGGGCGACCGTCCCGCTGCGGCGGTCGATGGGTCCGGGGATGCCCACGCCGGCACCGATGAGGGCACTGCGCTGGAGATCGTGTTCGGCCAGGAGGTCGTCCACGAGCCGTGCGGCGGCGGCGATGCCTTCTTCGCCCTGGTGCCCGAGCGGCAGGATCACGGTCTTCTCCGCGATGATCTGGTAGGTCAGCGAGGAGAAGACCACCCGCAGGTGGCGCCGGCCGAAGTCGATGCCGACACCGATGGCCCCGTCGTTGATGAGACGCACGTTCAGGGCCCGGCGTCCCGAACTGGTGGTGGGTTCGGTATCGACCAGGCCGGAGGCCTGCATGAACTTCACGATGTTGGAGACGGTGGCCGTGGACAGCCCCGTCTGGCGGGAGAGCTCGGCCTGGGTTGCGGGGCCGGCGAGCAGGCTATCGATGAGGCGTTGCTGGTTCAGGTGGCGCAATGCGGATTGCGATCCGGGACTCCTGGGGCCGCCATGTGATCCAGCTCTCGTTTCTTGCATGCTGAAAAGTCTGCAACAAGGATTTGTTGCCGTCAATAAGTAAACGCAAGAATTAAAAAACTAGTGGCTTGTGTATGGAGGGTTACGTCAATGGGGGAGGGGTGCAGTTCCTTAAGGCAGCGGCCACTCGTGGACCGGGCCCGAATGGTGCATGTGGTCCCAGTACAGCCGGGTCATTTCCTGCAGGGCATGGCGGCGGTCCAGCCCGCGGGCCTCGAGCCGGTCGAGGGCCTGGATCTGCCAGAGGGCCCCGTTCTGTTCGGTGCGGGCCCGTTCGCGCAGCACGTCGAGATACCGCGCGGCCACGGCATCCTCGACGCCCAGATCCGCCAATCCCTCGGCGGCCAGCGGGATCAGGTGGCGCACGATGAGCTCGGACACCGGGATCTCCCCGACCCCGGGCCAGTAGACCATGGCATGGAGCCCGTCGCGGGCGCAGGTCAGGAAGTTCTCCGTGGCCGTGCCGAAGGCCATCCGTGACCACAACGGACGTTGGGACCTGCGCAGCCGGCGGACCAGCCCGAAGAAGAACGCCGCATTGGCCACCGTGTCCAGCACGGAGGGACCGGCGGGCAGCAGCCGGTTTTCCAACCGCAGGTTCGGCCTCTGAACCCCCGGGTCGTAGATGGGCCGGTTCCAGCGGTAGACGGTCCCGTTATGCAGGCGCAGTTCGTGCAGATACGGGGCCCCCGCCTTCGTCTTCTGCGGACGCCGTCCAGCCAGTTCGGGGAGCAGCGCCGGGAAATAGCGCACATTCTCTTCGAAGAGGTCGAAGATCGAGGTGATCCACCGATCGCCGAACCAGACGCGGGGCCGTACCCCCTGGGCCCGCATTTCCGGGGCCCGGGTGTCGATCGACTGCTTGAATAATTCGATCCGGGTCTCGTGCCACAACACCCGTTCCAGGAACACCGGGGAGTTGGCGGCCAAGGCGATCTGGGGTCCGGCCATGATCTGGGCCGCGTTCCAAGCCGGGGCGAATTCGGCCGGGCTCAGTTGGACGTGGAGCTGGACGGAGGTGCAGGCGGCCTCCGGGGCGATCGTGGGGGCATAGAACCTCAGGCGTTCCTGGCCGGAGATATCGATCAACACGTCCTCGCCGCGGGCCTGCAGCACCGAGGTGTTCAGGGCGGCGTAGCGCTTGCCGGTGCTCATCCAGTCGGGGTCCTGCAACTGCTCGGGACGCAGGGTGGGCAGGATGCCGGTCATCAACAAATCGGCACCGACCTGGTCGGCCTGGGCGTCGGCATGGTTGAGCTGGGCCCGCAGCCCCTCCTCCAGATCGCGCAGCCCGCGACCCGAGACGTCCAGGGCCGGATGGTTCAGTTCGATGTTGAAGGCACCGATCTCGGTTTGGAAGGCCTCGTCGGCGATGGATTCCAGGACTTCGGTGTTGCGCATCGCCGGGGTGAAGTCCTCGTTGGCGAGGTTCAGTTCCAGCTCGACGCCGATGGTCCCCGAGGCGGCGAAATGCCCGTTCGAGAGGAAGTCCTCGAAGGTCTCGAGGTTCTCGTTCAGGCGTTCACGGTACCGGGTGCGTTGCGCCCGGGTGAAGGTCTTCTTCCTGACTTCTGCTCCCATGGCCTGAGCGTACTGGGGCATTGGTCATCTGTATACGGATGCGGGCCTGCACGCCGGCGGGGGCCGGAGGCCCTAGCGGCCGCGGTCGTTGAGGTAGCTGACCCCCAACTGGTTGCGGACCCCGTCGAACAGCCGCAGGGTATCCACCGAATCCTCCCAGCTCATCGTCGGGCTCTGGGTCAGTCCCTGTTGGATGCAGCGGGTGGCCTCGCGCAGTTCATAGACGTAGTTCCGGCCCACCGTGTCGAACCTCTCGGTCCTGGCCTGACCGTCGAGGGGGTGGACCTCGAAGGAGGGCGGGTTGTTCAGCGGGCCGGTGATGCGCAGGAAACCGGTGCTGCCGGAGATCACCGCCTCCCGGGGTCCTGCGCCGTTCAACGAACAGAGCAGTTGGGCCTGGGCGCCCGAGCCGTAGGTGAGGGTCAACGACTCCTGGGTGTCGATCCCGTCGTCGTTCAGGGTCCCCACCGCCTGGACCGACTGGGGGAAGCCCAGGGCCCCGAGCGCCCAGGTCAGCGGATAGACCGCCAGATCCAGCAGGGCCCCACCACCGGCTGCGGGGTCGAAGAGCCGCCAGGTCCTGTCGTAGTCCGCCGGGAAGCCGAGATCGGCCCGGACCCAGGCGACTTCCCCGATCGCCCCGGCCTCCAGGAGGTCCAGGGCACGGTGGACGGCCGGCAGGAACCGGGTCCAGACGGCTTCCATCAGAAACAGGCCGCGGGACCTGGCCAGTTCCACCAGCTCGGCGGCTTCGGCGGCATTGATGGTCAGCGCCTTCTCGCACACGACATGCTTGCCCGCCTGCAGGGCCGCGAGGGCGACGGCGAAGTGCTGGGCATGAGGGGTGGCGATGTAGACCGCGTCGACGGCCGGGTCGGCAAACAGCCGATCGTGGCCCGACACCCCGTCCAGGGGGCCGTAGGCGACGGCGAAACCGTGGTCGGCGGCGAAGGCGGCCGCCCGGCCTGCGTCGCGGGAACTGACGGCGTGCAGCGTCGCATCCTCGAGCAGGCCGAGATCACCGACCACCGTCGCGGCGATGCGCCCCGTGGAGACCACCCCCCACCGGAGGGGCCGTCCCGTGGCGGTCAGGGGTGATCCGGCGTCGGGCGCGGCGCAGGGCGGGGTGGGGAAACGGGGGTTCATGCCCCCAGCTTGGCATGACGCAGGGGGCCCGGCAATCGGGGGCGTTCCGGCTCAGCCTGCGTTGGCGTCGCGGTGCTTGCCCGCCAGGACGAGGTAGTGCTCGGTGTTGGTGCGCAGCGACTCGACCTCCTCGTCGCTGAGTTCGCGGCGGACCTTGGCCGGGACCCCGGCCACCAACGAACGCGGCGGGACGTCGGTGCCCTCCAGCACCAGGGCGCCGGCCGCCACGAGGGACTGCTCACCGATCCGGGCGCCGTTCATGACGGTGGCGCTCATGCCCACCAGGGAGCCGTCGCCGATGGTGCAGCCGTGGATGACCGCGGAGTGGCCGACGGAGACGCCGGTACCCACGGTGGTGGGGAAGCCGGTGTCGGCGTGGACGACCACGTTGTCCTGCAGATTGGTGTCGTCGCCGATGCGGATCGGGGCGGAATCCCCGCGCACGGACACCCCGTAGAAGGCACTGGCGCGCTCGCCGAGCTCCACATCGCCACTGAGCGTGGCCGTGGGGGCCGTGAAGGCCGAGGAGGCGATCTTCGGGGTATGGGAATCGATGGTGATGATGTGTGTCATGGGGCGAGTCTACAAACCCCGGGGCCCCGGAAGGCTAGTTGAAGACCACGGTCCGGCGCCCGTCGAGCAGGATCCGCCGTTGGGCGGCCCACTGCACGGCCTGGGCCAGCGTGCTTCCCTCGACGCTGCGGCCCATGGCCACGAACTGGCTGGGGGTCTGGGAATGGTTGACCCGGATGACCTGCTGTTCGATGATCGGGCCCTCGTCGAGATCCGCGGTCACGAAGTGCGCCGTCGCCCCGATCATCTTCACGCCCCGGGCGTGGGCCTGGTGGTAGGGCCTGGCCCCCTTGAAGGAAGGCAGGAACGAATGGTGGATGTTGATCGCCCGCCCGGACAACCCCCGGCACAGTTCGTCCGAGAGGATCTGCATGTACCGGGCCAACACCACCAATTCGATGTCATGGTGCTCCACCAGCTCCAACAGCCGGGCCTCGGCGTCGGCCTTGGTGGCGGGGGTGACCGGGAGATGCAGGAAATCCACCCCGTAGAACTCCGCCATCGGGGCCAGGTCCCGGTGGTTGGAGACGATGAGCGGGACCTCGATCGGCAGGGACCCGGCGCGCTGCTGGTACAGCAGGTCGTTCAAGGCGTGTCCGGCGGTGGAACACATGATCAGGGTGCGCAGCGGCCGGGCCTCGGCGTGGACGGCGAGCTCCATGGCGAAGCGGGCGGCCACGGCATCCAAGCGGGACTGGACCTGCTCCTGACCGGCCTCGGTGGAAACGGCGACGCGCATGAAGAAGGACCCCGATTCGGGGCTTTCGAACTGCTGGGATTCGGTGATGTTGCATCCGGCCTCCAACAGGGCGCCGGACACCGCATGCACGATGCCCGGCTGGTCGGCGCAGGAGAGGGTCACGATGAATTGCTGGCTGGTCACCCCCGGAGTTTATCGGGGCCCGCAGGCGTCAGCGAAAACGAGGGTCCACCCGGGTCATGGAACTCCCGGGGACAACAGGCTATGACTAGGGCATGGTGATTCTTCGTTTCCTGAGGCGGTACCCGCTTTTTGCGGCCACCGTGGGGTTCGGACTGCTGACCGTCGGGCTGAACATCGGCGGCCTGCACGGGCCGGCCCGGCTGGTCGCCTCCGGCTTCGCCCTGGTCGTGGCCGCGACGGTCTGTGTGGACATGGTCAAAGACCTGCTGCGTGGACACTGGGGGATCGACGTGTTGGCCCTGACGGCGATCGTGGCCACCGTGGTCGTGGGTGAATACCATGCGGCCTTGGTCATCTGCCTGATGCTGACCGGGGGAGAAGGGCTCGAGGACGCGGCCCAGTACCGTTCACGGCGGGAACTGACCGGACTGTTGGACCGGGTCCCGCGGACCGCCCAACTGGTTGCCTCCGACGGCACCGTCTCCGAGACCCCGCTCGAGGACGTGGCCGCCGGTGACATCGTGTTGTTACGCCCCTCCACCGTGGTTCCGGTGGACGGGACGCTGCTGGAAGGCAGCGCAGATTTCGACGAATCCGCGGTGACCGGTGAATCCTTGCCGGTGACCCGGGCGGCGGGGGAACCCGTGCCCTCCGGCGCCGTGAACGGCACGGTGGCGGTATCGCTGCTCGCCACCGCCACGGCGGCCGACTCGCAATACGCCCGGATCGTGGCCCTGGTCCAGCAGGCCGCCGAATCGCGGGCACCGCTGGTGCGCCTGGCCGACCGGTACGCAGTCCCCTTCACACTCTTCGCCTATCTGGTGGGCGGGCTCGCCTGGTGGCTTTCGGGGGATCCGGTGCGGTTCGCCGAGGTCCTGGTCGTCGCCACCCCGTGTCCGTTGCTGATCGCCGCCCCGGTGGCCTTGATGGGAGGGATGAGCCAGGCGGCCCGTGAGGGGGCGATCGTGAAGGACGGCGGAACCCTGGAACGGCTGGGCCGGGTGAAGACGGCGGCCTTCGACAAGACCGGGACCCTGACCACGGGGACCCCGCGGCTGAAGCGCATCGCGGTCACCCCGGGTCTGACCGGCGGGCTCGATGCGGATCGGGTTCTGGAACTGGCGGCCTCGCTGGAGGCCTACTCCACCCACGCCTTCGCCCCCGCCGTCACGGCGGCCGCCCGCACCCGCGGGATGGCCCTGCACCCGGTGGAGGATGCCACCGAGATGGCGACCGAAGGGATCAGCGGCACCGTTGAAGGCCACCGGGTGATGGTGGGCAAACCACGGTGGATCGCCGACCACAGCTCCGGATTCGCCCCCGGATCCCTCCAAGCCGGCGAAGCCGGTGTCTACCTGGGAATCGACGGCGTCCACGTCGGGATGCTGGTGATGAGCGACCCGCTGCGCCAGGAGGCGGCGGGCATGATGGCGCGCCTGGACCGGGCGGGGGTCAAGGACCGGGTGATGCTCACCGGTGACATCGCCGCGACGGCGCAGGACGTGGCCCGCCAGGTGGGGCTGACCGACGTCCGGGCCGAGCTGCACCCGGGGCAGAAGGTCGACCTGCTGGCGGCCTTGCCGCACCGCCCGGTGATGATGGTCGGGGACGGGATCAATGACGCCCCTGTGCTGGCGGCCGCCGACGTCGGGGTCGCGATGGGCGTCCATGGGGCCACTGCGGCCTCCGAAAGCGCCGACGTCGTGATCATGATCGACGACGTCTCGGTGGCGGCCACGGCGGTGGAGATCGGCCAACGCACCGTCAGGGTGGCCCGCCAATCCATCTGGATCGGGATCCTGCTCTCCGTGGGCCTCATGGTCTACGCCTCCACGGGGGGCCTTCCGGCACTGTTCGGCGCCCTGGCCCAGGAGGTCGTGGACGTGGTGGCCATCGCCAACGCCCTGCGGTCCCTGAGCGGTCCGGCCACGTCATCGCAGGTCCGCAGGACTGCGACGGCAGGCTCCATCCAGTAACATGAAAGGCGTCGTGACTGGCGCTGGTGGATGACCACAAGGGAGCGGCAACAGCAGGAACCAAACGGATCGCGCGCCTGGGCCCGGGGGTCTCCGCAGCGGCGCCTGCCGCCGGGGTGGCCCCTAATCGAAGACCATCCCCGCAGCAGGAGAAGATTTCGTGAGCACACCACACCCCGTCACCAACCAACCACTATCCGAAGTGGACCCGGAGATCGCCGCGGTGCTGACCGCAGAACTCGGCCGCCAACGCAACACCCTGGAAATGATCGCCTCGGAGAACTTCGCCCCGCGATCGGTCCTGCAGGCCCAGGGTTCGGTGCTGACCAATAAATACGCCGAAGGCTACCCGGGGAGGCGCTACTACGGCGGCTGCGAGCACGTCGACGTGGCCGAGAACCTGGCCCGGGACCGCGTCAAGTCGCTCTTCGGTGCCAAATACGCCAACGTGCAACCGCATTCGGGGGCCACGGCCAATGCCGCGGCCCTGGCGGCCATGATCAACCCCGGGGACAAGATCCTCGGCCTGTCCCTGGCCCACGGGGGCCACCTCACCCACGGGATGAAGCTGAACTTCTCGGGCAAGCTCTACGCGGTCGCCGCCTACGAGGTCGATCCCGAGACGTTCACCATCGACATGGACAAGCTGCGGGCCCAGGCCATCCAAGAGAAGCCGCAGGTCATCATCGCCGGCTGGTCCGCCTACCCGCGCCAGCTCGATTTCGCGGCCTTCCGTTCGATCGCCGACGAGGTCGGGGCACTGCTCTGGGTCGACATGGCCCACTTCGCGGGACTCGTCGCCGCCGGTCTGCACCCCAACCCCGTCGAATACGCCGACGTCGTGACCTCCACGGTGCATAAGACCCTCGCCGGACCGCGCTCGGGCCTGATCCTGACCAACGACCTGGAACTGTATAAGAAGATCAACTCCAACGTGTTCCCGGGCCAGCAGGGCGGGCCGCTGATGCACGCCATCGCCGGCAAGGCCGTGGCCTTCAAGATCGCCGCGGGGGAGGAGTTCCGCGAACGTCAGGAACGCACCGTCGAAGGAGCCCGCCTGCTCGCTGCGCGGCTCACCGCCCAGGACGTCACCGCAGCGGGGATCTCCGTGCTCACCGGCGGGACCGACGTCCATCTGGTCCTGGTGGATCTGCGTGATTCCGCGTTGGACGGCCAGCAGGCGGAGGATCTGCTGCACTCGATCGGCATCACCGTGAACCGCAACGCCGTCCCCTTCGACCCGCGTCCGCCGATGACCACCTCGGGTCTGCGCATCGGGACCCCGGCACTGGCCACCCGTGGTTTCGGGGCCGCCGAATTCACCGAGGTCTCCGATATCATTGCCACCGCCCTGCGGGACGGGGAAGCGGCCGATACCGCCACCCTGGGTGCCCGTGTGGAGCGCCTGGCAGCAGACTTCCCCCTCTACGCCGAACTGGAGCAGTGGTGATCATGACTGAACGCGCACGAATCCTCGATGGAAAAGCCACTGCGAAGACGATCAAGGCCGAACTGACCGAACGGGTCGCCGCCCTGAAGGAACGCGGCATCACTCCGGGACTGGGAACCGTCCTGGTCGGGGAGGACCCGGGCTCGAAATGGTACGTCGGGGGCAAGCACAAGGACTGTGCCGAAGTGGGGATCACCTCGATCCGCATCGACCTGCCCTCGGACACCAGCCAGGAGGACCTGCTGGCGGCCGTCCACGAGCTGAACGAGAACCCCGAATGCACCGGCTACATCGTCCAGCTCCCCCTGCCGGAGCACATCGACCAGGACGTGGTCCTGGAAGCCATGGACCCGTCCAAGGACGCCGATGGCCTGCACCCGATGAACCTGGGCCGGCTGGTGGCCAACGTGAACCGGCCGATGGTGTCGCCGCTGCCCTGCACCCCCAAGGGTTGTGTGGAGTTGCTGGCCCGCCACGGGATCGAACTCGACGGCAAGAACGTCCTGGTCGTCGGCCGCGGGGTGACCATCGGGCGACCGATCGGCCTGCTGTTGACCCGCCGGCAGGTCAATGCCACCGTCACCCTGGCCCACACCGGCACCCGGGATCTGGCCGAGCACCTCTCCCGGGCCGACGTCGTCATCGCCGCCGCCGGGAAGGCCCATATGATCAAGGCCCCCGACCTCAAACCGGGAGCCATCGTTCTTGATGTCGGCGTCAGCCGGGTCGACGACGGCAGCGGCAAGGCGGTCGTCACCGGAGACGTGGAACCTGCGGCCTACGACGTCGCCTCGTGGATCTCCCCGAACCCCGGCGGGGTGGGGCCGATGACCCGCGCCATGCTGCTGGACAACGTCGTGGACAGCGCCGAACGCCAGGCCGACTGAGACCACCAGGACAGGTGCCCGGGAACCCCAGGGGTCCCGGGCACCCGTGCGTGGTCGTCGAGGCCGCGGCGGGTCGGCGGCCCCGCAGGGTTTCCCCGGATGGGAATGCTGTCATCACGCGGGCGTGGATGGTAGACATGCGGTGTAAGGTCCCGAAGTTTCCCACCCAGCCAAGGGGTTTGATCACATGGATACCTCACAGATCATTTGGATTGTTGTCGCCGTCGTGGTGGTACTGGTCATCATCGGCATCATCGCCCGCGTGGCCGGCCGGAAGAAGGCCGAACGCAACCGTGAAGAAGCCGGCAGGATCCGTGCCGAAGAGCAGGAAGCCCAGCTCCAGGTCCGAGAACGCGAAAGCTCGGCGCAACGGGCGAAAGCCGACGCCGATGCCGCGGAACTGAAGTCGAAGGAACGGGAGATCGAAGCCCAGCGCCTGCAGGCGGAGGCCAAGGAGGCCGAGGTCGCCGCCGAACGCAAGCGCATGGACGCCGACCGGCAGGCCGCCGCGGCGAGCGAACAGATGGAGGCCTCCGAGGAACGGCTGCGCCAGGCCGAGAAACTGGACCCGGACGCCGGGAAGGAGACCGCCCCGGAGGCCGGGAAGACCGGCAGGGGCCGTCGTGCCGAGGGTCCCGCCGCCGGGGAACCGGTGGACGGCGAGCGTCGCCAGGAACCTGCAGCACCCGGTCGTCGTGAGGATGCTGGACCGGTGGCGGATGAACCACGGGTGACTCGTGAGGGCGATGCCGCGGGGCAGCGGGTTCGTCGGGAGCCAGCAGAACCGGTGGTCGGCGATCCTTTATCCGATGATCGTTCGGACGCCTCCGGCGAGGCCACCGCCCAACGCGCGGATCGCCCCGCAGGACCCGACCTCACCGGGGCCGACGGTCTCGAAACCGATGGCCTCGACACACCTGAGGTTGATCAGCAGGGACGTCCCGGGGACAACCCCAAGCATCTCGACGAAGGCTGACGGTCCGCCCATCGCCGTGCCCGGCCCCGCCGTTTAGGCGTGGCCGGGCGGCGTCATGCGGCCTGTTCGGCGGCCCACGCTCAGTCGTTGCACAGCCCACATGCGTATAGTGGTGATTCAGGGATCATGAGGTTTTCAGTTCCTGCGGCCGCGAGGCCAGGAACTACACTCCGAGGGAGTGCACATGAGCGCTCAAATGCCTTCCATCCTGACCCACGATTCATCGACGACCGCCCCCAAACGGCGCAACGCCGGGGCCCGGAACTTCAGCCTGCTCAAGAACCGGGTCCTCGATGCAGGGCTGATGGGCCGACGCCGTGGCTACTATCTCGGCGTCGTGATGCTGCTGACGCTTCTGCTCGCCGCCGCGGTCACCGGCTTCACCTTGCTGGGCGACAGCTGGTTCCAGCTGTTCGTGGCGGCGGCCCTGGGGATCATCCTCACCCAGTTCGCCTTCCTGGCCCATGAGGCCTCCCACGGGCAGGTGCTGAAGTCGGGTCCGGCCAATGACCGGGTCGGCCGGATCCTCGCCAATGCCGTCGTGGGCATGAGCTACCAGTGGTGGATGAACAAGCACACCCGTCACCACGCCAAGCCGAACACCATCGGCAAGGATCCCGATATCGAACAGGACACCGTCTCCTTCCTTCCCGAGGATGCCGCGGCGCGTACCGGCGTCCTGGCCTGGTTGACCCGCCGGCAGGGATACCTGTTCTTCCCGCTGCTGACGATGGAGGGGTTCAACCTGCACTTCCACTCGTTCCGGTATCTCTTCTCGCGCCGCCCGGTGAAGCAGCGCACCCGCGAGATCCTCATGGTCGCCCTGCGCCTGTCGTTCTACCTGGCGGTCTTGTACATTTTCTTGCCGTGGGGTATTGCCAGCGCTTTCCTGGGCGTCCAGATGGCCGTCTTCGGCGTCTACATGGGTGCCTCATTCGCCCCGAACCACAAGGGCATGCCGCTCATCCCCAAGACCTCCACCATTGACTTCTTCAGCCGCCAGGTCCTGACCTCGCGCAATATCGTGGGACGGACGTCCTTTGGGACCCGCGTTCTCACCGCTGTGTACGGTGGCCTGAATTACCAGGTTGAACACCACCTGTTCCCCAGCATGCCGCGCCCGCACCTGCGCCAGGTCAGCGTCATGGTCCGCGAGTACTGCCAGGAACTGAAGGTGCCCTACACGGTCGCCTCGGTCGGTGAATCCTACGGCCAGGTCGTGAAGTACCTGAACACGGTGGGACTGAACGCCCGCGACCCGTTCGATTGCCCGATGGTCCAGGAATACCGCCCCCACTAAACCAGGACGACCACGCTGATTGGCTGGTGCCAATCACTCGTTGCCAGTAGAGTGCGGATGTGATTCAGAACCCATCTCGCCCCGCGGTCATCGTTGCCGACCAGCTGACCAAACGCTACGGGGACTTCACCGCCGTGGACTCCATCTCCTTCGAGGTCCCGGCCGGGGAATCCTTCGGGCTGCTCGGGCCCAACGGCGCCGGCAAATCCACGACCATGCGGATGATCGGCGGGGTGTCCCAACGCAGCGGCGGGACCCTGAGCATCATGGGGCTGGACCCGGAACAACAGGGCCCCGAAGTCAGGGCGCACCTGGGAGTGGTGCCGCAGGAGGACAACCTCGACCAGGAATTGAAGGTCAGGGACAACCTGATCATCTATGGACGCTACTTCGGGCTGCCGATGAGCTATCTACGACCCAAGGCCGACGAACTGCTGGAATTCGCCCAACTCACCGAGAAGTCCACGGCCCGTGTCGACGACCTCTCGGGAGGCATGAAACGCCGGTTGACCATCGCCCGGTCACTCATCAACGATCCCCGCGTCCTGCTCCTGGACGAACCGACGACCGGGCTGGACCCGCAGGCCCGGCACATCCTCTGGGACCGGCTGTTCCGGCTCAAGGAACGCGGGGTCACACTGATCCTCACCACCCACTACATGGACGAGGCCGAACAACTCTGCGACCGGCTGATCGTGGTGGACCAGGGCCGGATCATGGCCGAGGGGTCCCCGGCGGCCCTCATCCGGGAATACTCCACCCGTGAGGTCCTCGAGCTGCGCTTCGGGGCCGACCGCAATGCCGGGGCCGCCGACGCCGTGGCGGGGATCGGGGAGAGGATCGAGGTCCTGCCGGATCGGTTGCTGATCTATGCGCACGACGGCGAAGCAGCCCTGGACGCCGTGACGGCCCGGGGCCTGACCCCGCTGACCTCGCTGGTGCGCCGTTCATCGCTGGAGGACGTGTTCCTCCGGTTGACCGGGCGGAGCCTCATTGAATAACCACGAAGCAGCACCTTCCACCACCGGGCCCAGCCGGCCGGCGTCGTTGACGCCGTTGGTCCCGCATCCGCCCGCCACCAGCGCCCGCAAGACCCGGAGGTTCGGCAGCTGGTACGTCGCCGAACAGTACCTCCGAGCGATGAAGGGCTATCTGGACATCGTCATTGCCTACTCCGTGGGCAACCCACTGATCTACCTGTTCGCCATGGGGGTCGGATTGGCCTCGCTGGTCGATGCGAACTCCGGGACTGCGAGCTTCGACGGCGCCAGCTACCTGCAGTTCGTGGCCCCGGCCCTCCTGGCCTCCGCGGCCATGATGACCGCGTCGGGGGAATTCACCTACGGGGTGATGTCCGGATTCAAATGGTGGAAGACCTATTACGGGCCGCTGGCCACCCCGCTGACCCCGCAACAGATCTGCCAGGGCCATGCGCTGGCCGTCGCGATCCGGATCCTGGGTCAGAGCATCGTCTATCTGGTCATCGTGCTCCTCTTCGGTGCGGCCACCAGCGGTTGGGCCGTCTTGTCGATCCTCACCGCCTCCCTGGCCGGATTGGCCTTTGGCCTGCCGCTGATGGCCTACTCGGCCTCGGTCAGGGACGACAAGGGCCAATTCGCACTCGTCGAACGATTCATCGTCATGCCGCTCTTCCTGTTTTCCGGCACGTTGTTCCCGTTGTCGACGCTGCCCTGGTTCCTGCAGTGGATCGGATGGATCTCCCCGGTCTGGCACGCCACCGAAATCGGGCGGGTGCTCTCCTACGGGTATGCCGAGCCCCTCTGGCTCTCCGTGGTGCACGTGCTCTACCTGCTGGCATTGACCGGCGGGGGACTGTTGCTCGCCCGTCGGGTCTATGCCCGCCGGCTGGAGGGATGAAATGAGTCTGATCCGTGACGCCGACCTCGTCCTGAAGCCCGACCGCCGCCCCTTCGCCGCCCTGTACTCACGCAATATCCGGGCCGTGATCGAACGTGGCCTCATGGCCACCCGGACCTCCAACGCGGCCATCATGATCTCCGGATTCGTCGAACCCGTGCTCTACCTGCTCTCGATGGGGATCGGGCTGGGTGCGCTGATCGGGACCGTCCAGGGTCCCGAAGGAACCCCGATCAGCTACGCCGCCTACATCGCGCCGGCCCTGCTGACGGTCTCGGCGATGAACGGGGCGCTGTACGACTCCACCATCAACGTCTTCTTCAAGATGAACTACGGCAAGCTCTACCAGAACATGCTCCACACCTCGTTGGGCCCGCTGGATGTGGCCTTGGGGGAGATCTTCCTGGCCCTGTTGCGCGGATTCCTCTACGCCACCGGGTTCACCATCGTCATGGCGGCCATGGGATTGATCACCACCTGGTGGGCCTTGCTGATGGTCCCGGCCGCGGTCCTGATCGCCTTCGGCTTCGCATCGATCGGCATGGGCATCACCTCCTATATCCGGACGTTCCAACAGTTGGACTGGGTCACGTTCATCATGCTGCCGATGTTCTTGTTCTCGGCGACGTTCTACCCGCTGGATGTCTACCCCCAGGCCATCCAGTGGCTGATCCAGGTGTTGCCGCTCTGGCACGGGGTCGAGCTGCTGCGCCAGCTCTCGGTGGGTGCCTTCGGGGTCATGACGGTGGTGCATGTGCTCTATTACGTGCTGATGATCGGCGGCGGAATGATGCTGACCACGAATCGTCTGCGGGCCCTGTTCCTGAAGTGAGATGGGTGTCGGAGGCCTCCGGCAGGTAGTCTGGTCCGGACCAGAACCCAAGGAGGCGCCGTGATCGGCAGTTGGCATGCGGTCGTCATCGACTGCGAAGACACGGAAATCATGGCAGATTTCTACGAAAAAGCCCTCGGCATGGTGCGGGTGCAGCATGACGACGACGGATGGATCACCATCGGGGACGCCCCCGACCGGCCCGCCATCGCCTTCCAGCGTGTGGAGAACTACCAGCCCCCCGAGTGGCCGGGCCAGACCCACCCGCAGCAGGCCCACCTGGACATCCGGGTCGACGACCTGGATGTCGCCGAGGAAGCCGTGCTCAAACTCGGTGCGACCTCGATGAACACCGGCGGACAGAACTACCGCGTCTACCTGGACCCCCAGCGCCACCCCTTCTGCCTCGTGTCCTGGTGACCCCGGGCCCGCAGCGGACCTCTCGGCGCCGTGCGGTCGTCCTGGGCGGTACCGGCCTGCTCGGACGGGCCACCGCCGCCCGACTGGCCTCCGCTGGATGGGCGGTGGACGTGACCGGTCGGGACCGGCACCACCTGCCAGCCGATCTGGGCCGGGCCGGGGTGCGTTTCGTCGCCGCGGACCGCTACGATCCCGTGGCCCTGGCCGCCGTCATCGGCGACGGGGCGGATCTCGTCGTGGACACGCTGAGCTACACCGCGGGGCATGCGCGCAGCCTGCTTCCCCTGCGGGATGACATCGGACGGGTGGTGATGCTCTCCAGCAAGGCCGTCTATGTCGACGCCGAAGGCCGGCATGTGAATTCGGCCCACCGGCCGGAATTCACCGGCCCTATCGCCGAGGACCACCCCACCCTGGCTCCCGGGAGCATGCCGTTCGCCTCCGCCGCAGGGTATGGGCCGAATAAGGTCGCTGCCGAACTGACGCTGCTGGAATCCGGGGCGAACGCCACGGTCATCCGGGCTTCGAAGGTCCACGGGGTCGGCGCCGCGCCCGCCCGGGAATGGGCCTTCGTCCGCCGGGTTCTGGACCGCCGCCGGGTGCTGGTGCTGGCCGGACGCGGTAGGGGGACGGACCATACGACGGCCGCGGTGAACACCGCGGCCCTGATCGAATGCGTCGCCGAGGCCCCCGAGGGGGCCCGGGTGCTCAACAGCGCCGACCCCGACGCCCCCAGCGGGCTGGACATCGCCCGCGTGGTCGCCGCGCAGCTGGGCCATGACTGGCACGAGGTCCTCCTGGACGACGACGCCCCGGAAGGCCTGGGGGCCCATCCCTGGGACTCCCGGCCCGCCATCGTGCTGGACACCACGGCGTCACGGGACCTGGGCTACGTTCCGGTGGGAACCTACGCACAAACGGTCACCGACGAACTGGATTGGTTGGCCGGGCTGCCGCGGGAAAGCTTCGCCGGAAGCCCGCACTTCGGCGATTTCGCCGCGGACTATGCTGCCGAGGACGCGTATCTGCGCCGGTTCCCTGGCTTGCTGCCGCACCGCTGAGCCTCGCCGGATCCTGCCGGGGTGTTCGCCCACGGGAAACTTGTCCCGGACAGCGCCCCGGGTTTGGGATACTAGGAACATGGAACCCATCGGCACGGCCCGCCCCGGCTCGGAAAAGAAGATCACCCTCAAGGCCAGCACCCTGTCGTTGGCCGTCATGGTCACTGTCTTCCTGGTGGCGGTCGTGTTCGCCGCCAACCAGAACGACGTGATCGGGTGGATCGTCGCCGTGATCTCACTGGGCTGGCTGCTGCTGGCCGCCTTCCTGGTCTTCGGTCTGCGCCGCGGCGCCCGCAAGGTCAGCAGCCAGCTGCAGAACGCCTCCGCCTCCATGGCGGCCCGCGCCCGCCAGCCCGAGCCTGCCGAAACCGTCGTGGTGGACGAAGGATCGCGCACCCGTGACCTGAAACTGGAACACTCCTTCAAGATCGTCCAGGTCCAGGCCGGGGTCATCAAGGAGCACCTTGATGCCGGCGGGGACGACGCCCGGGGCATGGTCGACCGCGCGGTGGAAACGATCGAGATCACCGCGCACAACGCCCGGGAGATGATGAAGCCCTCCGGTGGCAGTGATCCACTCTCCGGGGAAGTCATCGACTAGGAATTCTTCGGTAAGCTGGATCAGGTGAGTACAGCAGAGGAACAGAACCAGGCCAAGAACCCGGGCGCCGTACGCGTCGCCTCCGTCAATCTCAACGGCATCCGCGCCTCCTACCGGCGCGGCATGGCCGATTGGCTGAAGGACCGGGACATCGACATCCTGACCATGCAGGAAGTGCGTGCACCGGACGAGATCGTGCGCGAACTCCTCGGCGATGACTGGCACATCCTGCATGCCGAGGCGGAAGCCAAGGGCCGCGCCGGGGTGGCCATCGCCTCCCGCCAGGCGCCGACCGCCACCCGGGACCACATCGGCGAGGACTACTTCAAGACCTCCGGCCGCTGGGTCGAAGCCGACTTCGACCTCAACGGCGAGCAGGTCACCGTCGTCAGCGCCTACGTGCACTCCGGTGAGGTCAACAGCCCCAAACAGGACGATAAATATCGTTTCCTCGACGTCATGACCACCAAGCTGCCGGAGCTGAAGGCGGCCTCCAAGCACGTGCTGGTCACCGGTGACCTCAACGTCGGACACACCGAACGCGATATCAAGAACTGGAAGGGCAACGTCAAGAACTCCGGCTTCCTCCCCGAGGAACGCGCCTATTTCGACCGTTTCTTCGGTGAGGAGATCGGTTTCAAGGACGTGGCCCGTGAACTGGCAGGGGACGTCGACGGCCCCTACACCTGGTGGTCCTACCGCGGCAAGGCCTTCGACAACGACACCGGGTGGCGGATCGACTACCAGATGGCGACCCCGGACCTGGCCGCCCTGGCCTCCAACGCCGTCGTCGACCGCGCCCCGAGCTACGACACGCGCTTTTCCGACCACGCACCACTGGTCGTCGACTACCAGTTCTAGGAAGAACCCACCATGACTGACACTGAAGCAGCGGCCGAACGTCGGCCGCGCGTCCTCTCGGGGATGCAACCCTCCGCCGACTCCCTGCACCTGGGCAACTACCTCGGGGCGCTCGTCAACTGGGTCAAGGCGCTGGACGACTACGACGCCTTCTTCTTCGTCCCCGACATGCATGCGATCACCGTCGGGCACGACCCGGCCTCGCTGCGTGAACGCACCCGGACGACCGCCGCCCAGTACATTGCCGGGGGCATCGACCAGGACGCGGCCACGCTGTTCGTCCAGTCCCACGTCCCCGAGCACGCCCAACTGGCCTGGGTGCTCAACTGCATCACCGGGTTCGGCGAGGCCTCGCGGATGACCCAGTTCAAGGACAAGTCGGCCAAGGGCGGACAGGATGCCGTGAGCGTCGGCCTGTTCACCTACCCGGTGCTGATGGCCGCGGACATCCTGCTCTACCAGCCGCATGCGATTCCGGTGGGTGACGACCAGCGCCAGCATGTGGAACTCGCCCGGGACCTGGCCCAGCGTTTCAACCACCGTTTCGGGGAGACGTTCAGGATCCCGGAACCGCTCATCCAGAAGGAAGGCGCCCGGATCTACGATCTACAGGACCCGACCTCGAAGATGTCCAAATCCGCGTCGAGCCCGAACGGGTTGATCAATATCCTGGACGACCCGAAGGTCATCACCAAGCGGATCAAATCCGCGGTGACCGACAACGACACCGTCATCGCCTTCGATCGGGACGGGAAGCCAGGTGTCTCCAACTTGTTGGAGATCCTCTCCACCATCACCGGCACCCCGGTGGACGGGTTGGTGGAGGAATATGAGGGCAGGATGTACGGGCACCTGAAGGTCGATGTGGCCGACGCCGTGGTCTCCCGGGTCGAACCGATCCGCCGCAGGACCCTGGAACTGCTGGACGACTCAGCGGAATTGGACCGCCAATTGGCGGTCGGGGCGGCCCGGGCCCGTGAAGTCGCCTCCACCACCCTGGAGGCGGTCTACTCGAACATCGGGTTCCTGCCGGCGCGGACCGAGACGGCGTTCGACGCGGCGGGCCCCGACGCTGGCCAGAGCCCGCGATAACGATGAGCATCCCTGCGTCGGGCACCACGACCCCCGGGGCCACCGGTCCCGGGGGCGAGGGGGTCGGCGTGGGGATCGTCATCCCGCTGCCCGAACCGCACCGCTCGGAGCTGAGGGAACACCGGTTGTCCTTCGGGGATCCGGTGGCCCGCAGCGTCCCGCCACACATCACCCTGATCACCGGCGCCCGGGCCGCCGACTGGGCCGCAGCACGCGCCCATGTGCGCCGGGTCGCCGCGGGTACGGCGCCCTTCAGCCTCAGGCTCCACGGGACCGAGACCTTCCGGCCCGTCTCCCAGGTGGTGTTCCTGCGGGTCACCGAGGGATTCGACGCCTGTGTGTCGCTGCATCGGCAGCTGCAGGCCGGCCCGCTGGAAACGCGCGCCGAATTCCCCTTCCACCCGCATCTGACCCTGGCCCACGATCTGGCCGAGGAACCGATGCAGCGGGCCATGACCTCCTTGGCCGGCTACGACGCCACCTTCCCGGTGGATAGAATCGGGTTGTTCGAGTACGACGCCGAAGGCCTCTGGGCCCTGCAGGAGGAACTGACACTTGGCCAAGACGGCGCGCATCCCGACCCAGCGTAGGCGCGGCAGCCCTCCGGCCAGCACCGCCGCCTATAGCGATCCGGCCCGATCGACGGCGGATCTGGGCACGCTGATCTCCCCGTTGGACCGGGCGGGCCTGCACACCAAGGCCATGCATCAACGGGCCGCCCTGGGACGGGCCCGCCGGGAAAAAGCCGGCCTGCCGAAGATCGCGATCGCCGGCGTCGGAGCCCTGATGGGACGACTGAACGTCTGGAAGCCGTTACGTGTCTTCACCCTCTACGGGCAGCGCCATGGGTCGGTGATGGCGGCGGGCGCCGCCTATAAGATGTTCTTCTCCATTGCTGCACTGCTGGTCGTGGGCTTCTCCGTTCTGGGCATCCTGGCCAGTGGCAACCAACAACTGCAGGAATTCGTGGTTGACGGCGTCGCCAAGACCACCCCCGGGCTGATCGATACCGGGGACGGGGGACTGGCAACCCCGCAACAGCTCTTCCGCACGCGGGGGTTCGGGTGGGCTCTGGTGATCTCCACCGTCGTCTCCCTGCTGACCTCATTGCGGTGGATCGCCGGCCTGCGCGAGGGGATGCGCGGGGTCTTCGGGCTGCTCAAATCGCAGTCCAACATCGTCCTGGCCAAGATCAAGGACCTGGGGGTGCTGCTTCTGCTGGGCATCAGCCTGATCCTCACCACCGGCCTGGGGGTCATCGCCAGCACGGCCCTGCAGACGATCATCGACTTCCTGGAGCTGGAATCGACCTTCTCGGTGATGCTGACCCGGGTGGCGAGCCTGGTGGTGATGCTGGTGCTGGACTCGGTGGTCGCGGTGATCCTGTTTCGGCTGGCCTCGGGGATCACCATGCCCCGCGTGGCGCTGCTGCAATCTGCCTTCATCGCCGGGGCCGGTTCCACGCTCCTGCGCTACTTCTCCTCACTGCTGCTGGGCAGCGCGAGCAGCAATCCGATCCTCGCCCCCTTCGCCGTGATCCTGGGGCTGTTCGTCTGGTTCTACCTGCTGAGCCAGGTCTACCTCCTGGCGACCGCCTGGGGTGCGGTGACCACGGCGGACATCGTTGCCACCGCACTGCGCGGAAACCCGAAGGGCCTGCGCTCGCGTTCGAAGCAAATGCTCACGCCGGGACCAGTCGCCCATCTCCCGGCGGGGTGGAAGCAGGGCAGGAACCAGAAATGACGAAGGCGCCGTCCCCGTGGGGGCGGCGCCTTCGTCAGGCCTCGGGGGCCGTGGTGGCTAGACCGAGCGGGCCAGGATGGCCTGCTTGACCTCGGAGATCGCCTTGGTGACCTGGATGCCGCGGGGGCAGGCTTCGGTGCAGTTGAAGGTGGTGCGGCAACGCCACACGCCTTCCTTGTCGTTGAGGATCTCCAGACGCATGTCGCCGCCTTCGTCCCGGGAGTCGAAGATGAAGCGGTGGGCGTTCACGATCGCTGCCGGGCCGAAGTACTGGCCATCGGTCCAGAAGACGGGGCAGGACGAGGTGCACGCGGCGCAGAGGATGCACTTGGTGGTGTCGTCGTAGCGCTCGCGTTCCTCGGGGGACTGGTAGTGCTCAGCAGTCGGGGAGTGGCCCTTGGTGATCATGAAGGGCATGATCTCGCGGTAGGACTGGAAGAAGGGTTCCATGTCCACGATGAGGTCCTTCTCGACCGGCAGGCCCTTGATGGCCTCCACGGTGATGGGCTTCTCGGTGTCCAGGTCCTTCAACAGGGTCTTGCAGGCCAGGCGGTTACGGCCGTTGATGCGCATGGCATCGGAGCCGCAGACGCCGTGGGCGCAGGAACGGCGGAACGACAGCGAGCCGTCGATCTCCCATTTGACCTTGTGCAGGGCGTCCAGCACGCGGTCGGTGCCGAACATCGTCAACTGGAAATCCTCCCAGGTCACGTCTTCGGAGAATTCCGGTTGGTATCGGCGCACCCGCAGGGTGATGTCGAACTTCGGGATCTCCCCGCCGCCGCCGACACCGGGGGCCAGGTCGACCTTGGATGCTGGTTCGGGAATCTCGCTGCTCATTAGTACTTACGCTCCATCGGCTGGTAACGGGTGAAGATGACGGGCTTGGTGTCGAACCGGATGCCCTCGATGCCCTCCATCTGCGCGGTGTCGTCCTTGTAGACCATCGAGTGCTTCATGAAGTTCTCGTCGTCGCGGTCCGGGAAGTCCTCGCGGAAGTGGCCGCCACGGGATTCGTGACGGTGGAGTGCGGAAACGGACATGACCTCGGCCAAGTCCAGCAGGAAGCCCAGTTCCACGGCTTCGAGCAGATCCAGGTTGAAGCGCTTGCCCTTGTCCTGGATGCTGATGTTGGCGTAGCGCTCACGGAAGGACTTGATGTCGGCCATGGCCTTCATGATGGTGTCCTTGGAGCGGAACACCTGCATGTTGGTGTCCATGGTCTCCTGCAGGTCCTTGCGGATCGCCGCGATGCGTTCGGTGCCGCCGGCATTGCGGACGACGTCGAGCATGGCCTCGGTGGATGCCGTGGCGTTCTCCGGCAGATCGACCCAATCGGCCGTCTTGGAGTATTCGGCGGCCGCGATGCCGGCCCGCTTGCCGAACACGTTGATGTCCAGCAGCGAGTTGGTGCCCAGCCGGTTCGAGCCGTGCACCGACACGCAGGCGACCTCACCGGCGGCGTAGAGCCCGGGAATGGTGAATTCGTTGTCCTGGAAGACCTCGCCCTTGATGTTGGTCGGTACCCCGCCCATGACGTAGTGCGCGGTCGGGAAGACCGGCACCGGCTCCGTGTAGGGCTCCACCCCGAGGTAGGTGCGGGCGAACTCGGTGATATCCGGAAGCTTGGCGTCGATATGCGCCGGCTCCAGGTGCGTGAGGTCCAACAGCACGTAGTCCTTGTTCGGGCCGCAACCGCGGCCTTCGCGGACCTCGTTGGCCATCGAACGGGCGACGATATCGCGTGGCGCCAGATCCTTGATGGTCGGGGCGTAGCGTTCCATGAACCGTTCGCCCTCGGAGTTGCGCAGGATCGCGCCCTCACCGCGGGCCGCTTCGGACAGGAGGATCCCGAGCCCGGCGAGGCCGGTCGGGTGGAACTGCACGAATTCCATGTCCTCCAGCGGGATGCCCTTGCGGAAGGCGATGCCCATGCCGTCACCGGTCAGGGTGTGCGCGTTGGAGGTGGTCTTGAAGACCTTGCCGGCCCCGCCGGTGGCGAAGACGACCGACTTGGCCTGGAAGACGTGGATCTCGCCGGTGGCCAGATCGTAGGAGACGACGCCGGCCACCCGGGTCTGCAGGTAGGTGGTGCCATCCTCGCGGGTGGCCTCCTCCTGGACGGTGAGCATGTCCAGGACGTAGAACTCGTTGTAGAACTCGACGTTGTGCTTCACGCAGTTCTGGTAGAGCGTCTGCAGGATCATGTGCCCGGTGCGGTCCGCGGCGTAGCAGGACCGACGGACGGGGGCCTTGCCATGGTCGCGGGTGTGGCCGCCGAAGCGACGCTGGTCGATCTTGCCCTCGGGGGTGCGGTTGAACGGCAGGCCCATCTTTTCCAGGTCCAGCACCGCCTCGATGGCCTCCTTGGCCATGACCTCGGCGGCATCCTGGTCAACCAGGTAGTCGCCACCCTTGACGGTGTCGAAGGTGTGCCACTCCCAGTTGTCTTCCTCGACGTTGGCCAGGGCGGCACACATGCCGCCCTGGGCGGCGCCCGTATGTGAACGGGTGGGGTAGAGCTTGGTCAGCACGGCCGTATGGGCCTGCTGGCCGGATTCGATGGCAGCGCGCATGCCCGCGCCACCGGCGCCGACAATGACGACGTCGTACTTATGTACCTGCATACCGGATGTTCCCTCTTCTTTGAATCTTGGTGTCGGCGAAGCGTGCCGGGACTACTGGCAGACCGCGAGCGTGGAGCCGGGGATGCACGGATCGAAGGTGAAGATCACGAGCGTCCCGAGGATGACGATGGCCGCCGAGCACAGCACCAGCACCAGCTGGAGCCAGAACCGCGGACGATCCTTTTCGACGTAGTCGTTGATGATGGTGCGAACGCCATTGGTGCCGTGCAGCATCGCCAGCCACAGCATGGTCAGATCCCAGAACTGCCAGAGCGGGTTGGCCCACTTGCCGGCGACGAACCCGAAGTCGATGGCATGCACGCCGTCACCGACCAGCAGGTTCACGAAGAGGTGGCCGAAGATCAGGATGACCAGCAGGACCCCCGAGATGCGCATGAAGAGCCAAGCGAGCATCTCGAAGTTGCCGTTCTTGGACTTGGAGCGCAGGTACTTCGGGTCGACCCGAGTCGAACGCGGTGCAACGAATTCCGTGGGAGCCATGGCTTAGTAACCTCCGAAGGCGAGCGACAGGTGACGGATGGCGAAGCCGATCATGACCACGACCCACACGATCAGCACTCCCCAGAGCAGCTGACGGTGGTACTTGGGGCCGGACTTCCAGAAGTCGACCAGGACCAGGCGCAGGCCATTGAAGGCGTGGAAGACGATCGCGGCGACGAGACCGAGCTCTCCGACGGCCATCAACGGGTTCTTATACGTGCCGATCACTGCGTCGTAGGCGCCGGGGTCGACCCGCACCAAGGCCGTATCGAGCACGTGCACCAAAAGAAACAAGAAAATGACGACACCGGTGACCCGATGCCCTACCCAGGACCACATGCCTTCGTGGCCGCGGTAGAGGGTGCCTGACGATGTCTTCGACACTGAATTTACCTCCATGCATGCAAGGGCGTTCGTGTGGCGTGCACACAAAAGATTGGCGCCGGTGCGTAAGCGTTCCTAGCCTGATCCTAGACCACGGGGTCCGTCAGGGTTCGTCTCCACCCTACCTGTGTGGCGAGCCTCACGGCGACCGTGGTGACGAGGGGGAATACACGGATTCGCGCGGAAAATACGTGACATTTTCGTGCCCTAAATCCAGCCCGTCCTCCAGCGAAACGGTTCGGTGATCGCCTACTGTGGGATCCATGAATGATGACCTCCTCGCGCGCTTCCACGGCGTGATCCCCGCCGGCGGCGTGGGAACGCGGCTGTGGCCGCTCTCCCGAGCGGCCGCCCCCAAGTTCCTGCACGACCTCACCGGATCGGGGACGACGCTGATCCGCGCAACCTATGAGCGGCTCGTTCCCCTGGCCGAGAAGCGCATCATGGTGGTCACCGGGCAGGCCCACCGCGAAGCCGTCCAGTCGCAGTTGCCCGAACTGAGCGAAACGAACCTCGTACTCGAATCCGAGCCGAAGGACTCCGCGGCGGCGATCGGCCTGGCGGCAGCCATCCTGCACCGGAGGAATCCGGACATCATCATGGGGTCCTTTGCCGCGGACCAGGTCATCGGACCGGTGGAGGTCTTCCAGGAGGCCGTCCGCGAGGCCATCCTGACCGCAGCTACCGGCAAGATCGTGACGATCGGGATCAAACCGGCCTCACCGTCCACGGCGTTCGGCTACATCCGCGCCGGCGATGCCCTCACCGTGGAAGGGGCCCCCAGCGCCACCTCGGTGCTCGAATTCGTGGAGAAGCCCGACGAGGAAGTGGCCCAGCGCTACGTCGACAGCGGGGATTACCTGTGGAATGCGGGGATGTTCGTCGCCCCCGTGTCCTTGATGCTCGACCATCTCGAACGCAATGAACCGGAACTGCATGCGGGGTTGATGGAGATCGCCGACGCCTGGGACACCCCCGAACGCGATGCGGTGAAGAAGCGCATCTGGCCGACCCTGCCGAAGATCGCCATCGACTATGCGGTGGCCGAACCAGCAGCCGAACAAGGCGACGTCGCAATGATCCCCGGTGAATTCACCTGGGATGACGTCGGCGACTTCGCCGCCATCGGCCGGCTGAATCCGGCCAGCGAGGCCACCAACCTCACCGTGCTGGGGGACGGGGCCCGGGTCTACGCCGACGATGCCTCCGGAGTGGTGGTCTCGGACACCAAACGCATGATCGCCCTGATCGGCATCAAGGACGTGGTCGTCGTCGATACCGGGGATGCACTGCTGGTCACCACCAGCGACCATGCCCAGTCCGTGAAGAAGGCCGTCGAGGCACTCAAGGCCTCCGGCGACCTCGACGTGTTGTAGCCGGGTTCCCGCCGGCCGGCGACGCGCACGAAATGATGCGTTGCAAACTCGGTGGTTGCCGCGGCGACGTCGTAAAGTCGCTTCTGTGACTTACGATTCCTCGAGGCAGACGACCTATCCCGCGATCGGGCCCTGGGCGCAGCCGTTGCTGCCCCAACTGGTGGGCTTCCGACGTGACCTTCACGCCAACCCGGAACTCTCCTTCGAGGAGACCCGGACGACGGCACGCATCCTGGCGGAGCTCGAGGCGGCCGGACTGGAGCCACGGGCCCTGGAGGGGACCGGGCTCTACGTCGATATCGGTGAGGGGGACATCGCCCTGGGCCTGCGGGCGGATATCGATGCCCTGCCGATCCTGGAGGAAACCGGGCTGGACTACGCCTCGACCCGGGAAGGGGTCTGCCACGCCTGCGGGCACGACATCCACACTACGGTCATGCTCGGGGTGGCCCTGACCCTGGGGCGCATGCACGCCGCCGGTGAACTCGGCGGCAGGATCCGGGTGATCTTCCAGCCGGCGGAGGAGACCATGCCCGGCGGGGCCCTGTCGGTGATTGCCCAGGGAGTCCTCGAAGGGGTCCCGCGCATCCTGGCCCTGCACTGCGAACCCCGGGTCGACGCCGGGACGATCGGCACCCGCATCGGGGCGATCACCAGTGCCAGCGACACCATCAAAATCGAACTGTCGGGCCGGGGCGGCCACACCTCCAGACCGCATCTGACCGAGGACCTGGTCTTCGCCCTGGCGGAGATCGCCGTCGGTGTCCCGGCGGTGCTCAACCGGCGGATCGACGTGCGCAGCGCCGTTTCGGTGGTCTGGGGCCAGATCCATGCCGGGTCGGCCCCGAACGCCATCCCCGCCGCGGGCTACCTGGCCGGGACCATGCGTTGCCTGGACGGGGACGCCTGGGAATCGGCGGGGGTGCTGTTGGACGAGGTCGTCCGTCAGATCGCCGTCCCCTATGGTGTCGACGTGAAACTCGAGCACACCCGCGGGGTCCCGCCGGTGGTCAATGCCGAAGCGGAAACGGATCTGATCGAACGGGCCGCGCGCGCCGAGATCGGGTCGACGGCCATCGTGCTCATCCCGCAGTCCATGGGCGGGGAGGACTTCGCCTGGATGACCCACACCATTCCCGGGGCCATGATGCGGCTGGGAACGCGTACCCCGGGAGGGGAGACCTACGATCTGCATCGCGGTGACTACATCCCGGACGAGAAGGCCATCGAAACAGGCATCCGGGTCATGGCTGCTGCCGCCCTGCGCGCCATCAATCCTGGACAAAGCGTCTGATCGAGCTACCAGTAGGTAACAAAAGGTCAACAATATAGTCGTGTCAACTATTTATGCTGGCAGGTCGGTCCGAGTGGGGCATACTGTATCTTCCGTCACGTCCTCCCCACATGTGGAGGCCGAAGGCGGTCGGCACCCGTTCGAGGGGCCCAGGTAGGTCACCTGGCCCGTGGAGGGGGTGGCCCTGAAGCATCACTCGTCACTGGAGGAACCTTGAAGAAGTCACCGCGCACCCTGAAGCGCTCCACCGGCAAGCTCGCCGCCGTCCTGGGCGTTTCCGCCCTCGTCCTGACCGCCTGCGGGGCCGCCCCCGATTCCGGTGGCGATGATTCGGCCGCCTCGAGCCACCCCGGCGCCGCCGACTACACCGGCTGCATCGTCTCCGACTCCGGCGGATTCGACGACCGCTCCTTCAACCAGTCCTCCTACGAGGGCCTGATGAAGGCGAAGAAGGACCTGGGCATCAAGACCAAGCAGGCCGAGTCCAAGGCCAAGACCGACTTCGAGCCCAACCTGAACTCCATGGTCAAGGGCGGGTGCAACCTGACCATCACCGTGGGCTTCCTGCTGGCCGATGCCACCAAGGACCTGGCGGAGAAGACCGAGGACGCGCACTTCGCGATCATCGATGACGACTCGATCGACCTGCCCAACGTCAAGCCGATCATCTACGACACGGCCCAGGCCGCCTTCCTGGCCGGCTACCTGGCCGCCGGGACGTCCGAGACCGGCAAGGTCGCCACCTACGGCGGCATCAACATCCCGACCGTCACCATCTTCATGGACGGCTTCGACGAAGGGGTGCAGTACTACAACGAGAAGAACGACGAGAAGGTCAAGGTCCTGGGCTGGAACGCCGATAAGCAGAACGGTACGTTCACCGGCGACTTCGAGAACCAGGGCAAGGGCAAGACGACCACCACCAACTTCATCAACGAAGGGGCGGACATCATCATGCCCGTCGCCGGTCCGGTGGGCCTGGGCACCATCGACGCCGTCAAGGACGCCAACTCCAACGGCAAGGACGCCAAGGTCGTCTGGGTCGATTCCGATGGCTACGAGTCACTTCCCTCCGGGCAGGAATTCGTGCTCACCTCCGTCATGAAGCTGATGGGTGAGGCCGTCGAGAACGTGATCACCGAGGACCTGGACGACGAGTTCGACAACACCCCGTATGTCGGGACGTTGGAGAACAAGGGTGTCGACCTGGCACCGTTCCACGACTTCGACTCCGATGTCTCCGATGACATGAAGTCGCAGCTGGACGACATCAAGGCCGACATCATCTCCGGCGACATCAAGGTCGAGTCGCCGTCCAGCCCGAAGAAATAGTCCGCGGGAGGTCCTGACCCATCGAAGCGATGGGTCAGGACCAACCAGCAGACACGGCGCGCGCCGTCCGGAAAGACGGGAGACCATCCCGGAAACGGGCGGCGCGTGCCTCATCCGACGTCCAACGATTCGCGGCTACGCTGGATTCGATGGCCCACGGTGCATCGGGGCAGATCCCCTGGAGCCCGGGCCGCTAAAGAAGGGAACACGGTAGAGCACGTGAAATTGGAACTTCGCGGAATCACCAAGAAATTTGGTTCGTTCACCGCCAACGACAACATCGACGTGGTGGTCGAAGACAGTCAGGTGCATTCACTGCTGGGCGAGAACGGGGCCGGCAAATCAACCCTGATGAACGTCCTGTTCGGCCTCTACGAGGCCACCTCGGGGCAGGTGCTCATCGACGACCGGCCGGTGTCCTTCAACGGCCCCGGCGACGCCATGGCCGCCGGCATCGGCATGGTCCACCAACACTTCATGCTGGTCCCGGTCTTCACCGTGGCGGAAAACGTCGCCCTCGGGGACGAGGCCACCAAGGCCGCCGGGATCCTCGATCTGGAGGCCACCCGCCGCAAGATCCGTGAGATCTCCGAGCAATTCGGTTTCCACGTCGATCCCGACGCCATCGTGGAGGACCTGCCCGTCGGGGTCCAACAACGCGTGGAGATCATCAAGGCACTGGTCCGCGATGCGCGGATCCTGATCCTGGACGAGCCCACCGCGGTGCTGACGCCCCAGGAAACCGACGAACTGCTGAGCATCATCGGGCAACTGCGCGACAACGGCACCTCGGTGGTCTTCATCTCGCATAAGCTACGCGAGGTCAAGGCCGTTTCCGACGTCATCACCGTCATCCGTCGGGGCCGGGTGGTCGGCAAGGCCGAACCCGAGGCCTCCGCGAGCGAACTGGCCTCGCTGATGGTCGGCCGTGAGGTGAACCTCGCCCTGGGCAAGGAGGACGCCACCCCGGGGGAGGAGACCTTCCGCGTGGAGCACCTCAACGTGGTGGCCCCCACCGGCCAGGTCCTGCTCGACGACATCAGCTTCGGCGTGCGCCAGGGGGAAATCCTGGCGGTCGCCGGGGTCCAGGGCAATGGGCAGACCGAACTGACCCAGGCCATCATGGGCCTGATGGACCAGGCCACGGGCCGGGTCATGCTCGAGGGCGAGAACCTGCTGGGCCGGAGCGTGAAGTCCATCATCAACTCGGGGGTCGGGTTCGTCCCGGAGGACCGCAGCACCGATGGACTGGTCTCCACGTTCACGGTCGCGGAGAACCTCGTGCTCAACCAATATGACCGGGCCCCGTATGCCCGCGGACTGAACATGCGCCCGGCGGTGATCAACCGCAACGCCGAGGACAAGGTCGAGGAATACGACATCCGGACCCAGAGCGGGCAGTCCAATGCCGGAACCCTCTCGGGCGGCAACCAGCAGAAGGTGGTCATGGCGCGGGAGCTGTCCCGGCCCCTGAAGCTCTTCATCGCCTCGCAGCCAACCCGCGGCGTCGACGTCGGCTCGGTCGAATTCCTGCACCGGCGCATCCTCGCCGAACGCGACGGAGGCACCCCCGTGCTGATCGTCTCCACCGAACTCGACGAGGTGGCCGAACTGGCCGACAGGATTGCCGTGTTGTACAAGGGCAGCCTGGTGGGCATCGTCCCCGGAGACACCCCGCGCGAGGTCCTGGGCCTGATGATGGCCGGCAGCTCCGCCGCCGAGGCCGGCGCCACCCCGCTTCCCGAGGCCACGGATCAGGGATCCGGTGCCGCGGCTGCGAACCCAAACCAAGAAGAGGAGTCCGGGAATGAATGATCCCGTGGACGGGCCCGGACCGGGCCCCGTCGCCCCAGACAGCGAAACCCCGGCGGGGGAGCCGGGATCGATCCCCGGAGGAGCCGACGCCGGGAACTCGCCGGCCCAGCTGGCCGAGGCGTCCGGACCGGACCCCCAGGCTTCGCTGATGACTCGGATCACCACCGGCAACGGCATGGTGTCCGTCCTGGCGATCCTGTTGTCGTTGATCGTCGGAGCCATCCTGATCGCCGCGACCGACGAGCGGGTCACCGAGGCCTCGAGCTACTTCTTCGCCCGGCCCATGGATCTGTTGGGGGCCGTGTGGACGTCGGTGTCGGAAGCCTATGTGGCGCTCTTCCGCAGCTCCATCTTCAACACCCAGGCCGACGGTTTCGCCAATGCGATCTATCCCCTCACCGAAACCCTGACCGACGCCACCCCGCTGATCCTCGCAGGACTCGGGGTCGCCCTGGCGTTCCGGGCCAGCCTGTTCAACATCGGTGGCCAGGGGCAGATCATCGTCGGCGCCCTGCTCGCCGGCTGGGTCGGATTCACCCTGGACCTGCCCGCCGGAATCCACCTGATCCTGGCGATGGTGGCCGGGATCATCGGCGGTGCCCTCTGGGGCGGCATCGCGGGGGTGCTCAAGGCCCGACGCGGAGCCCACGAAGTGATCGTGACGATCATGCTCAACTACATCGCGCTCTACTTCCTGCTCTATCTGCTGACCACCCCCGGCTTCCAACGCCCCGGCTCCAACAACCCGATCAGCCCGAACATCGACTCCTCGGCGGCCTACCCGCTGATCTTCGGCAGCGGCTTCCGGCTGCATTACGGTTTCGTCGTGGCCCTGGCCGCGGTGGCCTTCGTCTGGTGGCTGCTCAACCGTTCCACGACCGGCTTCGAACTTCGTGCGGTCGGGGCCAACCCGTTGGCGGCCCGCACCGCGGGGATCAATGTCTCCAAGGCCTACATCACCGCCATGGTGGTCGCCGGGGCCCTCGCCGGGCTCGCCGGCACCGCACAGATCTCGGGCACCGAACGCGCCCTGTCCAGTGACATCGCCGCCAGCTTCGGATTCGATGCCATCACCGTGGCGTTGTTGGGACGCTCCAAACCCATGGGCACCCTCTTCGCCGGGCTGCTGTTCGGCGCGTTGCGGGCCGGTGGCGTGGGCATGCAATCCAACACCGGCATCCCCATCGACATCGTGCTGGTCGTCCAGTCCTTCATCGTGCTGTTCATCGCCGCCCCGCCGCTGGTGCAAGCGATCTTCCGCATCAACACCGGCAAGAAGAAGAGCAAGACCACCACGGCGCGGACCGCCGGGACCGGAGGAGCAGCGTGAGCACCGCAACCACCACCCCCTCGGCCGGCGTGACGTCGGTCGGCACGGCCCACCGGAACTGGAGCACCCCCATGGTGCTGGCCGTCCTGGCCCTGGTGGCACTTCTCGGATTCGCCATCGGCAGCCCGAGCGCCACGGCCAGGTTCCGCATCTCGACCGACCACGACGCGATCAAGGTCCCCGACGTGATGCTCGGCACCACGCTCGTGGGATGGATCGGCGCCATCCTGCTGCTGGGACTGGCGGCGTATTCCTTCCGGCTGACCTCCCGGCGGGCCACCGCCCCGAAATGGCTGGTCCCGGCCTTCGCGGCCATCTGGGTCATTGCCTTCCTGGTCTGGGTCATCGGCAGCGCCAACAACCCCAACGTCTACTTCTCCGGTCTGATCGCCGGTTCGTTCACGTTGGCCATCCCGCTGATCTTCGGTTCGCTCTCCGGCGTGCTGTGTGAGCGGACCGGGGTCATCAACATCGCCATCGAGGGCCAGCTGCTGGCCGGGGCCTTTGGCGCCGCGGTCGTCGGATCGATCACGCAGAGCCTGCTGGCCGGTGTCCTGGCCGCCGTGGTGGCCAGCATGCTCGTCTCCGCGGTCCTGGCGGTGTTCAGCATCAAATACATGGTCAACCAGATCATCGTCGGCGTCGTACTCAACGTCCTGGTCGCCGGGCTGACCAGTTTCCTCTTCTCCACCGTGATGAAGGCCGATACGGCCCTGTTCAACTCCCCGCCGTCGTTCCACAACATCAGGATCCCCGGCCTGGCCGACATCCCGGTGTTCGGTCCGATCTTCTTCGACCAGACGATCCTGGGCTACGGCATGTACGTCGCCGTCTTCCTGGTCTGGTTCGGCCTGTTCAAGACCCGATGGGGCCTGCGCGTGCGGGCCGTGGGCGAACACCCCCAGGCCGCCGACACGGTGGGCATCAGGGTCAAGGCCATCAGGTTCTCCAACGTCCTGCTCGCCGGGGTCGTCGCCGGTCTCGGGGGTGCGTTCTTCACCCTGGTGACGTCCTCGTCCTTCAGCAAGGAAATGACCGCCGGGCAGGGGTTCATCGCCCTGGCGGCCATGATCTTCGGGCGCTGGAACCCGATCGGGGCGTTCTTCGCCTCCCTGTTGTTCGGCTTCTCGTTGAACCTCTCGTTCGTGCTGAGCATCCTGGGCACCCCGGTGCCCAACCAGTTCATGCAGATGCTGCCCTATATCGTGACGATCTTTGCCGTCGCCGGGCTGGCCGGGAAATCACGACCCCCGGCCTCCAACGGCGTCGCCTACGTGAAGGAGTAGGCCCGTGCCCCACCCTCCGACGACGCCGCTGGACCCCGCCGGCTGGGAACGCCTGCGGATCGCGGCCACCGCGGCGATGGAACACGCCTACGCCCCGTATTCGAAGTTCCCGGTCGGGGCGGCGGCAGTGACCGAGGACGGGCGGATCATCAGCGGCTGCAATGTCGAAAACGCCGCCTACGGGGTCGTCCTCTGCGCCGAATGCACCATGATCGGACAATTGCATATGGGCGGGGGCGGCCGGCTGCGCGCGTTCTACTGCGTGGACGGAACCGGCAACATCCTGATGCCCTGCGGGCGCTGCCGGCAATTGCTCTACGAACACCGTGGACCCGGGATGGAACTGATGACCGTCCGCGGGATCGCCACCATGGACCAGGTCCTGCCCGACGCCTTCGGCCCCGAAACCCTGTTGCACTAGCTCCGGCCATCCGGCCGGAGCACCGACGAAAGGTCCAGCATGAGCACCGAGCACTTCGACGCGGTCGAGATCATCGGCATCAAACGCGATCGCGGGACGCTGAGTCCCGAACAGATCGACTGGACCATCGACGCTTATACCCGCGGGGTCATCGCCGAGGAACAGATGGCGGCGTTGAACATGGCGATCCTGCTCAACGGGATGGACCGGGCGGAAATCTCCCGCTGGACGACGGCGATGATCAACTCGGGCGAACGCATGGACTTCTCCTCGCTGCGCACCCCCGCGGGGGCGGTCAAGCCCACCGCGGACAAGCACTCCACCGGCGGGGTGGGGGACAAGATCACCCTGCCGCTGGCCCCGTTGGTGGCGGCCTTCGGGGTCGCGGTACCCCAGCTGTCCGGCCGTGGCCTCGGGCATACCGGCGGAACCCTGGACAAGCTCGAATCCATCCCCGGATGGAACGCCTCGCTGTCCACTGCGGCCCTGATGGACCAGCTCTCCGATTGCGGTGCGGTGATCTGCGCGGCCGGGACGGGGCTGGCTCCGGCCGATAAGAAGCTCTACGCCCTGCGTGATGTGACCGGAACCGTCGAAGCCATCCCGCTGATCGCCTCCTCGATCATGTCCAAGAAGATCGCCGAGGGCACCGGGACCCTGGTCCTCGACGTCAAGGTCGGATCCGGGGCGTTCATGAAGAACGAACAGGACGCCCGCGAACTGGCCCGCACGATGGTGGGATTGGGCACCGACGCCGGGGTCAAGACGGTGGCGCTGCTGACCAACATGGCCACTCCGTTGGGGCTCACCGCCGGCAACGCGATCGAGGTCGCCGAATCCGTGGACGTCCTGGCCGGAGGCGGACCTGCCGATGTGGTGGAACTGACGGTGAAGCTGGCCCAGGAGATGCTCGCCGGCGCCGGGGTGCACGACGCCGACCCTGCGGCCGCGCTGGCCGACGGCCGTGCCATGGACGTCTGGCACAAGATGATCTCCGCCCAGGGAGGGGACCCGGCCGCCGCCCTGCCGGTCGCCCGCGAATCGGAGACCGTGTACGCCCAGGCCGAAGGGGTGCTCACCGAACTCGATGCCCTCTCCGTCGGGGTGGCGGCCTGGCGGCTGGGTGCCGGGCGGGCCCGTCGGCAGGACGAGGTCCAGGCCGGGGCCGGGGTGCGCCTGCACGCCAAACCCGGAGACGTGGTCCGCCGCGGCCAACCGCTGATGACCTTGTTGACCGACACCCCCGAGAAATTCGGCAGGGCCCTGGAGGCACTGGAGTCGGCAGCGGTGATCAGCGCCGAAGGCAGCAGGAACGGCCAACGCCTGATCCTGGAGCGGATCGCCGAATAGCCGCTCCGCCGGGTTGCGTGTCCGCCGACCTCGGGGATGACCCGGGTCGGACCCGTAATCATCCCGGGGTGGGAGGCCACGGCCGGGTCCGATGGGCCAGACTGGATGCATCACCCGACGAAGACCGGGTGCGGCCGCCGTCGTCCACCGGAAGACGGAATAATTCCAGCCAAGGGACCCTGCCTCATGGAGATCGTCAACGAGGTCATCCTCCATGCCTCGACCGCCTGGTGGATCCTGCCGTTGCTCTTCCTGCTCTGCCTGATCGACGGGTTCATGCCGGTGGTGCCCAGCGAGTCGCTGCTGGTGGCGCTGGCGTCCGTCGCGGTGGCCTCGGGGTCCCCGTCGCTGTTGCTGCTGGGCGTCGTCGGAGCGGCCGGGGCGATGGCCGGGGACCAGATCGCCTACGGGTTCGGCCGGCGGATCGGCCTGGATCGGTTCCGCTGGATGCGTCGTCCACGGACGCGACGGACCTTCGCCTTCGCCCGACGGGAACTCGAACGACGGGGCGCCCTGCTGATCTTCACGGCCCGCTACATCCCCGTCGGCCGGGTGGCGGTGAACTTCACCGCCGGGGCCACCCGGTTCTCCCGCCGCCGTTTCACCCTGCTCGACGTGCTGGGATGCCTGACCTGGAGTGCCTACTCCACCACCATCGGTGCCGTCGGCGGCCACTGGATGAAGGACAACCCGCTGCTGGGGATCGGCCTGTCCATAGCCATCGCCATGGTGTTCGGCTTCATCGTGGACCGGGTCCTCAATGTCCTGCGGCGCCGGCTTGGCACGGACCCGCAGGCCCCGGACGCCCAGCCGGCGCCCCCGCTGCTGGAAGTCCCCGCCGAGCGGGGGCACTGAGCCGCGGCAACGCGGTCCCGGGCTCCCGGGATTCAGTGGTTCCGCTGCGTTGCCCCGCCCAGTACGCTGGGTACGTGAGTGAAGAGCTGATCCATACCGCCTATGACCCCGAATTCGACTTCCGCAGCCTGCCGAAGGTCTCGCTGCATGACCACCTCGACGGCGGACTCCGTCCGTCCACCATCATCGAACTCGCCGCCGCGGCAGGCCATGAACTGGCCTCCACCGACGCGGTCGCCCTGGGCGAATGGTTCCGCCAATCGGCGAACTCCGGTTCGTTGCCGCGCTACCTGGAAACCTTCGAACACACCGTGGCGGTCATGCAGACCCACGAGAACCTGGTCCGGGTGGCCCGTGAATTCGTTGAGGACCTCGCCGACGACGGCGTCGTCTACGGGGAAGTGCGCTGGGCCCCCGAACAGCATCTGGCCGGCGGGCTGAGCCTGGACGAAGCCGTCCAGGCCGTGCAGCAGGGCCTGGACGAAGGGGTTGAAACCGTCGCCGGTAGTGGCCGGCCCATCCAGGTCGGCCAGCTGATCACCGCGATGCGCCATGCCGATCGAGGCGTGGAGATCGCCGAATTGGCGTTGCGCCATCGCGGCAACGGGGCCGTCGGCTTCGACATCGCCGGTGCCGAGGACGGGTTCCCGCCCTCGCGGATGAAGGAGGCCTTCGATCTGTTGGCCACGAACTTCTTCCCCACCACCGTCCACGCCGGCGAAGCCGCGGGAGTGGATTCGATAGTCGATGCCCTGCTGACCGGGCGGGCCGAACGGCTGGGCCACGGCGTGCGCATCGCCGAGGACATCGAGATCCAGTTCGGTGGCACCGACGATGACGGATCCGAGGTCGAAGAGGACACCGGGCTGGTCACCCTGGGGCCGGTCGCCAACTGGGTGCGCGACCGGGGCATTCCGCTGGAGATCTGCCCGTCCTCGAACCTGCAGACCGGGGCCACCGCGGCCTTCGGCGAGGGCATCGAGTCCCATCCCATCGACCTGCTCTACCAGACGGGTTTCACCGTCACCATCAGCCCGGACAACCGCTTGATGTCGGAGACGAGCCTCTCGGGCGAGTTCGAGTTGCTGGTCGAAGCATTCGACTACGATCTGGACGACCTGCTCGAGCTCACGCTCAACGCGGCCGAGGCGGCCTTCCTGCCGCTGGAGGAACGCGAAGCCCTGGTCGAGTACATCAACGCCGAATATGCGGGGATGACCGGCGACGGCGATGACCAGGACGATGACCAGGCCTGAACCGATCATGAGCGGGGCCCGGCCCGGGGGGAGCCCGGGCACGCCGGGGGAGCCGCAACGCCTTATGGGCATCATTGCGGACCTCCGCCGGCACTGCCGCTGGACCGCCGGACTGAGCCATGCCTCGCTGGTGGAATACCTGGTCGAGGAGTCCTACGAACTGCTCGAGGCCATCGAAACCGGCCAGGATGACGACGAATTGCGCGGGGAACTGGCCGACGTGCTTCTGCAACTGGTCCTGCACGCCGAGATCGCCGCCGAACGGGGGGCCTTCGACTTCTCCGACATCGCCGCGCATCTGAGCGAAAAGATGATCCGCCGCAACACCCACGTCTTCCACCGCGACGGCAGCCTGCGCGGAACCTACCCCGAGGACGTCCAGGAGATCGTCGAATCCTGGGATGCCGCCAAACGCGCCGAGGACCCCTCCCGCACCGACCCGTTCTCCTCGCTGCCGCGTCATCTTCCGGCCCTCGCCCTGGCCGATAAGACGATCGGCCGGGCCCGTCGCTGGAGCGGCGGGCCCGGGGCGCCGGCCGCCCCGCCGGTGCCGGGCGCCGCGGTGGTGGAGACTGAAGCCGAACTCGGCGAGCTGCTCCTGGGGATCGTCGCCGACGCCCACGAACGTGGATTGGACGCCGAACGGTCCCTGCGCACCGCCGTCGCACGTTACATGACGGCCGCGCAACCAACTTCCTCCTCCACACCCGGCACAGGCTAGGCTGGGACGCGAGGCAACGTGCCCGCGTATCCAATGCTGTGTACGGCCCCCAACCCACCCACGAAGGAGTACCTTCCATGGCCTTGATCGATGCCATCCACGCTCGCGAAATCCTCGACTCGCGCGGCAACCCGACCGTAGAAGCCGAAGTCCTGCTCTCCGATGGCTCGCTGGGCCGCGCGGCAGTGCCCTCCGGCGCTTCCACCGGAGCCTTTGAAGCCGTTGAGCTGCGCGACGGTGACAAGTCCCGCTACCTGGGCAAGGGCGTCACCAAGGCCGTCGACGCGGTCATCGACACGATCCAGCCGGCCCTGATCGGCCAGGACGCCACCGACCAGCGGGCCATCGACCAGATCATGATCGATCTGGACGGGACCCCGAACAAGTCGACGCTGGGCGCCAACTCCATCCTCGGGGTGTCGCTGGCCGTGGCCTCCGCCGCCGCCGAGTCCTCCAACCTGCCGCTCTACCGCTACCTGGGTGGACCGAACGCCCACGTCCTGCCGGTGCCGCTGATGAACATCCTCAACGGTGGTTCGCACGCCGACTCGGATGTCGACATCCAGGAGTTCATGGTCGTGCCCGTCGGCGCCTCCACCTTCTCCGAGGCACTGCGCTGGGGCGTCGAGGTCTACCACGCGCTGAAATCGGTCCTGCAGGAACGCGGGTTGGCCACCGGCCTGGGGGACGAGGGCGGCTTCGCCCCGAACCTGGAAAGCAACCGGGCCGCCCTGGAACTGATCATCGACGCCATCAAGAAGGCCGGGTTGACCCCGGGCGAGGACATCGCCCTGGCACTGGACGTCGCCTCCTCGGAGTTCTTCGAGAACGGGACCTACCAGTTCGAAGGGGCCTCCCGCACGGCCGCCGAGATGAGCGACTACTACGCCCAGCTCGTCAAGGACTTCCCGCTGGTCTCCCTCGAGGACCCGCTGGACGAAGACGACTGGGAGGGCTGGAAGACCCTGACGGACGCCATCGGCTCGAAGGTCCAGATCGTGGGCGACGACCTCTTCGTCACCAACCCGGAGCGCCTGCAGAAGGGCATCGATTCCGCCACGGCGAACTCGCTGCTGGTCAAGGTGAACCAGATCGGTTCACTGACCGAGACCCTCGATGCCGTGTCGCTGGCCCAGCGCAACGGCTACACCACCGTCACCTCGCACCGCTCCGGCGAAACCGAGGACACCACGATCGCCGATATCGCGGTGGCCACCAACGCCGGCCAGATCAAGACCGGCGCCCCGGCCCGCTCCGAGCGCGTCGCGAAGTACAACCAGTTGCTGCGCATCGAAGAAGAGCTCGGCGATGCCGCGTTCTACGCAGGAAAGGCGACCTTCCCGCGTTTCACCGCCTAAGGTCGCACCGCAACGCGTAAAGTGCTGAGGGGAGTCGCCGGACACCGGCGGTTCCCCTCACGCCTTTCAGGCGCGTGCACCCGGCCCACCCCCGGACCCACCGAGCAGACCGGAAGGACACCCATGGCAAACCGACGTCCCAACATGCCACGGGCCAGGCCTGCCGAGCCGGGGCACGACCCCGCCGCCTCCGGCGACCACGAAGACGCCGTCGTTCCTGCACCGTCCGCCCCCCGCACCCCGGCGGCGGTCAACCGGCAGAAGGTCGTCCCGATGGGTGCCGCTCCCGGACCCGGGAACACGTCCGAGGATTCCCCGTCCCCGTCATCGGCGGCCGGCCGGTCCGCGGCGAAGAAACCCACCCCCGATAAGCCGGCGGCCCGCAAGCAGCCCGCAGGGCCCTCCACCGCGCGGAAGCAGCCAGGTACCCCGGCGGCCCCGGGCAGCGGCAAGTCCCCGGCGAAATCCTCGCCGGCCTCCCGCGGGAGGGCACCGGCCACACCGTCGGCAGCGAAGTCGACTCCGGCCGGCAAACGTCCCGGGCCACGCCCGAGCGGGCCCCGCGAGAAGCGGCTGCGCGAACGCGCGGAACTCTCCGGGGCGATCCGCTCCGGCAACGGCCACCGCGAACCCGAGGCCACGCAGGCCCCGACCGAGGCCGGTGCCCCGGTCCCGGCCCGGGCCTTCTCCGGACGGTTGCTGACCCTGGCGGTCATCCTGGCCGTGGTGACCGTCCTGCTGCTACCCAGCGTCGGAACCTACATGGACCAGCGGGCCGAGGTCGCCGAAGTGCAGGCCTCGATCGCCGAGAAGCAGCAGGAGCAGGCCGAGCTGACCTCGCAGATTGCCCGCTGGGACGACCCGGCCTACGTCAAGGCCCAGGCCCGCAACCGCATCAACCTGGTCATGCCGGGCGAGAAGAAGTACATGGTGGTCGGGGCCACCGGCGACGATTCCGCCGCGGGCCCGCAGAGCGTGGGCGATGTCCGGACCGACCTGCCGTGGGTCGACTCCCTCTGGGACACCGTTGTACGCTCGGCCACCGACTGATCATTTCCTGAAGGAGAATCCGTGGAGCATCCCGCCACCGCACCGCGCCATGAGGCGCTGGACGCCGAACAGCGGGTCCCCACCCCCGGGGACCTGGACACGCTGAGTCGTCAGCTCGGCCGTCCGGCCCGCAATGTGGTGGAGATCGGGGCCCGGTGCCTCTGTGGCAATCCGCTGGTGGCCACCACCGCCCCGCGGCTGGCCTCGGGCATCCCCTTCCCCACGACCTTCTACCTCACCCATCCGGTCATCACCTCCGCGGTTTCCCGCCTGGAGGCCGCCGGGTTGATGGCAACGATGACCGAACGCCTGGGACAGGACGAGGCGCTGACGGCCGCCTACACCGCGGCCCACCAGGACTATCTCGCGGCCCGCGATGCCATTGGCCGGCGCACCGGAGTCGGCGCCGTCCCGGAAATCGACGGGGTGTCCGCCGGCGGCATGCCGACCCGGGTGAAATGCCTGCACGTGCTGGTGGGACATTCGCTCTCCGCGGGGGCCGGGGTCAACCCGCTGGGCGATGAGGCCATTGCCGGAATCGCCGAATGGTGGACCGCCGAGCGGTGCCACTGCCGGGGGGCCTGGGATACCGAGGCGCCCGTTCCCGCACAGGACCGCAGCCGCCACGTCAAGACCCAGGCCGAGGACCCTGCCGTGAAGAAGGCCCGGCGCAGCGCTGCCCGACAGGCGCGCGAACACGCTGAAACGACCGGGCAACAGCCCGCACCACACGATCCAGGAGGCCAGGCATGAGGGTTGCCGCCATCGATTGCGGAACGAATTCCATCCGGCTGCTGATCGCCGATGTCATCGAGGACGACGACGGACGGATCCGACTGCTCGACGTGGCCCGCCAGATGCGCATCGTGCGCCTGGGCCAGGGCGTCGATGCCACCGGGAACCTGGCCCCCGAGGCCCTGGAGCGCACCTTTGAGGCACTGGATGAATATGCGGCACTGATCGGCCGGCACGGTGCCCAGCGGGTGAGGTTCGTCGCCACCTCGGCTACCCGTGACGCGGGGAACCGGGATGAGTTCATGGACGGGGTCCGCACCCGGCTCGGCGTCACCCCCGAGGTCATCGAAGGCTCGGAGGAAGCCGCCTTGAGCTTCGCCGGCGCCGTGTCGGTCCGGCCGCCCGCCGACACGGAAGACGTCCTGGTCATCGATCTCGGGGGAGGGTCCACCGAATTCGTGGTGGGCAGCAGCGAAGGCGTGCGCGCGGCGATCAGCATGGACATGGGCTGCGTGCGTTATGCCGAACGCTTCCTCACCGACGACCCGCCGACGGCCGAGCAGATCGCCGCCGCGGAAGCCGAAGCCAACCGGCAGATCGACACGGTGCTGCAGACCGTGCCCCTGCAGGAAGTGGACCGGGTGGTCGGCGTGGCCGGAACCATCACCACGGTGACCGCTCATGTGCTGGATCTGCACAGCTACCAGCCCGAGAAGATCGACGGCGCCGAACTGCCCGTCGGGGTCATCGAGGCCGCGGCCAGCGAATTCCTGGGCTTCTCGCGGCGCCGCCGGGAACAACTGCCGTACATGCACCCGGGCCGGGTCGATGTCATTGCCGCCGGGGCGCTGATCTACCGGACCATCCTGCTCCGGGTCGCCGAGCTGACCGGAAACCGGGTGCGCACCGCGGTGGCCAGCGAACACGATATTCTGGACGGTATCGCCCTCGGGTTGGCGCGGCAGTAGGCCGTCCTCCCGCCGTCGTCCCCGACCCTTGAAGGAACCGCCCGTGACGTCACGTCCGACCCGTGCCACCGCCGGCCTCCTGGCGAGCCTGCTGGCCGCGGCAACGCTGCTGGTCGCCGCCCCCGCTGCCCAGGCGGATCAGATCCGTGACAGCGAATACTGGCTCAAGGACTACGGCATCAAGCAGGCCTGGAAGGTCTCCAAGGGCGAGGACGTCACCGTCGCGGTCATTGATACCGGCATCGCCGACTCGCACCCCGATCTGAGCGGGACCGTCATCGGCGGCAGCGACTTCTCCGCGGCAGGGAACAAGGACGGCACCGAACCCCTCGGCGCGCTGCCCGAGCACGGCACCCTGGTGGGCACCCTGCTGGCCGGACACGGAAACAACGAAAAGGCCATCGCGAAGGCCAAGGCAGAAGACGAGAAGCAGACCATTGCCTGGAAGCGTGCCGTGAAGGACGCGAAGAAGGACGACGAGGATCCGCCGAAGAAACCCGATCCGGTGAAGATCCCCAAACCCGGGCCCGGCCCCGACGGCGTCATCGGTGTGGCCCCGAAGGCGGAGCTGCTCTCGGGGTCGCTGTGGCTGGGGTCGGAGAACCCCGGGGGCGTCCCCATCAGCGAGCAGGTCCCGCGCGCGGTGAAATGGGCCGTGGACCAGGGGGCCGACGTGATCAACATGTCGTTGGGGTCCACGACGCCGAGCTGGCCGACCAGCTGGGACGAGGCCTTCAAATACGCCGAGGAGCACGACGTCGTCATCGTCGCCGCCGCCGGGAACCGTGCCGGGGGCATGGAACAGGTCGGGGCGCCGGCAACCATCCCCGGGGTGCTGACCGTGGCTGGTGTCGACAAGAAGGGCAAGGCCAGCTGGGACTCCTCGACGCAGGGAATCAGCATCGGCGTGGCGGCCCCCGCCGACCCGCTGGTGGGCGGGCTGCCCGATGGCGGGTACGCCGACTGGTCAGGGACCTCGGGTGCGGCACCGCTGGTATCCGGCGTCGCGGCCCTGATCCGTTCGAAGTACCCGGAGATGAAGGCCCGCGACGTCATCCAGCGCATCCTGGCCACCGCTGAGGACGCGGGGGAGCCCGGGGTGGACAACCTCTACGGCTACGGTCTGCTGGACGCCGAGGCCGCCCTGACCACCGATGTCCCCTCGGTGGACCAGAACCCGCTGGGCACCATCGCCGAATGGATCCACGTCCACCGCCGCGGCCAGGTCACCCGCCCCAATGCCTCCAAGCCCAGCGCCAAGCCCGAGGAGGAATCCTCCGTCCCGGCGGTGGCCGCCCCCGAGGCCGTCGCCCCGGAGGATCCCGCCGGCGCGCTGCCGGCGGTGCTGGTCATCGGATTCGGCGCGCTGGCATTGATCATCATCGTCGGTGGCGGTGTGCATGTGGTCACGGTGCGACGCCGGAACCGGGCCGCCCTGGCCGCCGCGGCCGGGACGGTGGCGGATGCGGAATGGACCGCCTCCGAGGCGGATCGGGATCCTTTCGATGATCTCCCGGAAAGTCGCTAGTGAAGACTTTCACATAGCGGTTGATGGCGTTAGTATGGGCTCATGGCAAACACTCCTGAACTTTCCGATCGCCCACGCATCCTCGTCGTTGGCGGTGGATACGTCGGCTTGTACGTCGCAATGAAGCTGCAGAACAAGGTCAAGGCCCATGGCGGCGTCGTCACGGTCGTTGATCCGCTGCCCTACATGACCTACCAGCCGTTCCTTCCCGAGGTCGCCGGTGGCAAGATCGAGCCCCGCCACGTGACCGTCTCCCACCGCACGCACCTGGACAACGCGGAACTGATCACCGGCCGCGTCAGCGCCGTTGACCACGCCAACCGCAAGGCCGTCGTCGTCCCGACCGACGGGGAGCCCTTCGAACTGGGCTACACCGACGTCGTCATGGCCGCCGGCTCCATCACCAAGACCTTCCCGATCCCCGGCCTGGCCGACGAGGGCATCGGACTGAAGTCCATCGAAGAGGCCGTCGCCCTGCGCAACAAGGTCCTCGAGCGTGTCGAGACCGCGTCGATGATGAGCGATCCGGCAGCCCGCCGTCGCGCCCTGACGTTCGTGGTGGTCGGTGGCGGCTTCGCCGGCATCGAGACCATCACCGAACTCGAGGACCTGGTGCGCGCCGCCGTCGCCAAGACCAGCCGCGTCGAGCAGGACGAGATCCGCTTCGTGATGGTCGAGGCCATGGGCCGCATCATGCCCGAGGTCACCGAGGAACAGGCCGTCTGGGTCGTGGAGCACATGCGCTCGCGCGGCATCGAGGTCCTGCTGAACACGTCGCTGGGCAAGGCCGAAAACGGCACGCTCGAGCTGACGAACATGCCGGAGAAGACCCCCGGCGAGACCTTCGAGACCGACACCCTGGTCTGGACCGCGGGCGTGCAGGCCAACCCGATGGTCCACTCCACCGATTTCCCGATCGAGCCGCGCGGCCGCGTCCGCGTTGGAACCGATCTGCGCATCACCGGCGACGACGGCCCCATCGAGGGCGCCTGGGCCGCCGGCGATGTCGCTGCCGTCCCGGATGTCACCGGCGGCCTGCCCGACGGCACCTGCGTGCCCAACGCCCAGCACGCCGTCCGCCAGGCCAAGCTGCTGGCCTCGAACATCTACGCCACCCGCTACGGCGTGGGCCAGGTGGGCGAGTACGAGCACAAGAACATGGGTGCCGTCGCCGGATTCGGCACCGGCAAGGGCGTCGCCAAGGTCCTCGGCCTGCAGCTCAAGGGCGTGCCGGCCTGGGTCGCCCACCGCGGCTACCACGGCATGGCCATGCCGACGTTCGAGCGCAAGTTCCGCGTGGCCGGCGACTGGTTCGCCAACCTGCTGTTCAAGCGCGACATCACCCAGATCGCCGATCTTCAGACCCCGCGCCGCGGGTTCGTCGAGGCAGCCACCCCGAAGCCCAAGGCCGCAGCCAAGTAGTCTTCGGCACCGCCGGAACCCGGCATCCCACGGCGCCGCGTCCCCCGAATCCCGGGAAGGACGCGGCGCCGTGTGGCGTCCGGGGGCCGACGCTCTTGTAGGATCTAGCTGCGGGCCCCCATAGCCCAATCGGTAGAGGCGGGAGACTTAAAATCTCTGTGTTGTCGGTTCGAGTCCGACTGGGGGTACTACTGCCGGAGCCGGCGGTTCACCGGCTCACCACGTCGTTTCCCTGACCAATTCGGCTCCGGCGAATTCGACCACCCGGGCGATTCCCCCGTGCTCGAAGGCCACGCGCTGGCGGGCGGCGCCGTTCCCGGAATTCAGGAGTTCCCGCAAACCCGCCGACACATAGGCGGCATCGCCGAATCCGATCAGATGGTCCTCGACCGTGTCGAACATCAGATGGGCCAGTGCCGAGGGCGAGGACCGTTCGCAACTGGGGAGCCCGACCAGATCCCCCTCCACGCCGTGGCGGGCGGCATGCCAGGTGGCGGCGTCGGACTCTTCGGGAGTGATGCCATCGGGAGTGGGGGACCGGTGCAGTGCCTCCACGGCCAGCGAGCGGACCAGCAGGGCGAAAAGCACTGATTCCCCGGCGGTCAGCTGCATGTCGATGGCGCGGACCTCCAGGCTCCCGCGCAAGGGGGAAAGCCGTGCTCCCCATCCGACGTGGTCCTGGGTGTCGATGCCCGGACTCTCCAGCAGCCGGTCGACGCGTTCGGTGTAGTCGCGGGCGCCGAAGAAGTGCGGAGGGATGCCGTGGACGGGCAAGGTCCGGTTGCGTAGCGTCCTCCAGCTGGCGTATCCGGTGTCGGCGGTGTTCCAAAGCGGCGAGTTGGCGCCCAAGGCCATGAGGACGGGCATCCAACGACGCAGGTGGTTCATGACCTGGACCCCTTCTTCGGGAGTCGGAACCGGAAGATGGATCCGCAGGGCACCCCCTTCCCGACCGGTCGAGGGGGCGCAGGGGTCCGCCGCGGGGGACAGCGCGGGAACCAGACCGAACCCCGTGGCGATCGCACCGCCGTCGGCCGCCAGCGCCCCCAGCGCCCGGCGATCCTCCAACAACGCCTCCAGCGCCTCGGCGCCGGTCCGGAAGATGAATGAATCCGGCTCCGCCTCGTCGGCCTCGCTGCCGGTTCCCGGATCACCGGTCTCGACGCGTCGGCCCGTGGCCGGGTCCACGCACAGGAGATCCTCCTCGATGCCGAACTTCATATCTCCTCCTGGCTGGTGTCCGCCCCGAAGAGGGACGAACCGGTGCGCCGTGCCGGCGCAGGGTTGGGCGAAGGCCCCCGCTGCAGCCGAGCGTAGCTGTGGACGCCGTGGCTGTCACCCCTCCTCGGGCCGGCGGGGCGCCGAGGCCGCCATCGGCCGACGAAGGGGGCCCAAGTCACGAAGCCCGGCCCGTGCGTGGCGGCGCTGATAGGCTAAGCCGGTGACTTATGAGATTGAGATCGGCCGGGGAAAACGAGGCGTCCGCGCCTACTCGCTGGATGACGTCGCCGTCGTCCCCACCCGCCGCACGCGTGACCCGCAGGACGTGTCAGTGAACTGGCAGATCGACGCCTACCAGTTCAGCAGCCCCATCATCGGTGCCCCGATGGACTCGGTCATGAGTCCGGCCACGGCGATCGCCCTGGGCAGGTTCGGTGGCCTCGGGGTCCTGAACCTCGAGGGGCTGTGGACCCGCTACGAGGACCCGGAGCCGGTGCTGGCGGAGATCGCCTCGCTGGAGTCCAGGGTCGAGGACGACAGGACCCTGGGCGAACACGTCAACCCGGCGGTGACGGCCCGGCTGCAGGAGCTCTACCAGGCGCCGATCCAGGCCGAGCTGATCACCTCGCGGCTCGCGGAAATCCGCGACGCAGGGGTCACGGTGGCCGGCTCCCTGACCCCGCAACGCACGCAGGAGTACTACCGGACGGTGATCGACGCCGGGGTGGACATCTTCGTGATCCGCGGTACCACCGTCTCCGCCGAACACGTGTCGCAGAACCAGGAACCGCTGAACCTCAAGCAGTTCATCTACGAGCTCGACGTTCCCGTCATCGTCGGCGGCGCCGCCGGATACACCCCGGCCCTGCACCTGATGCGTACCGGCGCCGCCGGCGTCCTGGTCGGATTCGGCGGGGGTGCCACCGCCACGACCCGTCGCGCCCTGGGCATCCACGCCCCCATGGCCACCGCGATCTCCGATGTGGCCGCCGCCCGCCGCGACTACCTCGACGAATCCGGGGGACGTTACGTCCACGTCATCGCCGATGGCGGACTGGGCACCAGCGGAGACATCGTCAAGGCCATTGCCATGGGGGCCGACGCCGTCATGCTCGGCAGTGCCCTGGCCCGGGCCCAAGAGGCCCCGGGACGCGGCTGGCACTGGGGTGTCGAAGCCCACCACGACAACAGCCCCCGGGGCGACCGGGTCCGCGTGGGAACCGTGGGTCCGCTGGAGGAGGTCCTGCTCGGCCCCTCGCGCCACACCAACGGCACCTCGAACCTGATCGGCGCCTTGCGCCGGGCCATGGCCACCACCGGTTATTCGGATCTGAAGGAGTTCCAACGCGTTGACGTCGTCGTCTCCCCGTACGAAGCTGGGTAGCATGACACCACCGATGAAGCACCGCGAACCGGGATCCACGTCAACCAGGGGAGTGCTCGACCCGACCTTCCGCACCGCCTCGCTCGAGACGATGCGGGCGACCACGGAGGGGCCCGAGGCCGAACTGGACCTGCTGATCATCGGTGGGGGAGTCGTCGGAGCCGGATCCGCCCTCGACGCGGCCACCCGGGGGCTGAAGGTCGGCATCGTCGAAGCCCGTGACTGGGCGGCCGGGACGTCCTCGCGATCCTCCAAGCTCATCCACGGCGGGTTGCGCTATCTGGAGATGCTGGACTTCGCGCTGGTGCGCGAGGCCCTGCAGGAACGTGGACTGCTCATCGACCGGATCGCACCACACCTGGTCCGGCCGGTCCCGTTCCTGTATCCACTGACCAAGCGCTTCATCGAACGCCCCTACGTCGGGGCGGGAATCGCCCTCTATGACGGGATGTCGCTGGCCTCAGGACATAGCCGCGGGGTGCCCTTCCACCGGCACCTGAGCCGGAAGGCGACATTGCGCAGCGCACCGAGCCTCAAGGACGAGGCCTTCGTCGGTTCGATCCGCTATTACGATGCCCAGGTCGACGACGCACGGCTGGTCATGGATCTGGTCCGCACGGCAGCGAACTACGGCGCCGTGGCGGCCAACCGGGTCAAGGTCGTGGATTTCGTCCGCGAGGCCGGACGCGTGGTCGGGGCCCGGCTCGCGGATCAGGAAAGCGGTGAGGAGTTCACCGTCCGGGCCAAGCAGATCGTGAATGCCACCGGCGTCTGGACCGACGAAACCCAGGACCTGGTGACCGATCGGGGACAACTGCGGGTCAAGGCCTCCAAGGGCGTGCACCTGGTGGTGCCCCGCGACCGCTTCCAGTCGACGGTCGGGCTGATCCTGCGCACCGAGAAATCGGTGTTGTTCGTCATCCCCTGGGGACGGCATTGGATCATCGGGACCACTGATACCGCCTGGACGTTGGACAAGGCACATCCCGCGGCCTCCAGTGAGGACATCGACTACATCCTGGATCATGTGAACAAGGTGCTCAAGCGTCCATTGACCCGCGAGGACGTCGAAGGGGTCTATGCGGGGCTGCGCCCGCTGCTGGCCGGGGAATCCGATTCCACGGCCAAGCTCTCCCGTGAACACGTCGTGACCCACCCCGTCCCGGGGCTGGTGGTCGTCGCCGGCGGCAAATACACCACCTACCGGGTCATGGCCCGCGATGCCATCGACGAGGCGGTGCGTTCGATGGACCTGAACGCCCCGACCTCCTGCACCGAAACGATCCCTTTGCTGGGGGCGGAGGGCTTCCAGGCGGGCTGGAACAGCCGCCACCGCATGGCCAAATCCTCGGGGCTGCACGTCTCCCGGGTCGAACACCTGCTGGGCCGCTACGGTTCGCTGGCCCGCGATGTGCTGGCCCTGGCCACCGCCGACCCGGATCTGGCCCGCCCGCTGCCCGGCGCGGACGACTACCTGGCCGCCGAAGTCGTCTACGCGACCACCCATGAAGGGGCACGACACGTCGAGGACGTGTTGACCCGCCGAACCCGCGTCTCCATTGAATCGTGGGACCGGGGAGTGGCGGCGGCCCCGGTCGTCGCCGGGATCATGGCCCCGCTGCTGGGGTGGAGCCAGGCGCAGTGCGATCGCGAAGTCGCGTTCTACGAAGCCCGCGTGGCTGCCGAACGCGCCAGCCAGGAGCAGCCCGACGACGAGTCCGCCGATGAAACACGACTGAATGTTGAAGATATTGTCCCCGTCCGCGACTGAACAGAACGATGAACTCACGACCCCTGAACTGGTCGTCCTGGAAATGGAGGCGGCCGACCGGCAGGAGGCCGTCCGGCTGTTGGCCGGAAGACTGTTCGAAGCCGGTCGGATCGATGACCTGGAAGGCTTCGTCGGCGAGGTCAATTCGCGCGAACACCAACTAGCCACCGGGCTGCCCGGCGGGATCGGCATGCCCCATGCCCGGACCGCACACGCCGACCTGGTCTCCATTGCCGTGGGGATCACGGCGTTCGGACACTCCTTGGATTTCGGGTCGGTCGACGGCCCGGCCACGGTCGTGCTGCTCCTGGCGACACCCGCCGGAAGCTATTCGGTGCATCTGCAGGTCCTGGCCACCCTGGCCCGCAGTCTGGTCAAGCCGTCCTTCCGTGAATCCCTGCGCCGAGCCTACGACGCCGAGGTCATTGCCGATCTGATCAATTCCACGGTCGACTTCACCGACGTCTAGTCGATCCGGTGCCGGCCGGCACCTGCCGGGCCGGGTCAGCCGGCCGGCGGGGTGAACCCCGGGTCGGTGATCAGCAGACCGGCGACCTTGCCCGAACGGTCCACGGCGACCCGGCCATCGAGCAGACCGTCGGCAAAGACCAGCGAACAGTGCACGAAGCGGGTGGAGCCGTTGCGCCGCACCGTGGCTGCGGTCAGCCGATCGAAGGGGCCGAGGGATCCGATGGCATCGGCCCACAGCGCCGTGACGGTGGACGGGGGGACCTGGGCCAGCATGCGTGGGGTGAATTCCGCGCCGATCCGTTCAAGGCCGCCTGAATCGATGGCCGCGAATAGCCTCCGGACCTGGTCGAGGAGCGCGTGGTCCTCGCGCCGCCGTTCGTCGTCGGCCGGGTTGCCCACGGCGAACCGCTGGTAGGCGGCCTGCCGGGAGATTCCCAACTGGTTGCCGATGTCCTGCCAGCTCAGACCGGCATCATGGGCCCGGGATGCCGCGGCGGTCAGGAGATCATCGGCCAGGTACTTCAACTCCTCGGCCTGCCGCAGGGCGGTCACGGCCCCGTCCGCTTCGAGGGGGTCCGCGAGCCGGCCGGCCAGTTCGACCGCACGGCGGGCCCGTGCCGTCGTCTCGGCCGTGGCGTTAGCGAAGGAGTCCATATAAGACCACTACCAGAACCATGCTCTCGATCACGAGCGACACGACGGTGCGGATCCGCCGGTCCGCCGGGCCCGACCGGACCAGGGTCGGCCAGCGGGCGCTGAGGGCAACGGCACCCACGCCGACGGCGACCGCGGTGGGACACCAGGTCCACGAGGGGACGATGTCGGCCCGGAGGGCCACCATTCCCAAGGCGGCAAGGGCCGTCATGGACATCAACTGGGAGATGCGGTTCAGCGCCGGTTCAGCCGTCCTCGTGCGCAACATCCGAAAGCACCAGGGGGCCGTGAAGGCCAGCAGGATGACAGGAACCGCGTAGGCGATGAAGGTGTTCAACGGCTGCCTCCGTCCAGGAGATCGAGTCCTGCTTCGTCGACGCCGCGGGCTGTAGCGGAGAGCACGACGACGGCGCGATCGTCGCCGGGTTGCAGTGCCAGATAGGTGGCGAAGCCGGCGGTCCTCCCGTTATGCCAGATGACTTTCTCGGAACCTTGTCTTTCGTTGGTGGCGGAGGTGATCATCCAGGCCAGCCCCACCTTCCCTCCGCTCCCGTCCCCAGTGACCGGTTGCAGGCTTCCCGTCCCCGGGGCGCTGCCGTCGAGGACGGCTTGTGCCAAAAGTGCCAGATCTCCGGCCGTGGATCGGATCGCACCTGCCGGGGCGAACCCGTCGGCAGGCCAGCTCGCCACCACGTGTCCGGAGGCGAGGTGGCCTGTGGCCATCGGTGTGGGCAGTTGTGGCGCGGTGCCCTGGGCTGCGGAGCTGGATCCAGCGTCCAGGGGTTGTACCCAGGTGCGGTCCATCGACAGCGGCCCGGTGATGCGTTCGGCCACCAGTTCGGGGTAGCTGGTCTTCGTGACCCGGGCCAGTGCCTGACCGAGCAGTGCAGCCCCGAAGTTCGAATAGTGGAACTCGTGATCCGGATCCGGGGTTGCCGTGCGTCCCAGTTCGGTCACGTCCTGGACCGACTGGGTGTAGGGATTCGTGTTGGTGATCTGAGCAAAGAAACCTCCGAGGAAGAAGGGAACCGTGCTCGGCAGGCGGGGCAGGCCCGAGGTGTGGGTAGCGAGCTCTTGGAGGGTGATGGCCCCCGACCCGTCTGCGGGGTAGCCGAGGATCTCGCCCAGCGTCGTGTCCGCGCTGACCTCCCCACGGTCGATGGCATCGGCGAGTAGCAGTCCGCCGAAGACCTTGCTGATGGAGCCGAGTTCGAAGGCCGTGTGCTCATCGGCGCCGCGTCCGGCGAAGTCGATCTTACCGTCCTCGATGACGGCGGCGGCGAAATTCCCGGCGGGAGCCTCGGGGCCGTGGCCGATCCGGGTTCCCAAATCCTGGTCCCCGGTCGGTGCCGCGGCGGGCAGGGCCCGTGGTGCGGCCACGAGGAGGACGGCGATGGTCACCGCGGCGATGACCCAGGGGATCCGGCGGTTCGTCGTCCGCGAGCGGTGATCGGTGGAAGGGGAGGAAAGCATGGCGTCAATATTTCCTTGACGCTGATTCAATGTCAATATCTTATTGACGCGATTTTTGGGTGATGGATACCGACGATGCATTCGCTCTTCTACAGAGAATCGAAGTACGGTTGGGTATGTGTTGAAGACTGCCCTGAAGCCCAAATGGATCCTCGCTCTGGTGGGGGCCCTTTTGTTGGCGAGCGGCTTCGTGCTGCTGAGCCAATGGCAGTTCTCCAGATCCCAGGATGCCCCGCCACCACCGGTATCCACCACCGAAACGGCGGTGCCGCTGACCGATCACTTCGAACCCGAAACAGTGATGTTCGAATCCGTGGCCGACCAGGTCGTCAGCGCCAAGGGGCACTTCCTGAAGGACAAGGAAGTCCTGGTCAGGGGGCGTGTCCAGGAGGGGGTCCAGGGATACTGGGTGGTTTCCGCCTTCGCCGTCGACGGCGCCCCGGGGCACAACACGATTCCGGTCGTCCGTGGCTGGCAGTCCGAATCCACGACCCCGCCGCGGCCGCCGGCCGGCGAGCTGGAAGTCACCGGGCGGCTGCTGCCCACCGAAGCTCCCGTCGATGAGAAACCCGATGACGATCCGTCCTTGCGCGCCCTTTCGGTCGCCCAACTCATCAACCTCTGGGACGTGCCCTCCTATAGCGGCTTCATCGTCGCCTCGGAGGTCACCGGGCCCGACGGGGCGGATGCCGGGGCCGCCTCCGTGGGACTGGGCGAGGTCCACGTCGGACCCCAGCCCCAGGAACAGCCGCTGAACTGGCTGAACATCTTCTATGGCATCGAATGGGTCGTCTTCGCCGGCTTTGCCGTCTTCCTCTGGTGGCGTCTGGTGGCCGACGACTACCGCCGCCAACAAGAGGACATCGAAGACGCCCTGGCCGAAGCCCACACACCAACCATCCCCCCGAACCACGAGGACCAGCAGTGACCCAGCAACCCGCCCCAGCACCCCGCAAGCGCCGCTTCGCCGGAACCCCGGCACAAATCCGCACGGCAGCCACCTTCTACCGGGTGCTCGCCTACGCCACCGGCGTGATGCTGCTGCTGCTGTGCGTGGAGATGATCGCCAAATATGCCTTTTCCTTCGAGGCCTACCTCGGGTCGCTGAACCTGTCCACGACCGTGCTGATCGTGCATGGCTGGATGTACGTGGTCTACCTGCTGGCCGACTTCAACCTGTGGTCCAAGATGCGCTGGCCCTTCAGCAGGTTCATCACGATCGCCCTGGGCGGGGTGGTGCCGTTGCTCTCCTTCTACATGGAGAAGAAGGTCCATAAGGAGGTCGAGCGGGAGTTGCACGAACATCCCGAGGCCGCCAAACGGTACTGAGGCAAAACGCGGCGCCGACGGTGAAGGTGCGGCCGAAGCCCACTGGCGACTAAGCTGGAGCGCGTGAGCAACCCAGCACCCACCCCAGAGCACCAGCCGGTTCTGGTCGTCGACTACGGAGCCCAGTACGCGCAGCTGATCGCACGCCGCGTCCGTGAGGCCAACGTATATTCGGAGATCGTTCCGCACACCTATACGACCGAGCAGATCCTGGCCAGGAATCCCGCGGCCATCATCCTCTCCGGCGGACCCTCCAGCGTCTATGCCGACGGGGCCCCCAGCGTCGGCCCCGACCTGTTCGAGGCCGGTGTGCCGGTCCTGGGCATCTGCTATGGCTTCCAGGCGATGGCCAACGCCCTGGGCGGAACGGTCGCGCAGACCGGCCTGCGCGAATACGGGTCCACCGACGCCACCGCCACCGGGGTCTCCCGGTCGTTGCTGGCCGGGCTGCCTGAGGACCAGCAGGTCTGGATGAGCCACGGCGATTCCGTGCAGGAAGCGCCGGAAGGCTTCGATGTCCTGGCCTCCACCGAAGGAGCCCCCGTGGCGGCCTTCGCCCACGAGGACAAACGGCTCTTCGGCGTCCAATGGCACCCCGAGGTCAAGCATTCCTCCTACGGCCAGCGGGTCCTGGAGAACTTCCTGTTCAACGGTGCCGGACTGGAACCGAGCTGGAACACCGGGAACATCCTGGAGGAACAGGTCGCCCGCATCCGTGAGCAGGTCGGCACCGGCCGGGCCATCTGCGGACTATCCGGCGGCGTCGATTCGGCCGTCGCGGCGGCCCTGGTCCAGGAGGCCATCGGCGATCAGCTCACCTGTGTCTTCGTCAACCACGGCCTGCTGCGCGAAGGCGAAGCCGAACAGGTCGAACGCGATTTCGTGGCTGCCACCGGCGCCAAACTCCATGTCGCCGACGAACGCGAACGCTTCCTGAGCGCCTTGAAGGACGTCACCGACCCCGAAACCAAGCGCAAGATCATCGGCCGCGAATTCATCCGCGCGTTCGAAGCCTCCGAGGCGGCGATCATGTCCGAAGCCGCCGATACCGGCGAACCGGTGCGCTTCCTGGTCCAGGGCACCCTCTACCCCGACGTCGTCGAATCCGGGGGAGGCGAAGGCGCCGCGAACATCAAGAGCCACCACAACGTCGGTGGTCTGCCCGAGGATCTGCAGTTCGAACTGGTCGAGCCGTTGCGCGAACTGTTCAAGGACGAGGTCCGTGCCGTCGGAGCCCAATTGGGTCTGCCGGCCGAAATCGTGCAGCGTCAGCCGTTTCCCGGCCCGGGGCTTGGCATCCGCATCATCGGTTCGGTCGATGAGGAACGCCTGGAACTGCTGCGCAAGGCCGACGCCATCGCCCGCGCCGAGCTGACCAACGCCGGACTGGACCAGGAAGTCTGGCAGATGCCGGTCGTTCTGTTGGCCGACGTCCGGTCGGTGGGTGTCCAGGGTGACGGCCGCACCTACGGGCATCCGATCGTCCTGCGCCCGGTGTCCTCCGAGGACGCCATGACCGCCGACTGGTCACGGCTGCCCTACGATCTGCTGGCGCGGATCTCCAACCGCATCACCAACGAGGTCGATGGGGTCAACCGGGTGGTCCTGGATGTGACCAGCAAGCCCCCGGGAACCATCGAATGGGAGTAGGCCCGCGGTCCCCTCGGACCCTGGCCTGACACGGAGCGAGGGCCTGCGGCCCTCTCTTCGTCGTCCTGACCCGTCGTCGACGTGTTGCGATCAAGCGCCGAGGGGCCGGGGTCGCGTACCTTAAGTAGTGGCGTGCGCCGAGGATCGCGCACCGGCCGATCTCCATCACCCCGCGCCGGGCGGGTACTGAGGGGGGACCAAATGCAAGGAAGGTGGTGTTCCGGTGGTAGGGACGCAACAAGGCGAGGCAGCATTGACCGATTGGCTGGAGAAGCTCGGTCCGGGGGCGGGTACCGACACCCTGTTGCGCTTTGCCGGTTCGACGTCCAACTGCATCGACATCACCCACGCCCATCCCTCGGGGCTGGCCCAGTTCCTGGCCGGACGGAGGACCCGGCTGTCCATGTTGTTGCGCGACGTCGACGCCTATAACCAGGGTCGTCGCACCGCCCGGGCCCTGCGCGCGAAGATCCGCGAGTTGTCCGAGGACCGCGGCATCGACGTGGGCTACCTGGCCTCCGGCGTGGCGACCTGGCGGGCGGTCCAGGACGGCCGTTCCGAACAGTTCAGCGCCCCGATCATGCTCGGGCGGATCTCGCTGACCCAGCGCGAAGGCCAGGAAGAGGACGAGGTCCAGCTGGCCGGCCGGGCGCAGGTGAATCCGGCGCTGGTCCGCTATTTCCAGGAGCAGCAAGGACTGGACATCGACGTGGAGGCCCTCGAGGGCGCCGCATACATGACCGCCCGTTTCGATCCCCGCCGCGCGCTGGACACGCTGCGCGAACAGGTGGCCTCCCTTCCCGGAACGGTCATCGAACACCGGCTCCTGGTTTCGACCTTCGCCGATCTGGCCGATCCCGCCGACCCCTCGCTCATCGATACCACCCATCCGGTCATCTCCCGCTTGCTGGCCGAGGACGCCGGCGAGGACGTCGTCGTGGACGAGCCCGAGGTCACCGTCCTGAGCAGCGACGAACGCCACCCCGCGGATGAGGCCCTGGTCCTGGACGCGGATGCCAGCCAACAGGAGGTCCTGGACCTCGTCGACGCCGGGGAATCCGTCGTCGTCTCCAGCCCGCCCGGCACCGGACAGACCCAGACGGCCGTCAACGCCGCGGCCATCCTTGCCGGCCAGGGCAAACGCGTGCTCGTCGTGGCGGAACGCCGGGACACCTCCCGGAGCCTGACGGAAAAACTGGCCGAACTCGATCTGGCGTCGATGGCCCTGCGGTTGTCCCCGGAGGTCGGACCGGAGGAACTGCGTGATCAGTTGACCCAGGCCATCCTGCGCAACGAACGAGCCACCGAACCACAGCTGGGCCAGCTCCACCAACGCCTCACGGAGCACCGCCATGCCCTGCTGGACCACGTGAACTCGTTGCATGACGTGCGCAGCCGGTGGGGCTGCTCGCCCTACCAGGCCATGCAGGAACTGGCCCGCCTGACCTCCATGGAACCGGCGCCCGCCACCTCGGTGCGGCTCAAACGCTCCGTCCTGGACAGCATCAGCGACCGTGAGGAAACCGCGGTCCGCCTGCACCGGGCCGCCGAGGTCGGCAGCTTCACCGCCTCCACCGCCGCCAGCCCCTGGTACGGAGCCCGCCTGCGCAACCGGCGGGAGACCGACGACGCGCTGGAGATCGCCAGCTCGCTGGCCGAGGACCTGCCAGAACTGCACGCCCGGATGCTCAAGGTCTCCGAACATTCGGAGATCACCTTGGGGGAGACCTTCGTTGAATGGGGTGCCCAGCTGGACCTGCTGGTGGCCGTGCGCGGATCGCTGGATAAATTCGAGCCCGATATCTTCGACCGTTCGGTCGAGGACCTCATCAGTGCCACCGCCAGCTCCTCCTGGCGCCGTGAACGCGGCATCGAAATGAGTTCGATCACGCGTTCACGACTACGCCGGGTGGCCAAGGAATACGTGCGCCCCGGCGTGCACATCTCCGATCTGCACCACTCGATCATCGAGGTGCAGCAGCAGCGCGAACTGTGGAACAGCTATGCCACGAGCCAGCGCCACCCCAAGGTCCCCACCGGGCTGATCGAACTGAACAAGGCCTACCTCGATGCCGCCGGGCGGATCGCCCGGCTCGACGAATCCCTCGCCCCCGTGGACGCCGATGACGAGCTGCAGCATCTGCCCCTGGGTGACCTGGTGACCCGGCTGAAGGAGCTCGTCGACGACGAGAATGCCCTGCACGTGCTGCCCGAGAGGACCCTGCTCCTGGAACAGCTGCGCGAACAGGGACTCGGTGAACTGCTCGAGGACCTGGCCGAACGCGAAGTGGTCGCCGAGGAGGTGGCCGCCGAGCTGGACCTGGCCTGGTGGCAGTCCGCGCTGGAGGCGATGATCTCCGGTGACGAATACCTGGCGATGTCCGACGGCGCGAGCCTGCGCCGGCTCGAGGCCGAATACCGCCTCGCCGACAACGCCCACATCGCCTCGGGCGCCTCGCGGCTGCGCTGGCAGCTGGCCCAACGATGGAAGGCCGCCCTGGCTGACCACCGGGCCGCCTCCCGGGAACTCCGGGCCCTGCTCAAGAACGGCGAACCAACCCTGGAGGACGTCGCCGGCCTGGGCGTCGGCCTGGTCAACGCCCTGGTCCCCGTCTGGGTCGGCTCCCCGCTGCTGATCCCGGCCGTCGTCCCCGAGGACGTCGAATTCGATGCCGTGATCCTGCTCGACGCCGATGCCTTGTCGTTGCGTTCGGCGGTCGGCTCGATCAGCCGTTCCGGACAGGTCATCGCCTTCGGCGACGCCATGCTGGGCAAACCCCGCGGTTTCAATGTCTCGGTCGATCCGACCGCCTCGGCCCGGGCGCCCCACGAACCGGCCAGCACCTTCGAGGAACTCTCCACCGTGCTGCCGCTGCGGCGCCTGCGGACCGTCTATCGCGGAGTCGATGAGGGACTGACCGAAGCGTTGGGTCGCGCCTACTACTCGGGCTCGCTGCACCGGCTGCCGGCGGCCCGGGCCATGTCCGGCGGAACGCCTTCGTTGTCGGTGGATTATGTCCCGGACGGGACCGGGATGCCCGGTTCCGGCGGCGAATCCGTGGAGACGACCGTCGCCGAAGTCAACAGGATCGTGGATCTGGTCTTCAGCCACATCCGTCGCCGCCCGCACCGCTCCTTGGCCGTGATCGCCGCGAACCAACGTCATGCCGCCCGGATCGCCGAGGCGATTTCGCTCCAGCTGCCCAACCACCCCTGGGCCCAACCCTTCTTCAAGGAACGGGTGGAGGCCTTCCAGGTCTCCTCCGTCGAACGTGCCCACGGTCTGGTCCGCGATGCCGTGATCTTCTCGCTGGGCTACGGCCGGACCCCGCATGGCAAGAGCCTGCATGACTTCGGCGCGCTGTCCTCCGAACGCGGCGACGAACTTTTCGTGACCGGGGTGACCCGTTCGCGCGATCTGTTGCATCTGGTGAGTGCCGTGGCCCCGGAGGACATGGACATGGACCGGGTGACCGGCGGGGCACGCCAGTTCATCGAACTCGTCGGCCGCGTCCTCTCCGGCGAATCCGGGGTCACCGGTGACGGGCATCCTCTGGAGGACCCGCTGGTGGCGGATCTGAAGGAACGGTTGGAAGCGGCAGGGGCCATCGTGAAGGAACGCTACCGTGGCGTGCTGGATCTGGCCGCCCAGGCAGCCGATACGAGCCAAGGCGCCGAACTGCCGTTGGCCGTCGTGTCCGACGGGACCGAGGAATACCGGAACATGACGGTGCGCGAACGCAGCCGGCTGCGCCCGCAACTGCTGGAGACCATGGGCTGGCGGTACATCCCGTTGTGGACGATCGACGTGTTCTCGGACCCGGCGAGCATCGCCTCGACCATGGCCCGCTCCCTGGGGCTGGACGATCCGGCAGCTACCGCACACGACCGGGAGGATGAGATGGAATCGCACGCACAGGACCACGACCGGACCGGCCAGGCGGAGAACCCCGCCGGCCGGCACGCCGCCGATCCGGGAGCCGGTGCTCCGGCGGACCGGACCGCGGGCCAGGGGAGCGAGCCGGTGCTTCCGACCCGTTCCGGCGACGACGACCCGCACGGTTGGGGCGATGGCGAAGGAAACCACGACCAGTGGTTGCGCGAACAGCGCCCGCCGCACTGGGGCTAGGAGGAACCGGGGCCGACGAGGACCAGGAAGATCCGTCCCCGGGCGGCGGCCCCCGCCAGGGCGGCCGAATCCTTTTGTGAGGCGGCAACGACCACCATGCCCGCCGATTCACCCGCATCCAGCCAGGTGTCGGCGGCACCGGTGGGCACCCACAACACCGGGACCCCATGGGCGATCACTTCCGAATCAACGGCGCGCTCGTAGCCGTTGCCTTCGCTGAGGACGACGTCGACCAGCTGGCCGGGGGAGAGCAGCCCGATCGTCTCGGGATCACTGGGGCGAACCGGCACGGCGACCGTCCCGGAGGCCGTACCGGTCAACAGTCCGGGTCCGACCAGCATGGCCGAAGCCAGCGGTGACCCCGACGCCGCCGGAAAGGCCAGTTGTTCCCCGGTGACGGCTTCGACGTCGTCCAGGACACCAGGGGGCAGGGCCTCACGGGCCAGTTCGACGATCCGCACGGAGGTGGCGTCCAAGACGGCTCCCGAGGGCAGGTCCCGGGCCGCGACGACGACGGCGGAGGTCTCGGTGTGCTCCGGGGCCAGTGCCGATAGTGAAACGGCGACGGTCAACGCCGCCAAGGCGGCCACCAGCGGGCGGCGGTAGCGGGCCAGGACCTCACGCCAGGATCGTCGATATCCACTGGTCCGGCCGGACGCGGCACGACGCTCTCTGGTTCTCATGCCTCCAGTAGGCCCGGAGTCGGCCGTCCGGGGCGACCCGGAGACCGCCGGTTGTGGACGAAGCCGGCCCCCAGGGGAGACCGCGGCCCCTGTGAGGTGTCCGTCAGGAGTTCGTGGAGACCTTCTGCGCCGATGAGGCTCCGGAGGATCCGGAGGATCCCGTGGAGGAGGAGTCCGTAGAGGTGCCCGAGGAGGAATCGGAGGACGACTCCGACGTCGACGCGGAGTCCGACCCGCCGGCCTTGGTCCCGGAGGTGGAATCCTTCGTCGCCGGGGAGGAGCCGTTGGAACTGTTCCGTGAATCGTTCCGGTAGAAACCGGATCCCTTGAACACGACGCCGACGCTGTTGAACTTCTTGCGCAGCAAGCCATGGCACTGGGGGCATTCGGTCAGCGAATCCTCGCTGAAGGACTGCACGGTGTCGAAGGCGTGGCCGCAATCCTTGCAGGCATAGGCATAAGTGGGCATTGTCTTCCTTCATTGCACTGGTCTCGGCGGAGGGCCGGTGCGGTCCATCGAGGCCTTCTTGGCACTCACATCCGTCGAGTGCCAATTCTACCTCATGCGGTGCGCGGAGGACCGATCCAGGTGATTCCCGAGGCGGTGAGGACCCCGTCCACCGGCTGGTCCAGTTCCCCGACCTCGAAGGTCCCTGCCGGGACGAGCTCGTGCTCGTAGACCATGGCCAACAGCACCGGCCGGGTTCTGCGCTCGGCCAGCGAGGCGATGAAGCGGTCGTAGTATCCGCCGCCCTGGCCCAGCCGTCCACCGTCGGGATCCACGATCTGGGCGGGGACCAGGACGACATCGACGTCGTCCATGACCTCCACCCCGTGGCGTTCCCCGACGGGTTCGTCGATCGGGGCCACCGTGGCCCGGGCCATGGGAACCGAGGGGTACCAGTCGGCCCACGACAGTTGCCGCCCCGGCTCGCAGATGGGGACCAGAATCCGGTGCCCCAGCCCATGCAGCCGGTCCAGCAGTTCCGCGGTGGGTGGCTCGGAGCCGAAGGACAGGACCGAGGTCAAGGTGTATCTCCGGTCCCGGCCCAGCCAATCCAGCAGGACCGCGGCGATGCCCCTGGCTTCCTGCCGGCGTCGTTCGGGATCCATTTCACTGCGCAGGGTCCGGAAATGCGTACGGGCCGCCGCCTTGCTCATCGTCTCCACTCCTCGATGGTAGGACAGCGGAGGGCCGAAGCCGAGGGCAGGGACCGCCCGATGAAGCACCCCTGCGTCGAGGCCTCCGAACCGCGGTGCTGAGGATAAGCTGGGGGCATGGGATTCGGGACCGGTTCGTGGCCGGTGGTACTGGAAAGCGACGATCTTCTCCTGCGGCCGCTGCGCTACCGGGACAAGGCCGAATGGATGGCGTTGAAACGGCGCAACGCCGACTGGCTGCAGCCCTGGGAAGCCACGTCCCCACGTCCCGAGGGGCCGTTGCCGAGCTACCGGGACATGATCGCCTCGCTCAACCGCCAGGCCCGGGCCGGATTGACCCTTCCGTGGGCGATCGGCCTGCGCACCAGCGACCGACGCGAACCGACGATGGTCGGCCAGCTCACCGTCTCGGGCATCCTCTGGGGGTCGGCGCTGAGTGCCTCGCTCGGGTATTGGGTGGATGGCCGGTACGCCGGCCGGGGGATCACCCCGCATGCCGTGGCCCTGGCCACCGACTACTGCTTCTCGACGTTGGGACTGCACCGGATGGAAATCAACATCCGCCCTGAAAACGCCTCCAGTCTGCGCGTGGTGGACAAGCTCGGATTCCGGGATGAGGGTGTCCGCGAACGCTTCCTGCACATCGACGGCGCCTGGTGCGACCACCGGGCCTTCGCGCTGACCTCCGAAGAGGTCCCCGAAGGACTGCTCCAACGGTGGCTGGGCGACGCCGCCACCCGCTGAACCGCAGGTCATGCAGGGGTCCGGGACCGACTTCGGAGCGGACACACCGGGGTCAATGCCGCCCCCTGCGCGGTGGGCCACGTAACGTCGAGGTGTGGACATCCAAGTCGAAAGCTCAGTGGTCCTGGCGGCCATGATCGCCGTGCTGCTCGCCTTCATCGTCCCCTCACTCATCCGTCGCGGTCGGCGAACCGGCGAGCCCGCCTTCGTGCTCGCCTCGGCGCCCGACGAAGCACTTACGTCCGGCCCCGACCGGCTGGACGAAACACCGGCGCCGGACGGCCCGGACCCCGCCGAGGGCCCGCCGACCCAGGCCCCGACGACCAGCCCAGCCCACGACACCGAACGTCCCCGGAGGAACACCATGGCAACGCCCGCACGGACCCGGACCGCCGCACCGACCACGGCGGGTTTCCGGATCCGATACGGCCGGCTGTCGATCGCCCTGGCCGGCGTCCTGGCCGCGCTGGCGCTGGTGGTCGGTGGACTGCTGGCCCCCTTCGGGATCCTCTCTGGGCTCGTCCCGCTCATCGGGGCGATCGTGCTCGTGGGATCCTTCATCGGACTGCGCGTGCTGGCCGTGCGGGATCGCCGGCGCAAGGTCCTGGCCCGCATGGACGCGATCTTCCACGAAGCCATGGACACCCGGCCGGCCGAACCGGTCGTCCGGCACCAGGCCACGGAGGTCTTCGACGCCCGGGAACAGGAGAACGCGCAGGCTTCGGCCCCCGCAGCCCACGGCACCGTCCGTCACCACGCACCGCTCGCGGCCCCGACCGCCCCGGCGACCTGGGAACCGGTCGCCGTGCCGAAGCCCACCTACGTCGGAGCCGCCAAGGCCGAACGCCCCGCCCCCGAGCCGCTGCCGGCCGGCGAGGAGAAGAAGCCGCAGAAGGCCACCAGCATCCTGGCGCAGACCCGCCTCGCCGAGCAGGAGGCCCAGCTGGCCGAACGGGCCGAGCGCGCCGAACGGGGCGGGGAACTGCCCGCAGTGGCCGAGGCACCCCGTCGTCGTCCCGCGGCACCGGCCGGCGGGATGAACCTCGACGCCGTCCTGCAGCGCCGCCGGGCCTGAACCGGCGGGTAGCCGACACCGCGGTCCCCACCCATGCAGCCCGGATGGTCCGACGCCGAACAGGCAGAGGCCCTGGGCCGCCACGCACCGACACTGATTGCCCGGGTCTGGGCGGACCACTTCGACGCCCGGGTGGCCGGAACGGCCCGCCAGGTCCAGTTCCAGTTGCGGCCCGGCGCCGGGGCCAGCGCCGTCTACTCGCTGCGTCGCGGCACCACCGAGCATTTCGTGGGCCTGAGCACCGAACGGCTGGAGCCATCGCCGGGGCTGCGGCGTAGCGATGTCCCCGGTCCCGTGGGAGTGGACCGGGCGAGGATCCCGTTACGGATCTCCAGTTGGCTCCATCCGCAGGACCCCCGGCTGCCGGGCCTGGCCCATGCCGGGGTCGCAGCCACCGCCGAACGGCTCTGGGGTGGTGGTGACCGTCTGACGGATCTGCGGACCATGACCTACCGCCCCTTGCGCCGGGCCGTCTTCCGCGCTGATTTCTCGACCCCCGGGCCGGTGGTGGCCACCCGCAGGGTGTATTTGAAGGTCCTGCGGGCCGGGCAGGCCGAACCATTGGTGTTGCGCCACCGGCTACTGGCCGACGCCGGCCTGCCCGTGGCCGACGTGCTCGACCCGGTGGCCCATTCGGTCGTGGCCACCGCCGGGCTCCCCGGCACCGCGCTGGGCGCGGCCATGCGCCTGGAAGGAGCCGGCGGGGTGCACCCGGCCACGCTGGTGTCCCTGCTGGACCGGCTGCCCGCCGCGGTGCTGGATCTTCCCCGCCACCCGTCCTGGACGGACCGACTGTCCCGCTACGCCCACGCGGCCGGTAGCGCGCTGCCGGAGGAACGCCGGGGGATCGCCGCGCTGGCGGACCACCTGCGCCTGGTCATCGACGCGCACGACGCCGGACCGGTGGTTCCGGTGCACGGGGACTTTTACGAAGCCAATCTGCTCATGGACGGCCCCGCGGTCAGCGGGCTCCTGGATCTGGACTCGGTGGGACCGGGACACCGGGTCGATGACCTGGCCTGCCTGCTGGGACACCTGGCCATGATCCCCGCGCTCGGGGGCAGGAACTTCCGACGGGAACGAATCATCTGGTCGACGCTGCAGGCGTGGGGCACCGAATTCTCTCGGGAGGTGGAGGCCGGCTCCCTCTACGCCCGGGCTGCAGCCGTGGCGGTGTCCCTCATCGCCGGGGCCAGGAGGCCGGGCATGCGGACCTGGAACCGGGAAGCACTGGCCCGCCTCGACGTGGCCCGGCGGCTGGCCGAACTGGCGCAGTAGCTAGCCGGGTTCAGGGTCCTCCGGGGTGCCCTGCGGGTCCGGACCTTCCACCGGGTCCTCCGGGTCGGTGGCGTTGGCCCCGGTCGTGGGGGCGGGATCGTTGCCGTCCCGGGGTTCCTCGTCGTCCTCCGGCTCGTCGCGGTCATAGGTCTCCTGCGCCTCCACGAGGGCCCGGTTGGCCAGATCCGCGGCCTCCTTGGCCTGCACCGGCAATCCGAGGGTGGTCAGGACCTCGGAAAGGCCGCGTTGGGCCGCATAGAAGTGCGCGACGCTCTGGCGGTGTTCGGCCGCGATGAGCCGGTACAACTGGATGGCCTCGTCCCCGCGGTCCGTCTGGGAGAGCACATGGGCGGCAAAGAGCTCGGCGTTGCCGGCCCCGTCGGAGTCCTCGGCCACCCGGAAGAGGTCGGCGGCCTCCAAGGCCGCGGCCACGGCTTCGGTGGGGTAGTCCAACGCCCAGAGTGAGCGGGCCCGGGTGTCCCGGAAGTCCGCTTGATGCCAGTCGGCCCCGTCGTCGTCCGCGAGTTCGATCGCCTCGGCCAGGATGACCAGACCGGTGGGGTCCCCGCTTTCGGACAGGGCGTGGCCGTAGGCGTGCAGGGCCACCGGCAGGACGGTCGGATTGTCTTCGCAGGCGCGCGCCAGCTCGGTGGCGCGGGAGAAATGGGCCAGGCAGGCCCCGGGGTCCTCGGCGTCCGAGAGCAGGGTGCCAGCGCTGAGGTGGGCGCGGGCGGCATCGCCGGCCAGTCCGGAGGCCTCGAACCCGGCGGCGGCCTTCTCCCAGACCTGCAGGGCATCCACCTCGCGATCCTGGTGCCGCAGGCAATGCCCGAGGGACATCAGCGTCCGGGCGGCGTCATCCTCCCGTCCGCGGGCTTCCAACAGCTGGGCCAGCGATTCGAGGACCTCCTCGGCGAGCAGGAACTCCTCGGCCTCCAGCAGTTGGTTGCCCAGGGCCAGACGGATGGCCCAGGTCTCCTCGAATTCTCCGCGTTCGGCCTGCTCGACGGCTATCCGCCAAGCGGTGATCGCAGCGTCCTGGTCCAGATCGGCCGAGGCGAAGTTGGCCACCAGGGCGGCGGCGGAGATCGCCCCGCGGCGCACCCCGGAGGCCGAATACAATTCCAGCGCCTCGACGGCGCAGCTCTCTGCCTCCACCGGATGCCCCAATTCGTGGTGGCAGGAGGCCTTGACCATCCAGATCGCCGCCCGCATCGCCTGGTTGGTCCGCAGGGCCAGCAACCGGTCGGCGGCCTCGATGGCCTCGGGCTGCCGGCCGTGTTTGGCGAAGCCGTGGGCCAGGTACAGCAGCGCCCCGGCCTCGCTTTCGGCACGACCGCCATCGCGGTAGTCGTCGGCACAGCGCTGCAACTCCTCCAAGGCGGATTCGTCGCCGCCCTCGAAGCGGACCACGGCCAGGGGGAGCCGGGCATCGGCCAGGACGTCGGCGTGGGCCCCGGAGGCCGCATGGGTGGCCAGGGCGGCCTGCAGGATGGCGGTTTCCTCGGGACGGGGCTCGCGGAAGAGCAGCCCGCCCAGATGTTCCTCGAGATCGGCCTGATGGGTCCGGCCGGCAGAGCGCAACAGGACGATCCGCCGGGCGGCGGCCTCCTCGGCGTCGGAGATGTTGCCATCGAGCTGCTGGACCGAGGCCAGGACCCCGAGCAGCGACAAGGCGGTCTCGAGGGCGGGGGAGTCCTCCCCGGTCGCGCAGACACCCTCCCCGGTCGCGGGGGCCCCTGCCAAGAGGGGGCGCAGCAGATCGAGTCCGGCGGCTGCGGCGCGCGCGGCCCCCGGATGGTCCTCCGAATAGGCGCGGTCGTAGGCCAGCTCAAGCCAACCGTGGGCGGTGGCGGGCGAGGCCAGCGGGTCCGGCTGCGGCATGCCGGAAATCTCCTGCAGCCGCTGTGTCAATGCCGACAAGTACCTGATTCTCCCAAGTTCTGCGTTTCGTTCGTTCCCGGGTGGCCGGTGGCCTTCCAGCTTAGTGCCTGCCCGGCCCGGCGAGGTGCCGAAGTAGTGGTTCGGCGCGGTACGGGATGTGTTCACTCAAGGCCAGGGAGGTCTCGGTGCGGATCACCCCGCGCATGCGCAGGATCGAGCGCAACAGGCTTTGCAGGTGGTGGGTGTCCCGGGCGACGACCCGGCACCAGACGTCGCCGCGCCCGGAGATCTCATGGACCTCCAGGACCTGCTCCTGGGTGCGCAGGGCGGCGATGACGGAATCGAGCTCGCGGTGGGAGACCTCGATGGTGATGAAGGCCAGCACGTCGAATCCCAGCGCCGCCAGATCCACTTCCCGTCCGCCATGGCGCAGCACCCCGGTCCGGTCCAGGCGTTTAAGCCGGGACTGCACGGTGTTCCGGGCGACCCCCAAGGTGGTGGAGAGGTCCCCGATCTGGGCCCGGGGGTCCTCGAGCAGGGCCAGCACCAGACGCAATTCGAGTTCATCAAAAGTAGCCATAGTGCGTCCCAGTAGATCACATTGACAATAAATTTTGATCAAAACCATCAATTTTGAACTTCTATATGTACTATTTCGGCTCATCCTCACCCAGAATGGCTACTCGAAGGTCAAAGCGGGACATCCACCGTTCAGGCCGCCACCGCCCGACCCACCCTGTGAGGCCTCGTGACCGTCATCAGCGAACTGCGCATGCGCGCCCAGCCCACCGCCTCCACCCGCGGTTGGAACGCCTCCGTGAAGGCGCGGCTGCTGCTGACCTTCGCGGCCATGACGCTGTTGCTCATCGGGGCGAACCTGGCCACGCCCTTGTATCCGCTGCTGCAGGAGCAGCTCGATCTGGGGCCTTTCGCGGTGACGCTGGCTTTCGCCTCCTACGTGCTGGCCCTCATCGCCGGACTGGTGCTCTACGGTCACTGGTCCGATCACATCGGCCGCCGGGCGGCCCTGGTGGTCGCGGTCCTCGTGGGCCTGGCCGGCTCGCTGGTCTTCGGCATGGCCTCCGGACTCGGCGGACTGATCTTCGGCCGCATCCTGCAGGGGGCCGCCGTCGCCCTGTGCACCGGAGCCAGCAGCGCCGCCCTGCGCGAACTGCTGCCCCGCAACCCCGAATGGGCCAGCCGGCTGACCCTGCTGGCCTCCGCGTCCGGGGTGGCCGCGGGCCCGGTGCTCGGCGGCGCGCTCGGCGTGTTTCCCCGGCCGGACCTCACGCCGTTCCTGCTGCTGGGGTTCGCCCTGCTGCTGGTGCTGGTGCCGTTGTGGGTGCTGCACGCCCGCCCCGCCCTGGACCCGGCCCCGGGGGCGGCAGCCGTCAAGGCCCTGCGTCCGCGCCGTCTGGGCCCCGTGGCCGATGCCCGGGTGCAGTTCCGCCGGGCGGCCGCCATCGGGTTCCTGAGTTTCGCACTCTTCGGCTTCGGCCTCTCACTGGCGCCCCGCTATTTCGCCGACCTGTTCGGGATCACCTCGATGCTGGGCATCGGCACGTTGGCGGCCCTGACCCTCATGGCCTCGGCCGCCGCCCAACTGCTGGGGCGCTCGCACCGGGGGTTGCTGCCGGTGGCGCTGATGGTCATGGCCACCGGGATCGTACTGATCGCCGTCGCCGGGTCCGTGCGCAGCCTGCCGCTGCTCATTGCCGCCAGCCTGCTGGCAGGGGCCGGACAAGGCACCGCCTTCCGCACGGCCTTCAACGACGTCGCGTTGGCGGTGGAACCTTCCCAGCACTCCCAGGTCATCAGCACCGTGTATGTGGTGACCTACCTGGGCAGCGCCGTCCCCGTGCTCTGCCTCGGCCTGGTCGCCGGGCTCATCGGCCTGCCCGCAGCGGTGGCCTGGTTCGCCGGGATCATCGGCGCCGGCTGCCTGGCGGTGGCCATCAGCGTGCTGGCCCACCGCCGACCCGCGGCCGCCTAAGGCCTCAAAGCGGGCCGGCCTGCCCCTGGACGTGGTCGAAGACCAACGTCGTCTCGGTATGGCCGACGGCTTCATCGGTGGCCAGGTTGTCCAAGACCCAATCGCGCAGGGCCTCCGTGGAGGGGACCGCGACGTGGAGCAGGTAGTCGGTGCCGCCGGAGACATGGAACATCGACAGGACCTCGGGCAACTGCGGAACCCCACCGGTGAACCGGTCGATCTGCACCCGGTCGTGGATCCGCAGCTTCACCGCGATCAACGCCTGGACGCTGCGCCCGACGGCCGGTAGGTGCAACCGGGCATGGTAGCCCTCGATGATCCCGCTCTCGACCAGCTGGCGGGTGCGCAGCAGGGCGGTCGACGGAGCGATTCCGGCCCGCTGGGCCAACGCGGCATTGCTGATGCGTGCGTCGGCGAGCAGTTCGGTGATCAACACACGGTCGACCTCGTCCAACGGGGCGTTTCCCAGGGGCTTCTTGGCGGCAGGCATGCCAATATTCCACCACATGCGGCCGGGTCCGCGGAGCGGGAGGGTCTGCGGCACAGTACGCTGGGGCCATGAGCGCTGCGCCCCGGAAGCCGGAGACAGGTTTCGATACGCGGCTGGCCGCCTATTGCGTGGTGGTCCGCCGATCCAAGATCCTGCTGGCCCTATGGGACATGCGACCCAGCTGGCCTGGCTTCACCCCCCGCTGGACCCTCCCCGGGGGAGGCGTCGAACTCGGAGAGGCCATCGAGGACGGTGCCGTCCGCGAGGTCTCGGAGGAAACCGGCTACGACGTGCGCCTGACCGCGCTGCTCGACGTCGATGCCGGACATGTTCCTGCCGAATCCAGATTGCACCCGACCAGTAAACCGCTGCAGAACGTCGCGGTGCTCTACTCCGCCGAGATCACCGGCGGGGAACTGGAATTCGAAGTCGACGGCACCACCTCCGAGGCCGGCTGGTTCGACCTCGCAGAGCTGTCCCGGCTGGAGCGGACCTCCCGGGTTGATTGGGCCGTGAAAGCACACCACCACCACGTCGACGGGGGCCGTCCATGATCCGATTCCAGCAGGTGAACAAGCAGTACGACGGCGGTGCTCCAGCCGTCTCCGACCTCAACCTGGAGATTCCCGAGGGCTCCATCACCGTTTTCGTCGGCCCCTCCGGCTGCGGGAAGACCACGTCGCTGCGGATGATCAACCGCATGGTGGATCCGACATCGGGCACCATCGAGGTCGATGGCCGCAACATCGCCGACGTCGCCCCCTATCAGCTGCGCCGTTCCATGGGCTACGTCATGCAGGCGGGCGGACTCATGCCGCACCGCACCATCGCCGAGAACATTGCCACCGTGCCCCGGCTCATCGGCACCGCCAAGGCGGACTACCGTCGCCGCGTGCAGGAACTGCTGGAGACCGTGGGGCTGGACGCTGAACTCGCTGGACGGTACCCCTCCCAGCTCTCGGGGGGCCAGCAGCAACGGGTCGGGGTGGCCCGCGCCCTGGCCGCCGATCCGCCCGTGCTGCTCATGGACGAACCCTTCAGCGCCGTGGACCCGGTGGTCCGCGGGGAATTGCAGAACGAACTGCTGCGGCTGCAGGACCAACTCTCCAAGACCATTGTCTTCGTCACCCACGACATCGACGAGGCGGTCCTGCTGGGAGACCACGTCGCGGTGATGGGCAACGCCGGAATACTTCAACAGTTCAGCCCGCCGGACGAACTGCTGCGGGCCCCCGCCAACGATTTCGTCGCCCACTTCATCGGCCGGGACCGTGGCTTCCGGGCTTTGTCCTTCCGACCCGCCACCGAACTGCGCTGGAAGTCCCTGGCCGGCCATACCGACGACGACGTGGCGCGGGCCGTCCGGATCCCACGCTCCTCCACCGTCCGCGCCGCCCTGGACGCCGCCCTGACCTCGCTCTCCGGGCTGGCGCTCGCCGTGGACGAGGACGGAACCGAAACCGGACTGCTGGATGCCGAGGAGATCGGCCGGCAGATCGGGGGGAGGGACCACGATGAAGTGGCTTGAAGGCCACTGGCAGGAGGTGTTGAGCCTGGCCGGTAGCCACCTGGTCCAATCAATCCTGCCGTTGCTGCTGGCGGCCCTCATCTCGATTCCCGTGGCCCGGCTGATCCGCATCAACGGAACCCGCCGGCGTCGTACCGTGAGGTGGGGTGTGGTCCAGCTCAGTGCCCTGCTCTACACGATCCCCTCGCTAGCGTTGTTCGTGGTGTTGCCCTCCATCCTGGGCACACAGATCCTGGACCCGTTGAACATCATCGTCGCGTTGACCATGTATGCCATCGCCCTGCTGGTGCGGAGTGCCGCCGATGCCCTGGAATCGGTGGATCCCGCGGTTCTGCGCGCCGCCGACGCCATGGGCTACCGGCCGGTGCGCCGGTTCTTCTCGGTGGACCTTCCGCTGTCGTTGCCGGTGCTCTTTCCCGCGTTGCGCGTGGTCTCGGTCAGCAACATCTCCCTGGTCAGCGTCGGGGCACTGATCGGTATCGACAATCTGGGGACCTTGTTCATGGACGGGTTGCGGCGTAGTTTCACTTTCGAAGTCGGGGTGGGCATCGTCGCCACGTTGCTCCTGGCCCTGCTGATGGACCTGATCCTCGTGTTGGCCCAACGCATGCTCACCCCCTGGGAACGCGCCAGGACCGCACCGCGAGCGACCCGGTGGGTGGCCGCATGAGCGCCCCCACCACGGCGTTCGCCCTGCTGCCCGCCGCCGTGCCCACGGCCGGCCCGCTGGGCGGACTCGCCGAATGGTTCTCCCGCCCCGGGACGCTCTCCGGCCCCGGAGGCATCCCGACCCGCCTGGTCGAGCACCTGGCCTATACCGGCCTGACCCTGGCGATCGCCCTGGTCATCGCCGTCCCCATCGGGCTCTACGTCGGACACACCGGCAAGGGCCGGGTCGCGGTTATCGCCGGATCCGGCATGTTGCGGGCCCTGCCGACGCTGGGCATGGTCACCTTGTTCATCCTGCTCTCCGGAACGCTGGGCATCATGCCGCCGATCTGGGCCCTGGTGCTGTTGGCGGTGCCACCCCTGCTGGCCGGGATCGCCGCAGGCATCTCCGCCGTCAACCCCGGAATCGTCGATGGGGCCCGGGCCATGGGCCTGACGGAACCCCAGGTGCTTTTCACCGTCGAGGTCCCCAATGCGCTGCCCGTCCTCATGGGCGCCCTGCGTCTGGCGGTCCTGCAGGTCATCGCCACCGTCGCCATCGTCTCGATCATCAACCTCGGAGGGCTGGGCCGTTATCTCATCGACGGCATTGCCGTCCGTGACTACCCCCAGGTCTTCGGCGGGGCCGTCGTCATCGCTGCATTGGCTATTGTGGTTGATGCGGTGCTGGCGATGGTCCAACGGATTGCCGTCTCGCCCGGCTTGAGAACCAACACAGGAGGCACCCCATGAACCGCATCAACCCACCAGGAGCCCGCCCGGTCCGCCGGGCCCGGCTCGCGGCCGCACTCGGAATCGTCGCAGCCCTCGGCCTGTCGGCCTGCAGCGGCTCGGACCCGCTGGCCGGCGACAGTGCCCAGGCCTCGGGGTCGGCACTGGACCGACCGCTGGTCATCGGCAGCGCCGATTTCCCCGAATCCCAAATCATCGCCGAGCTCTATGCCGGGGCCCTGGAAGGCGCCGGGATCGACGCGACGACCAAACCTGGCATCGGGGCCCGCGAGGCCTATGTCGGGGCCGTGAAGGACGGGTCGGCCGACGTCGTCCCGGACTATTCGGGAAACCTGCTGCTCTTCTTCGACAAGGACGCCAAGGCCGTCTCCGACACGGAGATCACCGACGCGCTCCAGGACGCCGTGCCCGAGGGACTCGGCGTGCTCAAGGCCTCCGCGGCGGAGGACAAGGACTCGATGGTCGTCACCTCGGCGACCGCCGAGAAATATGACCTCAAGACGGTGTCCGATCTGGCGAAGGTCTGCGACAAGCTGGTCCTGGGGGCACCGCCGGAGTTCAAGACGCGCGCCTACGGGCTGCCGGGGCTGGAAAAGGCCTACGACTGCGTCCCGAAATCCTTCGAACCCATTGCCGACGGCGGCGGCCCGCTGACCGTGAAGGCGCTGATCTCCGATCAGGTCCAGATCGCCGACATCTTCACCACCAGCCCGGCCATCGAGGACAACGGTCTGGTCTCCCTGGAGGACCCTAAGGACAACTTCATCGCCCAGCAGGTCCTGCCGCTGATCAACGCCGGCGTGGTCAGCCAGGAAGCGGCGGGGGTGCTGGACCAGGTCTCCAGCGAACTGACCACCGACGACCTGGTGGAACTGAACCGCTCGGTCTCCGGTGACGCGAAGCTGGACCCGGCCGAGGCGGCCGGGGAATGGCTCAAGGACAAGGGGCTGGACGGGAAGTAGCACCTCACCGACCCCCAGTGGTTCCCGCAGCGCCGGGTCATCCTTCCGGGATGACCCGGCGCTGCTGTCATATGCTGGGACAATGCCCGAGTTCAAGCAGTCCAATAAGCTCCACAACGTCCTCTACGACATCCGCGGCCCGCTGCTCGAGCACGCCCAACGGATGGAATCCGAGGGCCACCGGATCCTGAAGCTGAACATCGGCAACCCGGCACCCTTCGGGTTCGACGCCCCCGACTCGATCCTGGTGGACATCATCCGCAACCTGCCCCAGGCGCAGGGTTATTCGGATTCGCGCGGCATCTTCTCCGCCCGGACGGCGGTCTCGCAGTATTACCAGACCCGGGGCATCCAGACGATCGGCGTCGATGACGTCTATCTGGGCAACGGGGTCTCCGAATTGATCACGCTGAGCCTGAATGCCCTGTTGAACAACGGCGACGAGATCCTCATCCCGGCCCCGGACTACCCGCTGTGGACGGCCTCGGTGTCGCTGGCCGGGGGCACCCCCGTGCACTACCTCAGCGTCGAAGAGGAGGGCTGGCTCCCGGATCTGGAGGACATCGAAGCGAAGATCACCCCGCGCACCAAGGGCCTGGTGATCATCAACCCGAACAACCCCACCGGTGCGGTCTACCCCAAGCATGTGCTGGAGGGGATGCTCGAGCTGGCCCGCAAACATTCACTGATCGTCTTCTCCGACGAGATCTACGAAAAGATCCTCTACGACGACGCGGTGCACCACAACACGGCGGCCCTGGCCGACGACGTCCTGATCATGACCTTCTCCGGGCTCTCCAAGGCCTACCGGGTCTGCGGTTTCCGGGCCGGGTGGATGGCCATCTCCGGGCCCCGGCATCTGGCCGCGGACTACATCGAAGGCATCAACCTGCTGACGAACATGCGCCTCTGCGCCAACGTCCCGGCACAACACGCCATCCAGACGGCCCTGGGCGGATACCAGTCGATCAACGACTTCCTGCTGCCCGGAGGCCGGCTCAAGGAACAGCGCGACACCGCCTACCGGTTGCTCAACGAGATCGACGGCGTCTCGGTCCAGCAGGCCCAGGGAGCGATGTACCTGTTCCCGAAACTGGACCGGGAGGTCTTCCGTTTCGACAACGACGAGCAGTTCGCCCTGGATCTGCTCAAACAGCAGAAGATCCTCATCTCCCACGGGCGGGCCTTCAACTGGATCACCTCCGACCATTTTCGGCTGGTCACCCTGCCGTCGGTGCCTGACCTGGAGGAGGCCATCGGACGGATCGCCGAGTTCCTGGATGACATCCGCCGCTGAGCCGGTTCCGCCCCACCGCCGTGCTCCCGTCGCTATCCGCGCAGGGCCCCGGATGGCATAGTGGACCGCACGGTGGAGGTGCCGCCGGACGAGCGAACCGCTAAGGGGCCTCATATGGGCAAGAAGCACAAGAAATCCCAGGGTTTCCCGGGGGCCTCCTTCGGGGTCACCCACCCGCTATCGGCCCTGTTGCGGGCCGGCCGGGGCTTCTCCCTGCAGGATGCCGACCCCGGGGCGAAACCCGGCTTCCCCGGGAGCAAGAAGGACGGGCGGAAGGCGTTGGCCGCCGCCGATGAACGCCTCGACGACCTGCAGGAACGCCTCTACGCGCAGGCGATCGGCGGCGACGCCACCGAACGGGTGTTGTTGGTCCTGCAGGCCATGGACACCGCCGGCAAGGGCGGGATCGTGCGCCACGTCATCGGATCCGTGGACCCGCAGGGGGTGGAGCTGCAATCGTTCAAGGCGCCGACGGCGGCCGAGAAACGCCACGACTTCCTGTGGCGGATCGAACGCCGTCTGCCGCATGCGGGCATGATCGGGGTCTTCGACAGATCGCATTACGAGGACGTGCTCATCGGACGGGTGAGGTCCTTGGCCACCGACGAGGAAATCGAACGGCGTTACGGGGCGATCCGCGAGTTCGAGGAACGCATCGCCGCTGAAGGCACTCGCATCATCAAGGTCATGCTCCATATTTCACCGCAGGAGCAGTACCAGCGTTTGGCGAAGCGACTGGACCGCAAGGACAAATACTGGAAGTTCGCCCCCGACGACATCGATGACCGGCTCCTCTGGGAGGAGTACATGCAGGCCTACCAGCGGGTCATCGAGGAAACCGATGCGGATCATGCCCCGTGGTACGTCGTGCCGGCCAACCGCAAATGGTATGCCCGGGTGGCCGTGCAGCATCTGCTGCTCGAGACCCTGGCGGGGATGGACCCGCAATGGCCTGCCGCCCGCTTCGATGTGGACGCCGAACGTCTCCGGCTCAAGGAGTCCAAGGACGTCGGCTGAGCCGATCAGCTGCCCGCCGTCTCCTCGGCGTCGCCACGACCGGCCCGGTTGCGGGCGGCGTCCAGGCGTTCCCGGGCGCCTTCGAGCCAGGCCTCACAGCGGGCGGCCAGCGCCTCGCCACGCTCCCAGAGGGCCAACGACTGCTCGAGGCTGGCCCCGCCTGCTTCGAGCTGGGCCACCACGGCCACCAGTTCCTCACGGGCCTGTTCGTAGCTCAGCGCTGCGATATCGCCGGTGGAGTCCGTCTCTGTCATTGTGGTGCCTTCCTGTCGTGCATCGTGTCCTGGTCGTCGTCCTGCCCCGACAGGACGACGGCGGTGAGTTTCCCCCGGGCCAGCCGGATGGCCAGCTCGGTGTCGGGGGGAGCATCGGCGGGGGAGCGGACCACGGCACCGTGGGCTGTCTGGACGACCGCATACCCCCGGTCCAGGGTCTGTTGCGGTGACAGTGCCCTGACCTGGGCCCGCAGATGCGCCACGGCATCACGCCCGCGCCGCACCAACGTATCGATGGAACGATGCGATCTTTCACGCAGACGCTCCAGGTCCTCGCTCCTGACCTGCACCATGCCCTCCGGATGGGAAAGGACCGGCCGGGTACGCAGGGATTCGAGCTGGTGGGACGCACGGTCCAGGAACAACACCACCGAGCGGTCCAGCCGCTGCCGGGCCTGCTCGATCCCCTGCAACTCCTCGGCCAGATCCGGGACGATCCGCTTGGCGGCGTCCGTGGGCGTGGAGGCCCGCAAATCGGCCACGTCGTCGAGGATCGGCCGATCGGCTTCGTGTCCGATCGCGCTGACCACAGGCGTCGTCGCCGCGGCGACCGCACGGACGAGTTCCTCGGCGCTGAAGGGCAATAGATCCTCCAGCGCACCGCCACCGCGGGCGATGACAATCAGATCGACCTCCGGGTCGGCATCGAGCTCCCAGAGCGCGGCGATGACTTCGGGAACGGCATTGACCCCCTGCACCGCGGTGTTGCGAACCGTGAAGTCCACGGCCGGCCAGCGCAGCGTGGAATTGCGGATGACGTCCTTTTCCGCGTCCGAGTCACGCCCTGTGATCAAACCGATCCGTTGCGGTAGCAGCGGAAGCCGGAGTTTCCGGGACGGGTCGAAGAGTCCCTCTCCGGCCAGGGCATGGCGCAGCCGTTCGAGCCGGGCGAGCAGATCGCCCAACCCGACGGGCCGCACGTCCGAGGCGATCATCGACAGGCGGCCGGTCTTCAGATAAAGGTTCGGGGCCACCCGGGCCACCACCCGGGAGCCGACCTCGGGTTTGGTCTCCAGCCGGCGCATCACCGAGGACCAGACGTTGACCGAGAGTGAATATTCGACGTCGACATCGCGCATGGTCAGATAGGCGTGGCCGTTGCGGACATTGGCTTCGAGGAGCTGGCCTTCGATCCAGGCCGCCGGCGCCCGTTCGACATGCTGCTTGAGCTTTTCGGAGAAGACCCGCAGCGGCCAGGGGGCGTCGGGGCTGGTGTCACCGGCCATCGGGGGCAAGATGGCTCCGCCATCGGGCTGCCGTCCCGCGGCGGCGGACGGGTTCGGGTTCTCCACGGCTCTTGCTCCCCGGTCTCGTTGCGGCTCCGGCAGTCGTCCGGGCCCATGTACATGCATACCAGTAGGCTGGGATAAATGGCGTACGCCCGGCCGGGCGTGCCGAGGCAAACCATCCGGGAAGGGGAGGCCGTGCGCTCCATCGGACCCGTGGTGCTCATGATCCTGTCGGCGCTTCTGGCTGGCGGGGCCGTCACCGGATCCTCCATCGATCGAATCGCACACACCGCCGGACCGGCCCGTGAGATCGCCGGGGGCCTCCCCACAGACCAGGACGTCAGGGACGCACTGCCGCAGGTGATGATCGATGGAATCCACGAGGCCCTTCCCGGCAGCATCGAAGTACCCGAGATGTTGGTCGAGCCGCTGAACAAGGCCAGTGCACGGGCCGTGGAGGTGGTGCTGGACAGTGAAGGTTTCGAGCCGGCCTGGCTTGAAAGCATCGATGAATCCCGACAGGCCTATGTGGATCGGCTCTCCGCGGTGCGGAACGGCGCGGCGGAAACGGCGCCGGCCACCCTTGAACTCGGCCCCGTGGTCGATCTCGGCGTCGAGGGCCTCAAGGAGGCGGCCCCCGGGGTGGGGCTGGGGCTGGTGATCGATTCGCTGGGCCAGGACATCACTGCCTCCGTTCCCCTGGATCTCCCGTCCGCCGATCCGACGGTGGCGCAACGGGTGGCCACGACGGTATGGCTGGCTGGTTCCTGGGGATGGGCCGCCGTTGGCTCGGCGATCCTGGCATTAGCCGGACTGGTGCTGGCCCGGCCCCGGTCCCGGGGAGGGGTCGTCGCCCTGGGAGGAGCGGTCGTCTGCCTCTGGTCGGCGGCCCTGTTGATCCTGGCGGAGCGTCTCGCCCCGGACGGCGCGGTCCAGGCCTCGGAGGGGCTGGGCGCGGTGGCCGGATCCCGGATCATGACCGGGCTGGCGGAGCAGGTGCAGGGCGTCGGAACGGCCTCACTGGTGGGTGGGGTAGTGGTCCTGATTGGCGGGGTTGTGATCCGGCTCCTCGTGGGTCGTGGCAGGAACGGATAGCATGGATGGCATGTCCATCAGTTCTGCCGCCCCGGTTTCCGTGCCCATGCCACAGGTGCCCCGTCGTCGTCGTTCGCCCGAGGAGGTAGCCGCCGTTGCCCCCGTTGAGGGACCCAAGAGGGTCCTTCTGGCCGCCCCGCGGGGTTATTGCGCCGGCGTTGATCGGGCGGTGATCGCCGTGGAAAAGGCCCTGGAACATTATGGGGCCCCGGTGTATGTCCGTAAACAGATCGTGCACAACGTCCACGTCGTGTCCACATTGGAGGAACGCGGAGCCATCTTCGTCGAGGAGACCGACGAGGTCCCCGAAGGCGCGCTCGTCGTGTTCTCGGCCCACGGGGTGAGCCCCGCCGTCGTCCAGTCCGCCGAAGACCGCAATCTGCGGACCATCGACGCGACCTGCCCCCTGGTCACCAAGGTCCACCGCGAAGCCGTCCGGTTCGCCAAGGCCAAGAACCACATCCTGCTCATCGGCCATGCCGACCACGAAGAGGTCGAAGGGACCTACGGGGAGGCCCCGGAGAGCATCACGATCGTGAACAACCCGGCGGAGGCCCGTACCGTCGAAGTCGAGGATCCGGAGCACCTGATCTGGCTCTCGCAGACGACCTTGTCGGTCGACGAGACGCTGGAAATGGTGGATATCCTGCGCGAGCGGTTCCCGAAACTCCAGGATCCGCCCAGTGACGATATCTGCTATGCCACCTCCAACCGCCAGACGGCGATCAAGAAGATCGCCCCCGAGGCGGAACTGGTGATCGTCGTTGGCTCGTCCAACTCCTCCAACTCCGTGCGTCTGGTCGAGGTCGCCCTTGAATACGGGGCCAAATACGCCCACCGGGTCGACTTCGCCCATGAGATCGACGAGGCATGGTTCGAAGGCATCTCCAGCGTGGGGATCTCTTCGGGCGCCTCGGTTCCCGAAGTCCTCGTCTACGAGGTGCTCGAACTACTCGCCGATTACGGGTTCGGTCCCGTCGAGGAGATCGTCACCGCGCAGGAGGACATCATCTTCTCGCTGCCCAAGGAACTGCGGGCCAAGCTCAAGGAAGCCGGCGACACCTCGACCGGACTTGGCGGGCACGGAACCGCGAACTAGGCGTACCTGCGCCGCACGAGAAGCACGTCATGACCGCATCGAACGGCACCAAGGCGCACGTCTTCGATGCGGCCGGTACGGAAGTGGCGGACCCGGAGCGGGGTGCCGCCCTCATCCAATGGACCAACCCGCTCGAAGGTACCGATGGCGGACTTCGACGGACCTGCCGGGGATCCTGGGAACGTCCCGGGGAAATAGGCGCTCGATGCGACCGGCCCCGGCCGCCGTGCGATTAGGCGGAAATCCACCGTACGCAACATTGTGGACGATTCCCCCCACGGGGCCCGGCGTGCGGCATCGGATCCTGCCGTCTAAGCACCTGCCCCGCTGCGTGGTTCCGCGGGCTGCTCCTGCGTGGGCCGCTCGGCCTGCAGGAGCTCACTGGCACTGAGGACCCGGGGAGTGGACTCCAGGGGCGGCACGGACAGCCCGGCTCCATCGGTGGAGGACAACCCATGGCCCGGGTCCAGGTTCTGGATCCGACGTACCGAGGGCAGGACCCTGGACTCAAGGGTTCCGACGAACGAGTTGTAGCGTTCAACGCTGGACTTCAGCGAGGATCCCAACTTCGTCACATGGGATCCCAACGTGCCCAAGCGGTTGTAAAGGTCCTTGGATTCGTCGAAGAGGGCCCTGGCGTTTTCCGTGAGCAATTCCTGGCGCCAGGCGAAGGACAAGCCCTTGAGGATGGAGAGCAACGTGGCCGGTGCGGCCAGGGCGACGTTCTTGGAGAACGCATGATCGAGGAGCTCCGGATCACTGGTGACTGCTGCGGCGAGGAAGGATTCCGCCGGTAGGAAGCAGACCACCAATTCAGGGCTGGCGGCCAGGGATTCCCAATAGGCCTTCGACCCCAGATCGTCGACATGCGCCCGCAGGGCCTTGGCATGGGCTTCGAGCAGCGTCCGCCGTTCGGCCTCCCGTGACGGTTCCGCCAGGAGATCAATCTCCTGGGCCAATAGGTAGGAATTGAGCGGGACCTTTGAATCGACAACGACGGATTTGCCGCCGGGCAGGGTGATGACCATGTCGGGGCGCTTGCCGTCGGACGTGGTGACCTGCTCGTTGAAATCCACCCGGGACAGCATCCCCGCTGCTTCCACCACCCGGCGTAGCTGGACCTCGCCCCAGGTGCCCCGCGCCGACGTGTTGCGCAAGGCCCCGGCCAGTGACGACGTCGTCCTCAAAATGGCGGCGTCTTGCTCGGCTGCCATGTTCAACTGCTGGCTGAGCTGGCCGTATTGCTCGACCCGGTCACGTTCGAGGACCGTCACCTGCTGCTGGACCTGCTGGAGCTTCTCCGCCACGGGAGCCAACACCTGCAGCACCTTCCGTTCGTCGCCGTCGCGTTGGCGTTCAGCGTCCTGCCGGGACTGGAGCGAATCAATGTGGCTGTGTGCGGTCGCCAACGCCGATTCGGCGGTGGCGAGTTCCTGCGTGGCCGTGCGGTTCTCGTGATTGAGGACGGAAAAACGGTCCCTGAGCCCGAGCATCCAGAGGCCGAAAGCCCCGAGAACCAGGCCCAATAACAACGTGAGAGTCGACACAACCCATGCAAAAGCGTCCATGGGTCCACTGTGCCAGTCCGCGCCGACACATTGCGGCAGGTAGAGTTGTCTCCCGTGGCACTTACTATCGGAATCGTCGGACTGCCCAATGTCGGCAAGTCAACCATGTTCAATGCACTGACCCGCGCGCAGGTTCTCGCGGCGAACTACCCGTTCGCCACGATCGAGCCCAACGTCGGCGTCGTCCCCCTGCCGGATGAGCGGCTGAAGGTCCTCGCCGGGATCTTCGGATCCGAGCGCATCCTGCCGGCAACGGTGTCGTTCGTGGACATCGCCGGAATCGTCAAGGGCGCCTCCGAGGGGGAGGGGCTGGGCAATAAGTTCCTGGCCAACATCCGCGAAGCAGACGCCATCTGCCAGGTCACCCGGGCGTTTGCTGATCCTGACGTGGTCCACGTCAACGGAGAAATCGACCCCGCCGGAGACATCGACACCGTCGCCACGGAGCTGATCCTGGCCGACATGCAGACGATTGAAAACCAGCTGCCGCGGCTGGAGAAGGAAGTCAAGGCCAAGAAGGCCGACGCCTCGTTGCTGGCAGCCATCAAGACGGCGCAGGAAGTGCTGGAAACGGGCACCACGCTCTACGCCGGCGCCGCAGCAGCCAAGCTCGATCTCGCCGAGATCGCTTCGCTGCAGCTCATGACCACCAAGCCATTCATCTACGTCTTCAACATGGACGAAGAAGCCCTCGCCGACGAGGCCCTGCGCACCCGACTGAGTGAACTCGTGGCTCCGGCCGAGGCGATCTTCCTGGATGCCCAGTTCGAATCCGACCTGGTCGAACTCGAAGAGGACGAAGCCGCGGAGATGCTGGCCGACGCCGGCTATGAGGAGTCCGGCCTGGATCAGTTGGCCCGCGTCGGGTTCAACACCTTGGGGCTGCAGACTTATTTGACGGCAGGCCCGAAGGAATCACGTGCCTGGACGATCCCGCAGGGGGCCACCGCGCCTCAGGCAGCCGGAGTCATCCACACCGACTTCCAGCGAGGATTCATCAAGGCCGAAATCATTGGTTTCGAAGACCTGGTCGCTGCCGGGTCAACCGCTGCCGCCAAGGCCGCCGGCAAGGCACGTATCGAAGGCAAGGAATACATCATGAAGGACGGCGACGTCGTGGAGTTCCGGACGGGACTTACGTCTGGAAGTAAGAAATAGCCCGGACGCGCTACGGATGATGACGAAGGAGCCCTATCCGTGTCGAGACTGACGGAACTGCTGCGGCAGGTGCGCAAGGCGGACGCGCAACTTGGTACTGACCTGGAAGCCGAGGTCGCTGCGCTGACCAAGCGTCGCACCTTCGGGCTCGTCTTTGAGCAGCATCAGCCTGAGGCTGTCGAGCTGCCCGGCAGGGTCGTCCGTCGCGGCGACAAGGTGCGGGTGCTGCCTCCGCGAGGGGGGACAAAGGCAGGTGACCAACGGCTGTGGCGGACAACTCGGATCGAGTGCGTCGACGGGCAGCGTGTGGCTCATCTCGCGGAGCTCGACGTCGAAGAACCCGAGACTCGGGCAGTGCTTGCCGACGACGTGGTGGTCGTCGCGGAGTTCCGGGATCGCATCTACCCCGGCCTGGTGGAGACAGGCAGGGTTGAGCGGGGCGGCGACAAGCCGTTCCACACGGTCGTCAACGCTGAGAACTACCACGCGCTGGAGATGCTGACCTATACGCACCGGCATTCCATCGACGCCATCTACATCGACCCGCCGTACAACACCGGGGCGAGGGACTGGAAGTACGACAACGATTACGTCGCGAGTGATGACGACTATCGACACTCGAAATGGCTGGCGTTCATGGAGCGACGGTTGAAGATCTGTCGGGAGCTCATGCGTAGCGATGCTACTCTTGTGGCAACTATCGATGAGCATGAAGTAAACCGTTTGGGCGTGTTGCTAGATCAGCTCTTCCCGGAATCTACGCGGCAACTCGTCACAATTGTCAACAACCCTAAAGGCGTTACTCAGGGATATCTTTCGAGGGTCGAAGAGTATGCGTTCTTTGTATTTGGTCCTGACGCGCGAATCGGTTCGGTCGATGACGACCTTCTGACGCATCGAGACATGGCCGATGCTGAAGGGGAACTGCAGAGGCCTCGATGGAAGGGGCTCTTGCGGTCGGGCGACGACTCGCTTCGAGCTGACCGTAAAGATATGTTCTATCCGGTGTGGTTCGATGAGTCGACTGGGCGACTCAGCCACGCGGGCGAAGCATTGCCACTTGACGAAACTCCTGACTTCAGTCCGCAGGATGGCCTGACGCCGATCTGGCCTATTAGGCGGGACATGAAGGAGGGGCCTACCCGGGCAGCGCCACGCCGTTCGATCCTTGACTACGCGCTACACCCTCATCTGTGAAGAGCCACCAAACCTGGGACGGTTCAAGCGGCGCTAGGCGAGTCTGATTGCTGCGTCGATCTATGGGGTGAGGGCAGTGGCCGACATCGCGGTCCGAACTATCGCGGTCCGAACTATCGCGGTCCGAACCTACCGGAGTCCGAAAGTACCGCGGTCCGAAACTATCTGATGCGCATCTTGTACAATGAGGATGCGCGTATGCACATGCATACGCACACGCACACTCCTTGGACGCCGTAGCGAGCTTCCGGGCAGACGGTCGCAGACGTCGTCCCCCTGGCTCGTTTCCCCGCCCATCAAAAAATGAACGACCGCGGACTAGCTCGGATCAAGGCGACATCCCCTCAGCATCATGACGCACTTGTGATGCAACTGAATATAGGAAGCTTAGAGATGACGCAACCAGGACAGACCACCACGACTTCGCACGAAGCGATCGATGCGTTCAAGAGAATCGTCGGCGACGAACATGTACTGACCTCTGAGCGTGCCACGATGCCATTCAGCAAAGGCTATCGATTCGGCGGAGGACCAGTCTTCGCCGTGGTGCGCCCCGGCACGCTGGTCGAGATGTGGCGGGCGCTGCAGGTATCCGTCGACAACAACCTCATCGTCATCCCGCAGGCATCGAACACGGGCCTGACTGGTGGATCCGGCCCCGGCTTCCAAGACTACGATCGCCCCATTGTGATCATCTCGACTCACCGCATCGATGAGGTGCACCTCATCAACGACGCGCGCGAGGCGATCTCGCTCGCGGGCACCCCGCTGACACACCTGACCGACGCGCTCGCCAAGCACCAGCGCGAGCCGCACTCGGTGATCGGGTCGACATCAATCGGCGCCTCGGTCATCGGCGGCATCGCGAACAACTCGGGCGGCAGCCAGATTCGCAAGGGTCCGGCATTCACGCGCGAAGCGATCTTCGCCCGCGTCAACGACGACGGCAAGGTCGAGCTGGTCAATCACCTGGGCATCTCGCTCGGAGACGACCCTGAGGTCGCACTCGACCGTCTACAGCGCGGCGAGTGGTCTCCCGAGGATGTCACCCCAGCTCCCGAAGACTCGAACGAGACCGAGTACGCCGAGCACTTGCGCAAGATCGTGCCTTCGCCTGCTCGCTACAATGCGAACCCCGAGTACCTGTTCGAGGCTTCCGGCTCGGCCGGCAAGCTGATGGTGTTCGCGGTGCGCACCCGCACCTTCCCTCGCGAAGTGCACCCGACCGTGCTTTACATCGGCACGAACAACACGCACGAGCTCGAAGAGATCCGTCGGTTGTTCCTCGAAGCCGACATGCCGCTGCCTATCTCTGGTGAGTACATGGGCCGCAGTGCCTTCGACTTGGCCGAGAAGTACGGCAAAGACACCTTCGTCTTCCTGAAGTTCATGAGTCCAGCGCTGCAGACGCGCATGTTCTCGTTCAAGACGTGGGCCAACGGCTTGTTCTCGAAGATTCCCGGCATTGGTCCGACCTTCGCCGACACGGTATCGCAAGCCATGTTCAGCGTGCTGCCCAACCAGCTGCCCAAGCGCATGATGGAGTACCGCAACCGTTTCGAGCATCACCTGCTGCTCACCGTCAGCGAGTCGCAGAAGGCCGCGAGCGAGAAGATGCTCAAGGAGTTCTTCGCAGAGCCCGAGCACACTGGTGAGTTCTTCATCTGCACGTCTGATGAAGAAAAGAGCGCGTCGCTCAACCGGTTCGGCGCGGCCAGTGCCGCCACTCGCTACGCCGCGTTGAAGCGCCGGCACATCGCAGGGCTCATCCCCATCGATGTGGCCCTGCGTCGCGACGATTGGAACTGGCTCGAGGTGCTGCCGGAGGAGATCGACGACCAGCTTGAGGTCAAGGCGTATTACGGGCACTTCTTCTGCCATGTGATGCACCAGGACTATGTCGCCAAGCAGGGCGTGGATCCCGAGGCGCTGCACGACCGCATCCAGCACCTGCTGGAGGAGCGCGGCGCGAAGCTGCCCGCCGAGCACAACTACGGTCGCATCTACAAGCTGCCGGAGTCCATGGAAGAGCACTTCAAGGAGCTCGATCCGACGAATACGTTCAACGCCGGTATCGGCGGCACGTCGCCGCACAAGGACTGGGCCTAAGTCCCCAAGGTAGCGCGACGCCGTGAGAGCCTGAGCGATGTCTTATCCATCTCGGGTGGACCTAGGGCTCGACTCCCTAGGTCCACCGGGACGGATGAGTCGAGACATCGGTCAGAGGCTGGGCAGGCCATAGAATCGCGTGGCGGCGAGGGCCGCGCCCGGTCCGAGAACGGGTCATCGCCTCACGCCGTCAGCTGACCCGCGACGGCCGGCACACCGGCGAAATCCTCGCCACCGGCCACATCGACGAGCCCGGAGGCTATTGCTGAAACACATTGCCTGAACATATTGGTGGAGCTGAAGGTGTGTAGGTTCAGGACATCGTTCATAGGTGAGTCGGGACATCGTTCATAGTGGTCCGTGACGATGAGGGATGTCTAAAGCGGCTCTTCACAGATGAGGGTGTAGTTGAGGTCTGAATCCGCCGGACTCGAGCAGGGATCTGGCGATGTAGTTGGTCAGGTTGCGGAAGCCCAGGGCCGAGCCGCGCAGGTGCTCCAGGCGTCCGTTGATCGCCTCTGTGGGGCCATTGCTGGTGCCAGGCCGCTCGAAGTAGGCCAGCACGTCGGTGGCGCGAGCCTTCAGGGTCCGACCGAGCTTGCGCAACTCGTCCAGCCCGGCGGGGACGTCTTGGCTGACGGCGTCGATGAGCGCCTCCATCGCCGCGCGGCCGAGGGATCGGTCCTTCTCGCGGTAGGCCGCGATCATCCGCTGGTAGATCCCCCAGGTCGCCTCGACGGGCACGTGCTCCTCGAGCACGAACAGCTCCTGCAGGCGGGTCTGCTGCTTGTCGGTGAGCAGGCCCGCGCCGGTGTGCAACGTTCTACGCGCACGGTAGAGCGGGTCGTCTTTGCGGCCGCGGTGCCCGTGCAGTTCCTGCTGGACTCGGCGTCGGCACTGGTCGAGGGCATCACCGGCAAGGCGCACGACGTGGAAGGGATCCATCACCGCAGCCGCGTCGGGCAGTTCCTCGGCGGTGGCGCTCTTGAACCCGGTGAAGCCATCCATCGCGACGACTTCGATGGCCTCACGCCATGCCTGAGGGCGAGCGGCGAGCCACTCCTTGAAGACTCGCTTGGAGCCGCCAGACGTGCTCGTCGACGCCGAGCACGCGGACGCCGTCGAAGCGGTTCGGGTCCTCGATCAGGACGCGTGTGCCCTGGGCCAGGACGGCATCGTTGGCGGTGTTCCACGCAACCCCGAGCCCCTCAGCGACCCGCGCGACCGTCAGGTGGGCGATGACGATGCCCTCCAGCGCCCACGCCAGCCCTCGCCGGGAGAGCTTCGCGCGTGGCTCGGCCGCCAAAGACGTGTCTTGGCGCCACACGTGGCCGCAGCCGGTGCACCGGTAGCGGCGGACCGTGACCTCCAACGTCGTCGGACGCCACCCCAACGGCTCGTGGGCCAGCCGGCGGACAACCGTGCCGCGCGCGGTTCCTTCACAGCCACAGCGTCGGCACCAGCGGTCGGGTTCGACGACTCGACAGGCCAGGACCGCACCGGCGGGCTCGAGGCGCTGACCGGTGGCCTCAAGGCCGAGCTCATTCAAGCGGCAGAACATGGTCAGGTCAGGGTCGGTGAAGGTAGCGTCAGGCACGTCGAGGTCTTCCAGATGGGCAGTGTGAGAACTTCCATCATCGGAAGGCCTCGATGCCTACCCGGGCAGCGCCACGCCGTTCGATCCTTGACTACGCGCTACACCCTCATCTGTGAAGAGCCCGTTTCGTCAGTGTTCGGCCGAGCTTGGCCAGCTCGGGCAAGGCGTCCGGGACGCGCTTGCTCAGCGCGGTGATGAGCTTCTCCATCTTCGCTTTGGCTTTCGCGGCTCTTCGGAATCAAGGGTGTAGGTGAGGTCTGAACCCTCCGGCTTCGAGCAGCGACCTGGCGATGTAGTGGGTGAGGTTGCGGAAGCCGAGCGCGGAGCCGCGGAGGTGTTCGAGGCGGCCGTTGATCGCCTCGGTCGGGCCGTTGCTGGTGCCGGGCCGGTCGAAGAACGCGAGGATGTCGGCGGCGCGTTGCTTCATGGTGCGGCCGAGCTTGCGGATCTCCACGAGCGCCGCGGGAACCCCGGTGGTGATCGTGGCGATCACCGCCTGCATGGCCTGCCTGGCCTTCTTCTTGTCGGGTTCCCGGTAGGCGGCGACGATGCGCTGGTAGATGCCCCAGGTCGCCTCGACCTCGACATGCTCCTCGCTCGCGAACACCGCGTCCAGGCGTGCCCGCTGCTTGTCGGTGAGCAGGCTCGCGCCGGTGTGGAGGGTGCGGCGGGCCTTGTAGAGCGGGTCGCCCTTCATCCCGCGGTGCCCGGTGGTGTCCTGCTGGACCCGGCGCCGGCAGGCATCCAGCGCGTCGCCAGCGAGACGGACGGCATGGAATGGGTCCATCACCGCAACCGCGTCGGGGAGCTCTTCCGCGGCGGCGGTCTTGAACCCGCTGAACCCGTCCATCGCGACCACCTCGATCCCGTCGCGCCACTGCTTGAAGACGGACTTGGAGCGGCCTTCGATCATGTCCAGCAAGCGCGCGGGGCCGGTCTTCTCGCGGGCGGGCGTGAGGTCGATGATCACGGTGACGTACTTGTCGCCGAATCGGGTGTGTCGCCAGACGTGCTCGTCGACGCCGATCGTGGTGACCCCGTCGAACCGGGCCGGGTCGTCGATGAGGCGCCGCTTGCCTTCGGCGAGGATCGCGGTGTTCGCGGTGTGCCACGACACCCCGAGACCGGCGGCGGCGCGCGAGACGGTGAGGTGGTCGACCACGATCGCAGTGAGTGCCCACCCGATCCCGCCGCGGGAGATCTTCGCCCGGGGCGCGGCCGCCTTCGACGTGTCCTGCCGCCAGGTGCGGCGGCAGGACACGCACCGGTAGCGGCGCACCCGGATTAGCAGCGTCGTCGGCCGGTGCCCGAACGGTTCATGCGCCAGCGGGCGCGTCACCGTGTCCCGTGGCGCGCCCTCGGCGCCGCACTTCCGACACCACGGGTCGTCCTCGACGACGCGGCACTCGATCACCGCCCGATCTGGCTCGAGACGCTGCCCAACGGCCTCGAGGCCGAGCTCGTCGAGACGGCAGAACGTGGTCAGGTCGGGCGCGGCGAAGGTAGCGTGGTGCAAGTCGAGGTCTTCCGGCGGATGAGCAGTGTAGGAACTTCCATCTTGGAAGACCTCGACGTCTATCCACGAACCAGCCGCCCACCCCCGACTACACCGTCAACTGCGAAGAGCCTATGCGGCTCATCGCATTTGACGGTGTAGCAGGGGTCTGAATCCGCCGGTGTCGAGGAGGGATCGGAGGATGTAGTGGGCGAGGTTGCGGAAGCCCAGCGCGGTGCCACGGAGGTGCTCGAGGCGGCCATTGATAGCCTCTGTTGGGCCGTTGCTGGTGCCGGGCCGGTCGAAGTAGGCCAGCACGTCCCCGGCCCGGCGTTTCAGAGTGCGGCCGAGCGTGATGACCTCGGTCAGCGAGGCTGGAACGTTGCCGGCGAGGTCCTGGATCACGGCGGTGAGTTGCTGCTTGGCGGCAACGCGATCGGGATTGCGGTATGCCTGGACGATCCGCTGGTAGATGCCCCAGGTCGCCTCCACTGCGGCGTGCTCGTCTGCGGCGAACACGCTGCTCAGGCGGCCGCACTGGCGATCGGTCAGGAGGTCTGCGCCGGTGCGGAGGACTCGGCGGATCCCGTAGAGAGGATCCCCGGATCGGCCACGATGCCCGCAGGTGGTCTGCTGGATCCGTTGCCGGCAGCGGTCCAGTGCGTCACCGGCCAGGGCGACGACGTGGAACGGATCCATCACCGCGACGGCCTGCGGGATCTCTTCCGCAGCGGCGGTCTTGAAACCGGTGAACCCGTCCATCGCCACGGTCTCGATCCGGTCGCGGAAGCCCTGTTCCTGCTGGTCGAGCCAGGTCTTGAGCACCTTCTTCGAACGGCCGGGGACCATGTCCAGCAGCCTCGAGGCTCCGGTGCCATCGCGGACCGGGGTCAGGTCGATGATCACGGTGACGTACTTGTTACCGCCTCTGGTGTGGGACCAGACGTGCTCGTCCACGCCGAGGACCCGGACCCCCTCGAACCGGGCAGGATCGTTGATCAGGAGCTCGGAGCCGGCTTCGAGGACAGCGTCGTTCACGGTGTGCCAGGCGGTGCCGAGGTTCTCGGCGACCCGCGCGATCGACATCCGGTCGATGACCACGCTCTTGAGTGCCCAGAAGACCGCGTCGCGCGACAGCTTCGTGCGGGACGCGGCAGCGGCTGTGGTGTCCTGACGCCACACGGTGCAGCAGTCCGGGCAGCGGTAGCGACGCACTCTGACCTGCAGCATCGTCGGTCGCCAGCCGAGGGGGACGTGCACGATCGTCCTGAGGACCGTGCCGCGAGGAACTCCGGCCTGGCCGCAGCGATGGCACCACTGATCGTCCGCGAGGACCCGGCACTCCAGAACTGCCTGGCCCGTCTCGATGCGCTGGCCGGTGGCTGTGAGGCCGAGCCCGTCCAGGCCGCAGAAGGCATCGAGATCAGGGGACGAGAAGGTAGCGTGGGGCATGTCGAGGTCTTCCAGATGGCGAGCGTCAGAACTTCCATCATCGGGAGACCTCGACGTCTATCCCCGCACCGACGCGCCCACCCCGCCACCGACCGCTACACCCTCATCTGCGAAGAGCCGCTTTCGCCCGGTCGGGTTCTCGGTAGGCGGCGACCATCGCCTGGTAGATCTCCCAGGTCACCTCGACCGCAACGTGCTTCTCTCGCTCGAACAGGCTGCTGAGGCGCTGGCATTGGCGGTCGGTCAGCAGCTTGGTGCCGGTGTGGAGGGTGCGGCGAGTCTTGTAGAGGGGGTCGTCCTTGCGGCCCCTGCGCTTGTGGAGCTGCTGCTGGACGCGTCGTCGGCAGTCGTTCCAGTGCGTCTCCGGCGAGGCGGACGACGTGGAAGGGATCCATGACCGCGACCGCGCCTGGGAGGGCCTCGCCGGCGGCGGTCTTGTATCCGGTGAACCCGTCCATCGCCACTACCTCGATGCGGTCCTTCCATGCCTTGGGGAGGGCCTTGAGCCAGGCCTTGAACGCTGCTTTGGAGCGGCCGGGGATCATGTCCAGCAGCCTCGCCGGGCCGGTCTTGTCCCTGGCTGGGGTGAGGTCGATGATCACGGTGACGTACTTGTCGCCGCGCCGGGTGTGGCGCCAGAGGTGCTCGTCAACACCGATCACGCGGACGGCGTCGAAGCGGGCTGGGTCATCGATCAGCAGCTGCTGGCCCTCGGCCAGGACGGCGTCGTTGGCGGTGTGCCAGGCAACCCCGAGCCCGGCGGCGATCCTTGCGATCGTGAGGTGATCGATGACCAGGGCTTCCAGTGCCCACCGCATCCCGCCGCGGGAGAGTTTCGCCCGCTCGGGCGCGGCGGCGGTGGTGTCCTCTCGCCAGCGGTTGCCGCAGTGATCACACCGGTAGCGCCGGATCCGCACCAGCAGGGTCGTGGGGCGGTGGCCGAACGGCTGGTGAGCGAGGCGACGAGTGATCGTGCCGCGCGAGGTCGACCTCGCCCCGCAGGCGCGGCACCACGGATCTTCCTCCGCGAGTCGACACTCGAGCACCGCCCGCTCGGCCGAGAGGCGTTGACCGACGGCGACCAGACCGAGTTCGTCCAGGCGCGCGAAGGTCGTCAAATCGGGGCTGTCGAAGGTAGCGTTGGGCACGTCGAGGTCTTCCTGATGGCGAGCGTGAGAACTTCCATCATCGGGAGACCTCGACGTCTATCCCGGCACCGACGCGCCCACCCCACACTCCGCAGCTACACCCTCATCTGCGAAGAGCCAGAAATAGGCCCTGACGTGGACCTACGCTCTAGAGAGTGGGGGCGCTCGTGGCTTGGTCGGGGGTCCAGCTCGAGTTCGAGTTTCCTGCCGCGATCTCTTTCGCTCGGTGGTAGAGAGCGCCCGCGTATGTGTCGACCGTTGCCGCCCATGCATGCTGGATGATATCGCGTACATCCGTAGTCTCGCCGCCCTCCGGCAACGTAAACGTCAAGACGCGCTTGAAATCATTGTTGGCGTCGATGTTTGTATCGATGTTAGGCAGCCGGCCATCGAGTTGAAGAGTGTTGAGTAGTTTCTTGAATTCGGGGTCAATCCACATCTCACACAGTGACGCTGACTCTGTGAACCGGGCGCGGTCGGTCTCGGCGAATTCCTGAACGAGCGTCCTAAGCTCGGGGTGGACTCGGCTTGCGTGCTCGGCAAGGTCGGGGAAGCTGAGTGTCAGCTGCGGCATGGGTGTCTCCTGGGGCGTCTTGTGCGTTTGGTCAGATGGTGCAACTCTACCACTGTGCACACTGATGGTGACATCATCAGTTACGGATGGAGCTTACGTCATAATGTAGTCTGGCTACATGAACGAGCGTTCCACCGCGCCCCGCAAGGCAGCCATCTACCTCCGAATCTCACAGGATCGCGAGATGGACGGGCTCGCTATCGACCGCCAGCGCGAGGACTGCGAAAACCTTGCACGATTCCGGCGCTGGGAGGTCGTCGAGACCTACGTGGACCAGTCGAAGAGCGCCACCGACAGGAGCGCCATCCGCCCGGACTACGACCGCATGGTCGCCGACTATTTGCTCGGACGGTTCGGCGCGATCATCTGCTACGACCTCGACAGGCTCACTCGGCAGCCCCGACAGCTGGAGGACTGGATCGACGCCGCCGAGCTGCGCGGCCTCGCCCTCGTCACGGCCAATGGCGACGCGGACCTTTCGACCGACGGCGGTCGGATGTATGCCCGCATCAAGGCGGCTGTGGCGCGGGCCGAGATGGAACGCAAGAGTGCCCGCCAGTCTGCAGCCCAGCGTCAGCGCGCTATGCAGGGGCGCGCCCCGAAGGGCATGCGCCCGCTCGGCTACGCCGTCGACGGTGAGGTGATCCCTCACGAAGCCGAGGCCGTGAAGGCGATCTACGAGCTGTTCACCAGGATCGAGCACCCTGAGTCGCTGCGATCGCTCGCCCGGGCTCTCAGTGGCACCGAGCAGATCGATGGGATCACACCACTGCCCAAGCACACGCACACCGTGAGCGTCGAGCGCGCCACCGCCCGCGCGCAGCAGGGCCTCGAACCTAGGCCGATCGTCGAGGACGGTCCGTGGTCTCCCTCGACCGTGCTGGGCATCCTGCGGAACCCGCGTTACGCGGCGCTGAGCACGTACACTCCGAAGTTTGCTCAGGCGGATGGGAAGCGGCGCCGGATGTGGAAGGCGCAGATCCTCCGTGATGACGCTGGAGAGCCGATCCGGGGGCAGTGGGAGCCGATCGTTAGCGATGAGACGTGGTGGAAGGCGCAGCAGGTCCTCGATGACACGGAGCGGGTGACGAACACATCCGGCTCGACCAAGCGCAAGCACCTCGGCAGCGGGCTCTACCGGTGCGGATACGTCGACGAGGAGACCGGCGAGGTGTGCGGGAGGAAGGTGACCGGGGCACCGCGCGGGTACAAGTGCGCAGGGCACATCGTCCGCTCGGGCGCCGCCATCGACGATTTCGTCATGACGGTCGTCGCCAAGCGTCTTGCACGCAAGGACGCGACGGTGATGGTCGAGCTCGCGGACGGTGGGCCGCATGCGGCAGGCATCGACTCGGCGATCAGCGACCAGCGGGCGCGCATTCTGCGCGCCGAGGCCGACTACGACGCCGAGATCATCGAGGCCCGCGACCTCAAGCGTGTTCGGGACGCCGCAGAAGTGCGTATTCAGGAGCTGGAAGCCGAAAGGCTCATGCAAGGGCGCGCGGGCGCGCTGTCGCCGATCCTGGGCGTCGATGATCCTGCCGAGGCGTTCCAGGACGCTTCACTTGACCTCCGTCGTCAGACCATCGACACCCTTGCCACGGTTACCCTTCTCCCGCAGCCGCGCGGGCGCAAGGGGTTCAGGACCGAGTCCGTCGTCGTCGACTGGAGGTAGACCACCTGGTTGGGTAGCCACGCGGAGCGTGGCCGGGAGACCTCTTGAGAGCGGCGACGTGGCGTAAGCGCGTCGATTCACCGAGCACGACTGCCTGTCGCGCCCGCCGCTCTCCTCGACCACGGAGGAGACCTGCCATGACCACCCGAACGAACACCGACACCACGCCCCGAGCTTGGATCGGCTGCCTCGCCTGCGACAACAACGCTCGCCTCGTCGGCGAGTGGTTCGATGCCGAGACCGCCGACGAAGTCACCCTTGCTGACGTCCACGGCGGCGCTCATCGCGTGCACAGTGGGTGCGAAGAGCTGTGGGTCATGGACCACGAGAACATCCCCGCCTCGGGCGAGATGAGTCCGTCGGAGGCCGCAGAGTGGGCTCGCGTCCTCCTCGCGGTCCCCGAGCACCAGCGCGATGCTCTGTGCGCTTGGACGGCCTCCGGCAGCTACGTCGCAGAAGGCACTGGAGACCTGCCGTCTGTTTCCGACTTCGAAGAGCGCTTCTGCGGAACATGGGGCAGTTTCCGGGACTACGCCGAGACTCTCGCCGAGGAGATCGGCCTCATCCCGCAGGACGCGCCGGAAGAGCTTGTGCGCTACTTCAACTGGGTTGCCTGGACCCGCGACCTCGAATACGACTACACGGTGGTCCGAGCCGACGCGATCTCCGTGTACGTCTTTCGGGACCTGTGAGGGAGCGATCATGAGCGCTGAGACCAACGCCTACAGCCACGCCGAGTCGTTTCGGTGGTGGATCGGCGACCCCGAAATGAGCGATGAGGAGGCCCACCTCCATGACCTGCTCGCCCTGCACAAGGCAACCGTCGAGCTGATCCGCCAGCAGCGGGACCTTCTCGGGTACTTCGACACCGATGCCGAGTTGTTCGGTGATGACCCCGACGTCGACTGAGTTCAGAGTGCCCCGTAGCTTCGGCTACGGGGCACTCACTTTTTTCCTTGGCTACCAGCCACGATAGCTCTCGTACAGCTTCTTTCCGAGCCACCAAAGCAACCAACCGAACAGACCGCATCCGCCCAGGGCGGCGAGGGCAATGAGTGCCTTCGCCCACCAGGCACTCGCGGCGGCGAACGAGTCCCAGGCCCATCCGAGCAGCGGTCCGAGGCCGAGCATCTGCGTGATCCCGCCGACCATCCCCGTGAGCATGATGAACGCGACGGAGAACGGGATGAGGGCAAGGCAGATTCGCCCGACCGTTGCCCAGGTGACCTTCGCCGAAAGCTGCTCGATCCGGCGCTCGGCCCGCCGGGCAGCGCTGACCACTTCGTGGGCACGGTCGGTCACCTTGGCGAGTTTCTCGGTCCCGAGCTTGCTCACTCGCCATTCGAGTCCCGCGAGAGTCTCCTCGACCCTCTGGATGGGAGCTTCGACGGCCTTCGCCAGCCGATCATCGAGTACCTTCACGGCGTGTTCGGTGAGCTTGTCCGTGTCGATGCGGACGTTGCCGCGCTTGCGCACGGCGTCGGCGAGGTCAGCCGAGGCCGAGGCAGTCGTCTTCAGCTCCTCGCTGATCTTCCGCGTCATCGTGTGCGCGGCCAGGTCCGCCCTGGTCACCGAGAACCCGTCGGGCAGCTTCACCACCTCGCTGCTGCTCAGCTGCTGCGCGACGCTTGCGAGCGTCTTCTCGATCTCGTTCAGCCGACTCTTCGTCTCGGCGTCGAGCGGCAGCGTGGAGGGAAGCTCGTGCTGCTGCGAGGTCGACAGGCGATCCAGCCGCGTCGCCTGCTCCTCGTCCATGGTCTTCACGTACTCGGTCAGGTCGGCGACGGTCTTCGTGAGATTCACGATCTGCTGCCTGTCGGCGTCGCGCTGCGAGATCAAGGTCTCCAGCATCTCCGTAGTCCGCTGCTGCTCGTCGGACTGCTTGATCTTGTCCAGCGCTCCCATGAGCCTGTCCCTTCTGTGCGTGGTAGTCGAAGATCTCTTGAGCACCTTCGGCGGTGAACTCGGGTGTCAGCGCCGAGGCCTTCTTCCGTCCGAGCTTCCCGTTGTCATCCCGGCGCATCTTGTAACTCCAGCCGTCGCGGTTCGTCACCGCGAGCGTGACCCCGTGCCCGGCGAGGACGTGCTCGAACGCCTCGCGATTCGTCGAGCGTGAGTCGGTCAGTGCGTCGTAGACCTTGTCGCCGAGGACCTGCTCGAACCCGCCCGGAGCGAAGGCCTCGCGGCGCAGCTCCCAGTCGGGCTTCGGTTCCTCGGGATCGGGGAGTACCCGCAGACCCTCGTCTGCCATCAGCTCGTCGTTCAACTGACGCAATCCGTGCTTCCACGACGTGTACCGCTGGAGGCTCTTACCGGTGAGGTTGTCGTGGTTGATGACGAGGATGTGCGCGTGCCCGTGGCCTCCGGCAGAGTCAGAGTGCACCGCGACCATGTAGTCAGCGCTGTGCATGCGTTCCGCGAGTTCGACGGCCACGTCCCGGATGCGCTCAAGGTCGGCGTGCGAGGTCACATCGAACTCGTCGGGGTGGAACGCCAGCACATAGCTCTGAAGCTGGTTCGTCCGACCATGAGCAGCGGCGTGCGCCTCGGCACACGCTATGAACTCCGACGGGGTCGTCCCGCCGTCGACCATGGACATCGCATACGTGGCTGCACGAGTCGATCCGACCTTGAGGAGCTCCTTTCGCACCTCAGGGTCACGCCCGTAGAGGATGTACCCAACGGCTCCTGCAGCGTTGGTCGAGGGGCGGATGTTCACGGTGCTCATGACCGTGTCCGATCGCCGAGCGAGGCACGCACCTCGTCCACCGCAACCATCACCGCGTGAAGGAGGCCGTCATCGACGGCAGCGCCCTTGCGGAGCGCCTGGTTCAGGTTCACACCAACTCGACGCAGCTGCTCTACTGCCGGAGCAAGAGACGTAGGCGCCGTCTCCTTCACGCCGGCGTTGCTCTCCAGCTGAGCGACCTTCGAGGACCTCGAGTCCAGCGCGTCGAGCATGACGGCACGAGCCCATGCGCTCGGCTTGACGCTGAGCACGTGGGCGCGGTGGCGGATCGCGTCGCGATCAGCCACCGTCAGCCGCACGTCGAGAGAGACCTCTCGACGTCGGCTGTTCCGAGGCTCCACCGGAGCCTCGGCCGACCCTGCCCTCTGCGCAGCACCACGACCGGTGTTCACCTGGGAGTCGTGGTGCTGCTCCGCTGACAGGGCCGGGTCTTCCGCACACCCCTCCGCACGATCCCGACCAGCGCTGCTTGGGGAGTCGGGCTCGTTCTCCGGGGCGTACGGAAGACGGCCAGCAGGGTTCTTGTCGGACACTCGGCTAGCGCCTCGGTCCTCCAAGAGCCGCTGGCCCTCGTCCTCGGTCGCTGCGCGACCTCCGGGCGAGGGGAACCCGGGACGCTGGCGCAAGTCCCGGATCGGACTCGTCAGCCGTTCCACGGTGCCACCTCCTCATGCTCGGCATCGACGGTCTGCGAGGCGGCCCCGTCGTTCACCGCGCCCGAAGACGATGCAGCCTCCTTCGCGCGGATCGACCGCTTCACCTTCTCCGCGGCGATGGCTTCGCTCGCCTCATGGCAGAGCCGGTCGTAGAGGTCGGGGTTCTGGTCGCGCAGCAGATCGATGACCTTTCCGTCGATGCGGCGCAGCTCGGCGGCGGCAGCACGCTTGAGCTTGGCGATGCGCTCGGACGCACGGCGGCGCTCCTGCTCGATCAGCACGTCGAGGTTGGTCGTGGTCTTGTTGCTCATGGTCAGTTATCCTTCCCGTTGAGAGGGTGGCCCTCTCCGAGGACAAGCGACGCGATCTCGGACGGGAGGTCGAGGGCAGCAATGATCGTGTCTTCGGGCAGGCCTTCGTCTCGTGCTTCCTGCACGTCCTCGCGGAGCAAGTCGAGCGCTGCGCCAAGCACGAGTGCCTCAGAGCGCAGGGAACCCTCGACCGTGGTGCGCCGGGGGTCGCGGGCCTGCCATGCATCACCGGGCGCGTGCCCGCCGATGAGCCAGTCCGTCATCGCGATGCGCACCGTGTTCCGGTCGTGCATGTCCTGCATCAGGTCGTCGAGCATCTGGTAGTCGTTGTTCATGGTCATTCCTTTCGGGTCGTTGGGCTGGTCAGTACGGGAGTCGGTCGGCGTCCGTAGGGTGGTCGCCGGGCGCCATGGATGTCATCCGGTCGAGGTACGGGTCGAGGGTGTCGATGGCGAGCATCTGGGACGCCCGCTCAGGCCGGCGGGCGTTGTCCCAATCGCCTCGGGAGACAGTGCCGAGCCCCCACTCGCTGAGCCAGTCGAGGCGGTCGGCAATAGTCATCGAGCGGTCAGCGAGAGTCGGGATCGTGGCGACGCCTTGACGGTGCGCCATGACGATGGACATGAGCACTGCGCGCTGCGGAGTGACGATGCGGCGGCCCTTACCGTGCGTGTACTTCAGGTTCCAGTCGCGCCACTCAGCGACGGTGCGCAGGCATCCGGTCTCGGCCATGTCGCGGGCGATCTGGCGAGCGCGCAGGCAGTCCTCGACCCGCTCCCACGGCTGCGTGGTGAAGGTCGCCATCTCCTCAACGGAGCCGTCCGGCAGAGGCACCATCTCGGGTGTCATGGAGGGCATGACGGGCTGACGCTTGAGGTCGTAGTCCATGCTCACCGAGCGCTCGACCCGGGACGGCAGGAAGTCCTTACGATCCTCGGTGCGTGACAGCTCCTGGAACGAGGGGAATCGCGTGTACCCGTTCGGCACCCGGCCCTCGCGGGTCACGACAGCGGTCAGCAGCAGTTCCCGGTCCTCGGCACTGTCCGGGACGGTACCCTTCGGAGCCTTGAGGCCGTTGTGAGCGCACACCCCGCCTGGAGAGAGCGACACGTTGCCGCGCGTAGTGAAGTTCACCAGATCGTCCTGCGCGTGCTTCGCCTCCCAGATACTCGGGTCGCCGGTCAGAGCAGTGCGAGAGTCGCTGAGCACCTCGTCAAGCCCGTAGAGGTCGAGGCCAGCGACCTCATCAACGGTGAAGTCCGTGATGAACCCGTCCGTGGTCACCGAGAAGACGTGCCCGCCGTGTTCGACGATCTGGTTCATGGTCGCGAGCAGCTGCGCACGAACGAAAGACGTGGTGGTTGCGGCGTGGTAGGGGCTGGAGACCGCCGAGCCGCCGACGTTGTCCATCTCCTGTGCGCGAGCGTCCCATGAGCGCTGCTCAGCGACGTCCTGCGCGGTCTTGCCGTACACCGAGTTCACGCCGGTCTTCAGCGTCTGCTCTTCCAGAGACCCCTTGCCGAAAATCTTCTTGGCAGCGTTCCGGTCATCGATGAGCTGCTTCACCCCATGGCGCAGGGACAGGCTCGGCCCACCGTCCTGCCCCAGCTCGCGACCGAGATAGCCGATCTGGCAGTGGACCTCAGCGCCGAGGCGGAGAGCGAGCCACAGCTCCGGGCCGCAGACCCAGGTGCCAGCAACACCCTCGGACGTGCGCGGATAGACGAGGGTGCCATCAGCGACGATCGGCAAGCACGGATGCGCCACGTCTGCGGGGAACCCGAACGACACGAAGCCGACAAACGGGGTCGCCGCCGAGGACACGTCGTCAACGGTGAGCGCTCGCTCATGCACGACCTCCTCGATGGCACCGGCCTCCCAGTCGAGATCACGCACAAGAGCCATCGCGGTCGGGTAGGCGTTCTGCGCGTCGATGTCCACAGTCGGGGTCGGGTAGTAGCCCGGCATCGGACACGAGTTCAACCCACCGTGATACGCACGGGCGAACGCGGAGGAGAGCTGCGCGGCAGCGCCATCGAGCGGGTTGCGACCCCGCTTCGCGTAGAAGCTCAGCCGGTCACCCTCCTCGACAGCCTCGACGCCCTCGTCCTCGTCCACCAGCCCAGCGAACTTCCGGCGGAACTCCGAGGGGCTCGACGCCCCCAAGTAGGAGCTTCCAGAGTCCACGAGCGCTGCAGCAGCACCACCGCTGAGGGTGATCGGAGGAACGACTCCGTCACCCCACAGCCGAGCGAGGTATTCGACGACGATGACCGCGTCGTTGATGCCGTACTCCAGGAACTCATCCAGGTGCTCACGTCGGTAGTCCGTCATGCGGGAGATCCAGCCCTCCGGCACGTCCAGCTTCGTGACACCGCACGCCGCGCCGAGGACGGCAAGGCTCTTCTTCCCGGCGGGTGCCTGCGACATGGTGTCGCGGACGGACACCGACAGGCTCTGCCACCAGTGCCCGTTCTCGTTGCCGCGCTGCGAGCGGAACGGCAGGAGCGTCACCAGGCCACCGGCAGCCGAGGTTAGCCGGACGAGGCTGTCCAGCTCGCGGCTCTGACCGCCCGTGCGGAAAGTCGTAAGGTCCGCCGAGCCGTAGTGGCAGGCAAGCACGATGGGCACGCGCAGCTTCGCCAGCGCGTCCCGACGCTCCTGCCAGTCATCAGACCAGAACGCCCCGCGCGGCACGCCACGGGGACCGACCTCGTCGGGCACCAGCGCGGAATGCCACAGCTCGGCAGCGACCACCACGGCCCACAGCGCCGTGTGCAGCGAGAGGCGAGCGCCGGAGCCCAGCGGGGGAAGGATGACAACCTCGACCATCATCGACGGATCGACCGGGTCCGGCGTGACGAGCTGGTACGAGTCGATGATCCGCGCGCCGTCCACGGTCGTGAACTCGGTGTCGAAGCCCACGACGATCCCGGCGCGGCCGGTCCCCATCGCCTTCACCGACGGGAGATCGCCGAACGCCGTCGTGGACACCGGCACGCCTGCCCCGACAGCCTCCGGCGCAGGTGACAGCGGACCGCTCGCGGCGCCACGGTCATACAGTCTTAACTCGGGGCTCCCCATAGGGGCTAATGACCGTGCTGGAGCATTTCCTTCCTGGCCAGGGGAAATAGTCGTCTCGGAGAGGTCGAGAAGGTGTGACAGTTCGGAACTGTCACACTCGGTGACGGGAGGCTGAGACCCCGCCGCCCCGCCGGTCGAGGCATCGTTGGGCACGGTCGCGCCCCCGCTGACCGCGGCTCGTGTGCGACGTCGCACGAGCACCTCGAAGACGATGCCGCGCCGCACGCCGTCGGTGATGTCGTGGCGCACCCAGCTGGAGGCCGCGGCGCTCATGCCGCACCGCCGAAGATCGTGCTGAGACGACGAACCTGAGCGTCGTTCAGCGGGGGAGCGGATGCGGCAAGCCGTTCTGCGGCAGCCTCAATCTCCTCGAAGGTCGCGGGCCTGACGGCCACCGCGAGAGCTTCGAGGTCGGCGCGCAGCACCTTGACGCGGGAACCGACCTTGACGGCGGGCAGTCGGCCGTCAGTGATGTACTTCCGAAGTGTGGAGTACGCGGCATAACCCTCGGCAGCCGCCTGCTGGAGGGTGAGATAGATGGGTTGGACGTGAGGTGTCGAGGACACAGGGACTCCCTAGGAGTCATTACCCGTGTACTCGTGGCCGCCTCTTGAGTCCCTCACCTACCGATGAGGGCGGCTGCGCTCTGGCCTCTGTCCTCGTCGCTGGAGCGCCAGGCCCGACGAGTGTGGTTCGCAATCGGCCGGTCTACCCGAGCGCGTCCATCTCGCTCGGAACCCGTGACTCTGGCCTCTTTCCTCGCGCCGGGAGTCACGCCGGTCCCGCGAGTGTGGGTCACCAGTGGCAGTCGGAGGAGCCCATCCCTTGGGTCCGACACGCGACCCTGCCCTGTTATCCGAAGGTGGTGGGTCGCCCGCCAGTCCCTCTTACCCCGGTGTGCTCGTCCCGGGGTCTTCATCTTTTCCGCCGGAGGAGCACTGCTCCGGTCGGGGTAGTAGTCGACGTTCGGCTACACCACTAAGTGTAGCAAGATCGGGCGCATGTTGGCAGCCGAGAGCGTGGAATCCGAAGTCCAAGAGGTAAGCAATGTACGTGATGCGGTCGACTTCCGATTCAACGTCTAGGTACCGGCCGGCCTGAAACTTACAGCGGTGGCCGCCAGGAACATATGTTCGTGACGGCCACCCACATATTTCCACCCGTGGTGCGTCGCAATAATGCCGTGCTCCTTGTGCGGCTTCACTTTCGGGTGGCTCAGCTTGCGGGGCCAGTGGGGGCGCCTTAGAAAAGGGGCCAAGGCACCGCGGACATCTCACCGCGTGGGGATGGAAACCGGCCCTCTGAGAGCAACCGTGTGCAACGTGCCGCGAGAGATGCCAGTTCCTCGACGCTGAGCAAGTCCACCAGTTCCTGGCCCAGACCGCCCTGTAGCCCTTCGCTGACCCGACCTATGCCGTCTCGTTCATCGGCGGTGAGGGCTTCTCCCAGCCACCCCCACAGCACCGTCCGCAGTTTGTGGTCGCTGTGGAGGGTGAGCCCATGGTCCACACCGTGCCGATGGCCGTCAGCCATGGCAAGAATGTGATCTCCTTTGCGGTCGGCGTTGTTGACGATGATGTCGAACACCGCCATGCGTCTGAGGGCAGGCGAGTCTTCGTGGACGAGCGCGATTATCCGTCCGCTCTCATCACGCCCCTCGAGAACCTGTTTCCAGCCGGTCTCCGGAACCTGGTCCGTTGCGACCAGGTCCACAGCGTTTTGGGTTCGGTCCCGCTCCTGCCAGAGCTGCACCATTCCTTCACCCATCGGCCCATCACGCAGCCAGGTGCGTGGCACGATGTCCCAGCCGAGGGCCTGCGAGACCAGATATGCGGCCACTTCCCGATGAGCCAAGAGGCCCTGCGGAAAATCCCAGAGCGGAGTTTCGCCAGCTATCGGCTTATAGACAACCACTACATTGCCGATGGTGCCGAGGAACGTAGCGTTGGACGCCGTCGTGATGCGACCGGTCAGAGTCAGCTCGGCTGTCGCGAGGTCCGGCGTCGCCATCAGACCTCGGGGGAGGGACAGTTGTGCCCGTCTGCGTCCATGGGATAACCACAGAACGGGCATATCGGACGACCGGCCCCGACGATCTCGCGGGTGCGCTTGGTGAATGCACGGGCGCTGCCGACCGGAATTCGCACCCGAAGCATTTCGGGCTCGTCAGTGCCTTCCTCGACGAGCCATTCGCCGTTGCCATCAGCATCAGCATCGGTGATGGGGTAAGCCTCCATGACGATTTGGGCCGTGGTCGGGTCCCAGCCCAGGCCCACAGCTCCGGTACGGAACTGCTCCTGGACGACCTCGAGCTGGTCATTATCGACTAGTTCAACGGGAGTGTTCGTGGGAACACTGAAGGGGTTGCCATCGATGGTGATGAGCTGGTCGAGGATTTCGTCGATCTTCTCCGCGAGCAGAGCAGACTGCTGCTTCTCGAGCGCAATGCTGATGATCTGCGTCCCCGCACGCACCTGCAGGTAGAACGTACGCGCCCCCGGAAGGCCAAGGGTGCCAACGACGACCCGATCGGGCCAGTCGAATTCGTGAACACGTGTAGCCATGTCAGTATTCTAGGCGCATATGGTTCATGGGGCCTTCTGTCCTGCACCGCCGCCCACCGGGGCATCACCAGAAAGAGTGTTGGTAGTCAGCCACGATAGATCACCCGCGTTGGTGTTGGTCGCGTAGACGTTCGGCCGACTCGTTCCGTAGTGCACGATCGATACAGAGGCGGGGCCGACGTTAATACGCTGAAACAGGTCAAGATGCATGCCAAGCGCATCGGCAAGGATTGACTTGATGACGTCACCGTGGCTGACCGCCACCCATACGGCTTCCTGGCCGTACGCGGCTTCGAAGGCCGCATCATGGCGGCGAATTGCTGCCACTGACCGGGCCTGCATTTCTGCCATTGACTCACCGTCGGGGAAGACGACGGCGGACGGTTGGGTCTGTACCAACGGCCACAACTCCTCGGACGCGAGATCACTGAGCGCGCGGCCCTGCCATTGGCCATAATCGCACTCTGTCAGGGCTTGATCGACCACCGTGCCCGGTGTGCCGGTCTGGCGCTCGAGGATGATTTCGGTGGTTTCCTGACAACGCTCAAGTGGGCTCGATACCACCCCGGCAATGGGGACGGGCGCGATCCGTTCTCCGGTCAGAGCGGCCTGGTCACGCCCGACCGAGTCCAAGCTGACGCCAGCGGCTCGGCCAGCTAGCAGACCAGTGGCATTAGCTGTGGTGCGGCCGTGCCGCACGAGAAGAACTGTCGCCATCCACCCAGCCTAGCCACCCATTAGCTGGGGGGCGTGAATCGGGCTGGGGCGTGCGTCGACAGTTCATGCGATGTACAAGATGACCAGAGGGTGGTCCGTGACGTGACGGGGTCGACTCCCGCTCTACCATCCGACACCTATCGGCTGACCACCTACGGCGGCGGCGGGGAACCCGGAGCGTGTCATCTTCTGTCGGTCGTTGGAACTTTCCGCCGTTCTGTTGGAAGGTTGGCTGAAGGGCCAATTTTAGGTCCAACCGACATTTATGAAGGAGCATCAAACCATGACTTTTTCCGTCTATCTTTCCGGTGAGATCCACACCGACTGGCGTGATGAGATCCAGCGTGGTGCAGAGGCCCTCGGGCTCGACGTGGAATTCACCTCGCCGGTGACCGACCACCCCGCAAGCGACGCCGCAGGCGACCACCTCGGCGAGACCTCTAGCCAATTCTGGCGTGATCACCAGTCCTCCAAGGTCAACTCCATTCGTACGCGCACGCTGATTGAACAGAGTGATTTGGTGGTGGTCCGCTTCGGAGATAAGTACAAACAATGGAACGCCGCCTTCGATGCCGGCTACTGCGCAGCCCTGGGCAAGCCATACATGACGTTGCACGACGAAGACATCGTCCATCCGCTCAAGGAGGTCGACGCCGAAGCACAGGCTTGGTGCAAGACCACTGATCAGGTGGTGCAGACACTGCAGTACGTACTCAAGGCATAAAACAGCGGTTGCTCCGTGCTGGAACGCGGTCGACTTTCGCCTCACCGCATTGCCGCGTTCCGGTTCCACCGTTGTCCCTGGGCCGGCATCGGCCCCTGATGCACGAACTTCGTGCTCGCCTTGAGTGCACGACGGAATGACGGGGTGATCGGAGTGCTTCGATGTCGTCGGCCAGGTCGGAGACGGGCCGACGCCCGTCAAGCTCGATGGTTGCGCCTCGCCGTAGCTGTGGTTCGACGTCCCTCGGATTCCGGCGCACTTCATCCTGCTGTGCCCTGGTGCGTCCGTACGGGTTGTTCGTCCTGTTGGCGACACGCTCGATGAGAGCCTGGACCGGAGCGTTCAGCAGCACCACGTGGTCGAACCGGTCGTAGAACCTTCCCTGGTTCTCGACGGTGCCCGAGATCAGCAAATCATCGTGCCGGGCCAGGAGGTCGCTCATTCTCGACTCGTCCCAGACGCTTCCCGGCAACTCCCAGTTGTCGTAGTCCGTATCAACGGTGAGGTGTCCCCGAATGGCAAGCTCTTCGAGCAACGTCGACATCCCGGCACCGGACATGCCGGTGATGAGGATGCGGGCCCTGACGCAAGCGTAATGGACTTCCTGAAAGACGGATGTGAATCCTGCGCGCGTCGAGGGTTGGACTGGAGACCTCCAGCTTCCAGGGCTTCTTCGGGCCGGAACCCGGCTGGTTTCAGCTTCAACGTTTATTTCCGGGGGAGCGCAGTCGGATGCACCCGGTGGCCCACGGTACGAGCCGTCAGGGCACGTCACTTCGGACGACAGGAATCGGTGTCGAGGAGGCGGACGTTTGAATAGCACTTTTGATGCTGCGGCCTCAGTGCTGGTACCGACTATGCCACCGTGGACTACCGCTCTAAAAGGGTACATATGGCGAGCTACGACGGCTGCCCTAGAGCCTTGTTGTAGCGTAGTCGATGTGGAGAATTCAACGGCGTTCGTTCGGGCACTGGAAGAGCTACAGACCACCGGGGTAGTGACGATGCCGGGTAGACCCGCCGGATGGTCGAAAGCGAGACGATGGTTGTTCCTGGTACTCATCGGGCTCGTGAGTCTGGTCGGCTTGGGTGCGGCCATCGCTTTGGGCTTGGTTCTGTCCGGCGAGAGTCTCCGGGTCACGGGGGCGACCATTTCCGGCATCATCTCGGTCTACGCCATGCTCTTTGGCGGGCTGGCCCTACTGATTACGACGTATCGGCGTCAGCTCGAGTTCGCTGATCTTGAACGTGAAGAGGTCAGGCTTGAAACTCGTGGAATGACGCTGCGCGGTATCGGTCCGATTCCCTGGCAGGACTTCGAGCCAGCCAGAAGCATGATGGTGCGCGCCGAGCATAGCGGTAGTTACACCCTTCGCGCCGTGATGCCGTTGACGCAGTTGGGGCTCGTCAATGTGAATCAACGGATGCCTCGGCAATTGCGCGGGCGCATCTCACCAGCCGTGGGGCCGTTCTGGAGCCGCCGCCACCGCTGGTTATATGTCCCCGGGGTGGAAGGGATGCCAGAGGGCGCCGTGATGGAACTGATCAACACGGCTCACTGGATGTTTGGCCAGACAGTTCACACTCACCCATGAGCTGGCAGCGGGTCAACGCAGGGCCGGATCCCGCCCGTTCTTCGGCATGCGACCAGGTCTATTCAATAGAGGCGGGCCGGTTGCACGACGCTGCGATGAGCAGAGCTGCGACGTAACAACCCCCGATGACATTCGTAGGGAGGACCCGTCACGAGGCGTCCATGGGCCACGCCCATGGGACGGGTGCCGGGGATACTGCCAAGCTTTGGGCGGGATACGATCGCGAAGCCATGGACCGCACACACCGGAGGAGGCGCGATGACCAACGATCTCGTGACGGGCATGCTCCCGGTGCTCGGAAGATCCTTGGAGCCAGGGTTCAATGTCTTCGACGTGATGCACCACGGACTCCACGAGAAACAGATCTCCAACGTCTTCACGTGGCTTCTGGAGGTCGAAGGTTCCCACCGACTCGGCGACGCCTTCATGAAAATCCTCATCGACGAAGTTAATCGTCAGAAGACCGGCGCTGAACCGCTTCCGGACGCCGGCTACTGGGTCCGGCAGGAAGTGAACACTGCTGTGGCGGATGAGCCGGCAGACATCGCCGATATGGTTCTCGAGAGCGATGCCGCGGTGCTCGTCGTTGAGAATTACTTCACCTCCGACGGGCATGGCCATAGTTACGAGGGATATCTTAAATACAGCCGACGCGACGGACGGAGGGGCGCCGTCGTGCTCCTCTGCCGAGACCGGGATGAAACGCTTCAGACCCAAGGCTGGAAGAACGCCCCGGTTCTCACCTACAGCCTGTTGATCGAGCGGCTTCGCGGAGTGATCGATCGCGATCCCGGCTACCGCCAACGGAACCCGGAGGCCTATTCGTTCATTGACCAGATGAGTCAGAAATTTTCGAACGGGAGGGGACTCGTGGAAGAGCAGGATGTGGTCGGCTTCGTCGTCGCAATGTGCGCGACGGGAGAAGCGAGGAGGTATCAGGGCAAGTGGCAGGACGTGGAGGCGGAAAAGTTCGCGAACGATCTGGCAGTTCAAGCGCGTGAGCGTTTCGGTGAGGGCCGTGAACTCCTGAAGAGACTGAAGTTGCAGGCGCGCCTCTTCGCTGCCAACGTCCTGAAAGACCAACTGAACGCAACGTTCGGCCCCGAATACGTGCAAGAGGTAAGTGCACGTTATGCCGGGATATACGAATGGACGGTCAATTTTGAGGTGCCCGGAGGAGGAACTGACTTCGGAGAATGTCAGCTGCAGCTCAAGTTCGGCCCCTCTGCCTGGTTCGCGAACGAGCAGGACCCGAACTGGAGGCAGACGGTGGCTGGGGCGTCGGTCGACTACTCACATCTTTTCATCACCCGGGCGGAGACCCGTGAGGTTCGGCAGAGCGAAGTCACCATCGGTGAAGTTCTCGACGGGCTTGATCAGTCCGATAGGCGACTGCACGATGAGATCGTGAGGCTGTTGGATGGTGATGGAACTATCGTTTCGTCGGAGTCATAGAGGCGGAACTGCCTGCCCCGCCTTCTGCGCCACGGCTAGTTGACCGGTGTTGTGCCGGCCTGCGAAGTCTCGGGCCGAAGCCAGCTCCAGGCGAGTGACCTCTCCCCACGGAACCCCGGCGTTGTGCACACGGCCCTGATGCACGGCTTCATCAGGCAGGGACCGTCTCCTTGTCCTGCGCCATGGCGACGCCGTCGACATCCGTATCAGTCTCGAGCATGCTTCACGCGCCGGGCTCTACGATGGTGACGAGAGAGGGCCTTGCCTACTAACTCTGGGGGTACTTGCCCCAGGTCATTCGAAGGAAGTGTGCGTGTCAGAGTTCAGGGCTCCGGCTCCTCGGCCCGGAACGGGCGCTCCCAGCCCTGTTCTTCCGTCCCGTAGGCCGGTTGTTGTCTGGAATCCTGATGCCGATACTCCCTGATGGCTCTGGGCACGCTTCTGGTGTTCTGGGGCTGCTATTGGGCCGGCACCACGTGCAACGACTGGTTCCTCATGGGCGGAATCGTTGTCGCGGGAACGCACATCCCGGCACTCATCGTTCTACAACGATGACGCGATGGGCTGGAAGGACTCGGCATCCATCACTGGTTCCTTGCACTGTCGCTCATCATCTCGCTCGTCCTGGGAGGGGCCCTGCGTTCCAGCTGTTCCATGTGGCTGCCGAACAGGGAGTGCCCGCCGTACCGCAGCTCATGGCGAACCTCGTGGTTTTGTAGGAACCGTTCTTCGCCTTCGGCTGGTTGTTCCTTCGCTGGGAACGTGCTTTCGGCTGGCTGCCAGCGATTCTGCTGACCGGAATCGGGTTAGCGCTGCAGCATGTCGGCTCGGTTCCTTTCGCACAAGCCATCGGCTTCGGCCTGTTCGCGGTGCTTTTCGGTATCGTTTTCGCATTTGTGCGGAACCTCTTGATCCTGTGGCCGTTGTTCTATCCCGTCGCCAGTGGAATCGGGACGCTGCAGGCCGGCTATCTGATGGGGTGGCCCGAGGCGTTCTCTGGCGCGGTATTATTGGCGGTGCAAATCGTTGTCCACGTCGTGGTTTTCCGGATCAGCCGCCGGGGAAGGCAGCCCGCCGGGACCTGAGGCTGCCAAGGGGTGGTTTCGGACAGCAGGGATTGCTCTACTGGGAACACGGTTGCTAGCCGCAGTGAAACCCCGACAGGAGTGAAGAAATGAGCAAGGTCCCGGTTCCTCCCACCACGTTGGCTATCTGCCTTACAGGGCAATACCTGCTGATGCGCCAGCGTGCGGTGACACCGACCTCGGCCACCGTGGCCGCTGTTCTTTCACTGGCCTCGGGATCCCTCGTCGTGGGCAGCTTATGGGAGTTCCGACGCCAGCGCACCAGCTTCGATCCGGTCGACGTGGAGGCCGCCACGTCGCTGGTGGTCCGGGGACCGAACCGGCTGACCAGGAATCCGATGTACCTCGGCATGGCCGGCCTGCTGGCTGCCCACGCGATCCTGCGTCGGTCCGCCGTCGCCGTGCTGCCGATGGCAGCGTTCGTCCTGGTCATGGGCCGCGTGCAGATCCCCCTCGAAGAAAAGGCATTGAAAGCGAGGTTCGGAGCAGACTACGGGCGCTACCGTGGCTCGGTGCCCCGCTGGTGAACCGTTGTCCGGTCTGCCGCCCCGGAGCCGGCCGCGCGTCGATTACCCGGAGCAGCGCGCCTCGCGGCCCTGGTGGCAAGAACGTCCCCGAAGGGGGCTTGAGTGCGGAAACCGGGCCCTGACCGACGTACGCTGACCCATGGATGTTGGATCGGCCACGGGAAAGAAGCGGCAGTCATGAAGATTGGGATATTGGGGACGGGCAGTGTCGCGCAGGCCCTCGCGGGCGGATGCATCGACGTCGGACACGAAGTAACCCTGGGCTCGCGACAGCCGGAGTCACGCACGGGGCTCCCTTTCCCTGTCGCTACCCTGGAAGCGACGGCCCGAGATGCCGAGGTGATCGTGAACGCGACGCCGGGGGCCGCGTCCGTGGAACTACTCGGTCAGCTGGATTCGGCCGCTTTCAGCGGAAAACTACTCATCGACGTTGCCAACGCCGCCACCTCCGGATTCAATCACCTGTACCCGGGCTCCAGCCTCGGCGAAAAGCTGCAGGAGATGCTTCCCCAGGCACAAGTCGTCAAGACGATGAACACCTGCGCCGGCAAAATCTTCGTGAACCCCTCCCTGCTGGAGCCGAGCAGCATCTTCCTCTCCGGAGATAATGTCGGGGCCAAAGATCGGACGACGTCACTCCTTGGGGGAACTGGGCTGGACCTCGGAATCCATCGTGGACCTGGGCGGGATCGAGACCGCCAAGGGGCCGGAGCACTACTTCATCATGTGGGCGTATCTCACGGACGCGCTGGGCACCACGGCCCTCAACATGCAGGTCGTTCGCTGACGAACGAAGTGGCCCGTGTGGTCGACCGGAGTCTGCACTTCGGGACCGGCCCGCTGCCGGCCTGCACACGCTCCAGGACGGTAGCGCCAGGCCGATGAGGAATATACGGCTCCCCACGACGTTGTACCCAGCGGAAGCCGTCGTCTGAAACCCGATCATGGGCGGAGCGACGGACGCTCTCGGCGCCGAATCGGCGCAATCGGAGGTTTTCGTGTCAACAGCAGATAAAGGTCGCGTCATTGTCCTGGGCGGTCATGGAAAGATCGCCCTTCTGGCGGCGCCCAAGCTCAAGGACGCGGGGTACGCCGTCGAATCCGTGATCCGTTCCGCGGATCAAAGGGGCGACATCGAAGCCGCCGGGGCCAGCCCGGTTGTTCTCGACCTGGAGAATGCTGACGCCGAGGCGTTGACGCAGGCGTTCTCCGGTGCGCAGGCCGTGGTCTTCTCCGCCGGAGCCGGCGGCGGTAGCCCCGAACGCACACGCTCGGTCGACTTCGAAGCGGCGGCCCGTACCATGGATGCCGCCGAAGCAGCCGGCGTCAAGCGATTCGTGATGGTCTCCTATGCCGGCGCAGGTGTTGATGCCGACCGGCTCGATCCGGAGGACTCGTTCCATCCCTACGCGCAGGCCAAGCATGATGCGGATGCCCATCTGCGGCAGACAGGTCTGGATTTCACGATCCTTGGCCCCGGACGGCTCACCTTGGAGCCGGCCAGCGGAAAGATTACGATCGCTGATTTCGAGGGCACGATCGCCGGCCAGGCGCCCGCGGGCGATGAAGCCGTGACCTCCCGCGAGAACGTAGCCGAGGTCCTGGCCCACGTGCTCTCGGACGGGGCTGCGATTGGCCGCACAGTCAACTTCTATGACGGTGACACCCCGATCGCCGAAGCGATCAACTAAGCAGATCGATGACCCTCCGGGGGCCGGCCGCCGTTCCGGGTCGGCCCCCGGCAGTGGTCGCCTCTTCCGGACCTTCGCTCTGCGGGGAGGATCATGGGGAGAGGGCTGCAGATAACGAATGGACTGTGAAATCGGTTCCGGTCGATGTTTAATCCGAGTCGTTTCTTGAGGTGTCCTGTAGTCTGCTGCGACCAACGGCAGATCGAAACTGCCTTGTTTGCAAGTCCGGACCAATAAGGAGGCTTCCCATGGAAGACATCGATTGGATAGGTATGGCGCAAAAGGTCGGCATGGCCATCATCATACTCATTGTGACGTGGATTATTGCCAAGGTCGTGAAATGGGCCATTGGCAAGGTTGTCGGCCGCGTATCGTTCTTGCAGAAGCAAGACGGCGATGGTGCATCGACCGGAGAATCGATTGGCAGTATCGGTTCGTTGATCGTCTGGCTGTTCGGCCTGGTGGCCATCCTCCAGGTGTTCGCCCTGGACGCAGTCCTGACACCGATTCAGGAACTCCTGTCCACGCTGATGGGCTTCCTGCCCAACGTCATCGGGGCCGCTGTGGTCTTCTTCATCGGCTTCGTGATAGCGAAAATCGCCAAGCAGCTCATTGCCTCCGCCATCGGAATGCTCAACTTCAACAGCATTGCCGGAAAGATGAAGCAGGTTGATCCGACCTCGGGTGCCGGGGCAACACCGACCCCAGCCCAGCCGTCAGGTGCCGCCGAGGCACAGGCGGGAGCCGGGATGAACTCCCGGAAGATCGGCTCCATGGTCGGCAATCTGGTGTTTGCCGTCATCTTGATCGTGGTGGGCATCGCAGCTCTCCAGATCCTCGACATCTCGGTCATCTCCGATCCGGCCGAGCAGATGCTCACCATGATCCTCAACGCGATCCCGATGATCATCGCGGCCCTGGTGCTGCTGGGCATCGGCGTCCTCATCGCAAAGTTCGTCGGTGGCATCCTGGAGGCCACGTTGCGTGGTCTTGGAACCGACCGGGCAGCAACGAACCTCGGGATTCTGAGCGCCGACAAGAGCGCCTCGACCATTCTGACCCGCGTGGCACAAGTGGCCATCGTGGTGTTCTTCGGGATCATGGCTGCTCAAGCGCTTGGTTTCCCCGAGATCTCGGATCTGCTGAACACGGTGTTCGCACTCGGGGGCCGGGTGCTGTTTGGCGTCGTTATCGTCGCCGTCGGCTTCCTGATCGCCAAACTGGTGTCCAGTGCCATGGGGGCCGGCACGGGAAGCACCGTCGCCAAGTACGTCATCATCGGGCTTTTCGCAGCGATTGGACTGAAGTACATGGGCATTGCCGACTCGATCATCACGCTGGGCTTCGGCGCCGTGGTCGTGGGCGGTGCTCTGGCTGCGGCGCTGGCCTTCGGGCTGGGTGGACGCGATGCCGCGGCACGCGTCCTGGCAGAGAAGGACCCGAAAAAGCACGTGACACCCGAGTAGGAGCTCCACGAACGTCTCGTTGGATGACGTTCTCATGACCGGTCGGGCCCGGTGCTGTGCAGAGGTGCGCAGCACCGGGACCGACCGCGTGGGCCTAGTGGTCGACCGGGGAGACACGGGGATCGGAATGAGGGAACAGATGGAACGCACGCCCGGACACTGCACGGCGGGGGACCCGGTGATCCCGCGACCGGCTACCGTACGTCGAGGCACTGGAACACCGATAATCATGATTCATGGCAATGGCGTCGATCACCGGTTGCTCCTACCGCTGGATCCTTGTCTGGCCGATGCCGGTGCCTGGGAGCGGATTTACCTGGATCTTCCCGGCTTCGGCGGAACCCCCGCGCTGGAGGAGCCCGGTGGATTACCCGAAATTGCCGACTGGCTGCAAGAAACCATTGGCGAACTGGTGGGGGACCGGAAATTCGCCGTGCTGGGGCACTCACTCGGAGGTGTTCTGGCCGCGCATCTGGCAATCACTTTCGGGGATCAGATGAGCGGAATGGCGTTGTTGGCGCCGGTGGTCCATCCCCGGCCACGAGATCGCACCGTGCCCGAGAAACGGGTCCTGCACCGAGACCAGAAGTTCCTCGGTTTGCTCGATCCGCAGGATGCCCGGGACTTCGAAGGCATGGCCATCCTCCACACAGCGGAGGCCTGGGCCGCATTCCGAGATGCCGCCCTGCCGGGATCCGCGCCGCGAACGCACGCGCCGTCATGCAGTTGTCCCGCCGATATCACCTGGCCCCCGAGGCGGGCCCCGGGTCCCGGGCCGCAGCGACGGTCTCGCCCCGGACGCTGATCCTTGCCGGACGGCACGACCACGTCGTGGGGTTCGCGGATCAGGAAGACTTGTTGCTGCGGTATCCGCAGGCAACCTACGTCGTGCTGGAGGACGCCGGACACAACATCCACCTGGACCAGCCGGAGCGGGTCGCAAGCTTCCTGCGGGCCTGGGCCAGGGCACTCCACGAGAGCGCAGAGGAAACCCAGACGAGGTCACGATGACGGGCACCACCACGCCGCCCACAACGGCCGATGGAGAGGCTGGCCTGGGCCCAGAGCCCGGCAGGCGGGAGGCTCCGCTGGAATACACGGGTCCTTCTCGGCGTTGGGGGCGGTATGCGAGCAATGACCTACAGCAAGTACGGAAGCAACGACGTCTTGGAGCTCACCGAGCTGCCGGTGCCCAAGGTCGGCCCGGGCGAGGTGCGTATCCGCGTCACCCATGCCTCGGTCAATCCGGTTGATTGGAAGATCATGTCCGGAGGCCTTGACGGGCTCATGGATGCACATTTCCCCGTCATCCCCGGGTGGGACGTGGCCGGAGTGGTCGACGCCGTTGGGCCAGACGTCCCGGAATTTGCCAGTGGCGACCGGGTCGCCGCCTATGCGCGTAAGCAGGTGGTTTCCGGCGGGACGTTCGCTGAATACGTGACGGTCTTCGCCGTGGACGTTGCGGCGGTTCCCGAGGGAGTGACACAAGAAACCGCGGCGGCCCTACCCCTGACCGGGCTGACCGCCCAGCGCAGTCTCGAAGCACTTGATGTTCTCCCCGGGGAGCGACTGTTGCTCCACGCCGCCTCCGGAGGAGTCGGCTTCCTGGCAGCGCAACTGGCCATCGCCACGGGAGCTGAAGTCGTCGGCACGGCCTCCGTGGCCAACCATGAGAAGCTAACCGCTCTGGGGGTCACCCCGGTGGCCCACGGGGACGGGCTGGGGGAGAGGCTGCGCGATATTGCCCCGGATGGTTTCGACAAGGTGGCCGACTACGCGGGAGGGGTCCTGGACACAACGCTGACGGTGCTCAAGGACGGAGGCCGTCATGTTTCCATCGCCGATCCCGGGGTGATCGAGCATGGGGGTCGCTGGCTGTGGGTCCGGCCCGACGGGTCCCGTCTGGGTGACCTGCTGGACCAGGTGGCAGCAGGGTCACTCGAGGTGGTCATCGATACAGTCTATGGACTCGAAGCGCTGGCGACCGCCTTCAGTGCCTCCCAGCAGGGGGCCGCGCGCGGAAAACTCGTCCTGCATATCGCCGACTGACCGGCCGCGGTCTATGCATGAAATTTGCTGCGGACCTTGAAACCTGGCTCATGCACTTCCAAGTGTGCGGTTCCATGGCCAGCACGGCTGGACGTGGAGAAGGCGCGGTAGGAAGTGGTGCGTCACCCACTATCGCTCGAGTATGAATGCGGCCCGGCTGATGCTGACCAGGGAGATTCGGCACACGTCCGTAGCGGGTTGGAACCAGGAGATTCCACGTTGGCTTCCTCATTCACCCTGGCGTACCCGTAGGGAGCCTTGACCTGTCACGAACAGATCGGTTGAACACCAACGTTCTTCTTCGGCTGGCAGTTTCGGACCCCAACTGGTTCCGGCAGTTCGGCGTGCGCCCGACACCTTACCGTTGACAAGGGGTCCGTGCCGCGTAGCAAGCACGCGGCTGTTGGCGTGGGTACATTTCCACGCCTGGCGACGGCGATGAAGCACGTAGGGCTGGTCCGGGGGCGCCGCAGAATGAAGCGAGTGCCCAGAATATAGACGCGGGCCCTTGTTACCTCAAGAAGTTTGATGCACGATATAACTACCAATAACAAAGGATGTTAGAACGTAGTCAAATAATGAATCATCTTTAGAGAAAGTGGGTTCATTCTAGTTTTTTGTATAAGTCCTGACTGGCTTCACGTTTGCAGTCGTTGCACCATTGGGGATGACGGTCGGATCTGCGGCACTGGGGGACGTGGCGCCGGCCTGTTCGCCCAGCAGCTGTGTTTGGGCCAACCAAGGCGGGGGAGAGCGCAGTAGTCCAACTGCTAGATCACATCGATTCCCGTGGTGGATCACCGCAAGGGCTGCACGGGCCACGGCGGTCAGTGCCGTGCCCGGGGTCGGGTCCGGGGAGGCGAACTCGAACGGAGCGCGCTTCCGGCCCCCGGGAGGCTGTATCACTGCATGGCCGGCGGTGCAAAGATTAAATCCGCCCTCTTTGATGCCGGGTTCGGTGGCTCGGGAACGCGTATCGCCTCAAATGCATGGCGAGACACGCCGTCATTGATTGGGAATTTTTACAAAATCTTCGAAGATCCGCTTGATGGCGCGGACGAGTAGTTGACAATCCCCAATCTGAAGCAGATCCTTGAGTTCTCGCGTAAGGATCGATGCCGAGGGGAGCCGCCGGGCGAATGTGACCACCATCTCGCAAAGTTGCGACTCCATAACAACGGAATCTGAAGCGAGATTTTTATATCCAAGGGGCCCCTCCGCAGTCTATGGTTTCTCTATGTGAGACAGGCCACTCCTCGTGGTCTGTCGCAGTCAAGTGGATCGCTCGGCTGGAGAACACACCAAACACAAGGAGGCGGAATGCGTTTCACACGTATTTCCAAGGCAGTCGCGATTGGCGCGACCGCCGCCCTGGCACTGAGCGCATGCGCGGCCAGCACGGGCACCAACGACTCATCGTCCGGGGCCGACGAAGGAGAGGGCAACGGCGGAGAGATCCGTGTCGTCGAAGTGAACGCCTTCAGCTCGTTCAACGACAACACGGCGAAGGGCAACGTGGATATCAACTCCAAGATTGCCTACACCACCCAGTCGGACTTCAACTACATCGACAATGACCTGAAGGTGCAGAAGAACGAGAAGTTCGGCAAGTACGAGGTCGAGTCCGAGGATCCGCTGACCGTGAAGTACACCATCAACGAGGGTGTCAAGTGGTCGGATGGCGAGCCGGTGAATGCCGACGACATGATGATGGCCTGGGCCATCTCGTCGGGGCACTTCAACGACGCGAAGACCGACGACGAGGGCGAAGTCACCGCCGGAACCAACTACTTCGACTATGCCGGTGACACCTCCGGGCTGGCACTGACCGACGTCCCGGAGATCGGCGATGACAACCGCTCGATCACGCTGAAGTACTCCAAGCCCTTCGCCGATTGGGAAACCAGCTTCGGGATGATGGGGCCGGCACATGTCGTCGCCGACAAGGCGGGCATGACTGTCGACGAACTCACCGAACTGTTCAAGACCGCAGACAAGGGAGATCCGGAAAATCCTTCGAAGAAGCCGAATAAGAAGCTGAAGAAGGCCGCCGACTTCTGGAATACGGGCTTCGACACCAAGTCGCTGCCCGACGATGAGTCGCTCTACCTCTCGTCCGGCCCCTTCATCGTGGACAAGATCGTCCCGGACCAGTCCATGACCCTGGTGCGCAACGAGGACTACGACTGGGGACCGGAGCCGAAGGTCGACTCGATCGTCGTGCGATACATCAGTGAATCGCCGGCCCAGGTCCAGGCGCTGAAGAACCAGGAAGTCGACATCATCGCCCCGCAGGCCTCCGCCGACACGTTGGAGTCGCTGGAAGCCCTGGGGGATCAGGTGGTTGTGGAGACGGGGGACCAGCTCTCCTACGACCACATCGACCTGAACTACAACGGCGTCTTCAAGGACAAGGATGTCCGCAAGGCCTTCATGCACACGATCCCGCGCCAGCAGATCGTGGATACGATCATCAAGAAGCTGAACCCGGATGCAAAGCCGCTGGATTCGCAGCTCTTCGTCCCCGATAACGACGGCTACGAGGAGTCGGCGAAGAACAATGGTTCAGCCGATTACCAGAAGGCCGACATCGAGAAGGCCAAGGAACTGCTCGACGGCAAGAAGCCGAAGGTCCGCATCATGTACAGCAAGGACAACCCGAACCGTGCGGATGCCTACTCGCTGATCGCTGCATCGGCGAAGAAGGCAGGCTTCAAGGTCGTCGATGGCGGTCTGGGGGCCTCGGAATGGGGCAGCGCGCTGGGAGGCGGCACCTATGACGCCACCATCTTCGGCTGGATCTCCTCGGGCGTCGGCGTGACCGGTGTCCCGCAGATCTTCGGCACGGGCTCCTCGTCGAACTTCAATAAGTTCTCCGATAAGAAGGCCGATGAACTGATGGATGAGCTCATCGTCACCACGGATGAGAAGAAACAGACCGACCTGCAGATCCAGATCGACAAGTTGATCTGGGACTCCGGATACGGGCTGCCGCTCTTCCAGTCGGTCGGCGTTGACGCCTACGACTCGGGAGTCGAGGGCGTGGAGTACATGTCCAACCAGACCGGTGTCTGGTGGAACTTCTGGGATTGGAACCTGAAGAAGTAGCTACGTCGGGTAACCGGATATAAGTGCCACTGAGGCGCCGGGACCATGATTCACGGTCCCGGCGTCTCAGTGTGCCGCTACAGATGCAGGTGGAAGGGATTCCACCGATTGGTCGGACGCCAGGTCCGCCCCGTAGTTCCTTGACCGGGCCACGGGAAGTGATTGGGATTTCCCTCCTTCCCGAGTGCTGTGAGGTGAACTACACTTCTGCAAAAGTACTGCCGGGTGATCCCCGGTATCTTCTACCAAGAGGCTATATTTCATGGTGACCTACATCATCCGACGGCTCGTCACTGCCGTGCTCATCCTCCTGGGCGCCTCATTCGTCGTGTACCAGCTCACGGCCGCGGCGGGCGACCCCTTGGATGAACTGCGACAGAGCAACGCGCCGAATAAGGACCAGCTGATCGCGCAAAGGGTGGCCCTGCTGGACCTGGGCACCCCCGCCCCGTTGCGCTACTTCAAGTGGCTCGGGGGCGCCGCCCAATGTGTGGTCCCGCTGGTCGGCAAATGTGATCTGGGTCAGAAAATGAACGGTGAACCCGTGGTGGATGCGCTCGGGCGCGCGGCGGGCCAAACGATCCTGCTCATCACCGCCGCGACGATCCTGGCCATTGTCATCGGCATCGGTCTGGGCATCATCACCGCCCTGCGTCAGTACAGCACGCTGGATTACTCGGTGACCTTCATGGCCTTCTTGTTCTTCTCACTGCCGATCTTCTGGATCGCCGTACTGCTGAAGGAATTCGGGGCCATCGGCTTCAACGATTTCCTCAGGGACCCCGTCTTCAGTCCGACATCGATCCTCATCACCGCGATCTGTCTGGGCATCGTCGTCGTCCTGTTCATGGGTGGAAGCTACCTGAAACGGATCATCGGTTTCCTGATCGGCGCCGCCGCCACTGCAGGGCTGATGTATGCCCTGTCGGTGACCGGATGGTTCAGCACCCCAGGTCTGGGCCCGATTCTGATCGCCCTCTTCGGCGTGGGCATCGCCTATCTGGCCACCCAACTGACTGCAGGAGTGAAGAACCGCAAGGCGTTGTACTCCTCCCTTCTCATGGTCCCGGCCGGTCTGATCGCCTATTACGCACTGAACCCGGTCCTCTCCGGCATCTCCGGATGGGGAATCCTCGGGCTGTTCGTGGCGACCCTGGCGGTCGGTTGCATCGTCGGATGGTTCATGGGCGGATTCGACCGGGGCCAGTCCATGCGGGCAGCGGCCTTGAGTGCCTTCTTCGTGGGAGGCCTGGTGATGTTGGACCGCTTCATGGTGGAGTGGCCGAATTACTTCTCCAATGGTCGGGTCCGTGGACGCCCCATTGCCACGATCGGATCCTCGACTCCGAACCTCGAGGGCAACTGGTGGATCCAGAACATCGACCTCTTCACCCACCTCCTGCTGCCGACCGTGGCGCTGCTGCTCGTGTCGCTGGCCAGCTACTCGCGATACTCCCGAGCCTCGATGCTCGAGATCATGCAGATGGACTACATCCGTACCGCCCGCGCCAAGGGCCTTCCCGAGCGGACGGTGGTCATGCGCCACGCGTTCCGCAATGCCCTGATCCCCCTGGCCACGCTGGTGGCCTTCGACATCGGTGGGTTGATCGGTGGGGCGGTGATCACCGAACGGGTCTTTGCCTTCACCGGCATGGGCAACCTCTTCGTGGACTCGCTGTTGCCGGTACCCGACCCGAACCCGGTCATGGGCGTCTTCCTCGTGACCGGCATCCTGGCCCTGGTCTTCAACCTGATTGCCGACCTGGCCTATTCCGTACTCGATCCGCGCGTAAGGGTAAAAGCATGAGCAGGCCGAATCCAGAAACCCCGTCCGGGCAGCTGCCCGAGGACCTCGAGGCGGCTGCAGTCCCCGAAGAAGTCCAAGGCCTGTCCCAGAACGCCATCGTCCGCAAGCGGTTCATGGGAAACACGCCGGCCCTGATATCGATCGTCGTCTTCGCGCTGATCTTCGTGATGGCCTTCTCCTCCATCGGCTTCATCGGGATCCCCGGCTGGTGGCATTACAGCTACGAGCAATTCAGCACCCAGATCAACGGCGGACGACCGACCTTCGTTAATTTGTTCAATTGGGGTGACCACCCCTTCGGACAAGACCGGATCGGGCGGGACTACTTCGCCATGACCATGCGAGGAACCCAGCAGTCGATCGTGATCATGTTCGTCATCGGTTCGGTAGGTGGCTTCATCGGGGTGGTCGTGGGCGCACTGTCCGGGTACTTCCGTGGATGGATCGAAGCGGTGCTGATGCGCATCGTGGACATCATCATCATCGTTCCGCTGCTGATCCTGGCTGCCGTCCTCGGACGCATCTCCGGCTCCGCCGTCAGCGGCAACATGGCCACCGTCGCCTTGGGGCTCTTCATCGGGGTCATCATCTGGACGGGGCTCTCCCGTCTGGTCCGCGGTGAGTTCCTGACCCTGCGTGAGCGCGAGTTCGTCGATGCCGCCCATATTGCCGGTGCCTCCAACACGCGCATCATGTTCAAGCACATCCTGCCCAACGCGGTGGGCGTCATCATCGTGAACGTCACCTTGCTGATGGCCGCAGCGATCCTGCTGGAGACGGCGTTGTCCTACCTGGGATTGGGCGTGAAGGCCCCTGATGTCTCGCTCGGTTCGCTGATTTCGGACAACCAGGAGGCCTTCAGCACCCGCCCGTGGCTGTTCTGGTTCCCCGGCTTGTTCATCGTGGTCATCTGCCTGTCGATCAACTTCATCGGCGACGGGCTGCGTGACGCCTTCGATCCACGCCAGCGCAAGTTCAAGGCCAAGAAGGCCAAGGACCGTGGAGTCCATGGGTCGGCAGTGAATGACTCCGCGTCGGCTGCCGCCATCGCCCAAAGGACCGAGGGAGGTGAGGACTCAGGACGTCACGGGTCCTCCGACCCCGATGATGATGGTCCGGCCCACGGGGCCTAGCCGGGGCCGTGCCGGGAGCACAGGTTCCGGCACGGTGTCAGGACAGCACGGCAGGCAAGGTCAGGCTCAGGACGATCAGGATCAGGAGGACAGTGAGATGGATCCAATGGATGCTTCGCCGGGTCTTCAGGGACTCCGTGGACTCGAGATCCAGATCCCCGTCTTCGGCCATGCGTGCCAACCGTCGTCTGACGATGTCGGCGACCACGCCGGAGTCGCTGGAGCGTTGATCGCCCGGACGGATGCTCACATAGCTGGTGCCGGATTGGTCGCGGGACTCCGATCTGGCCGAACGGCGCGAGTCGCGCAGTGCCGAGATGACGCTCGGAGCAGGAGCGGCCCACGCGGTGAAGCGCCCCTTGGGCGTCACCAGGGACAAGGCGTATTTGGTGTCCACCAGGATGATCGTCGACCACGGGACCCGAAGGGTCTGCAACGGATTGATCAAGGTGACACCGGCGTCGTTGACTTCCACCCGGGGCAGCCAGAAGACGACCCACGCGGCATACCCGACCACAAGAACGGGCAGGATGGCCGGTGCCGAATACCAGCTTCCCGTCCACAGGATCGCGACGGCGGCTGCGACGGCCAACACCATGAGGGCCATCGCCAGGAAACGGGGCCCACGGGGCCTGAAGGTGAAGTCCCGGTTAGTGCTATAAGCAGAAGTCATAACCCACATAGTTTCAGGATTATCGGCCGCCATGTAATCGGCGCCACACAACACCCCGGCCGCCGGCCTATGCGGGCCGCCGGCGGAAGGAAATGAGGACCAGATGAGCCAGCAGAATCCCTCCTCCCGGGAGGCAACGCAGGGCGGCGAGCAGCCGGTCCTGAAGGTCAGCCACCTCTCCGTGGACTTCGGTGTGGACAAGGAATGGGTCCCCGCTGCCATCGACCTGAACTACCACGTGAACGCCGGCGAGGTGCTGGCCATCGTGGGGGAGTCTGGATCGGGCAAGTCGGCCAGTTCGATGGCCCTGCTGGGGCTGCTCCCCACCAACGCCAGGATCCGTGGTGAAGTCACCCTCAACGGGCAGTCACTGCTCGGGCTGTCCAGCCCGAAGATGCGCCAGGTCCGGGGTAACGATGTCGCGGTCATCTTCCAGGAACCCATGACCGCCTTGAACCCGGTCTACACCATCGGGTTCCAGATCATGGAGACCCTGCGCCTGCACAACCCGATTTCCCCCGCGCAGGCCCAGAAGCGTGCGTTGGAAATGCTCGAACTCGTCGAGCTTCCCGACCCGATGAAGGCCTTCAAGTCCTACTCGCACCAGTTGTCCGGCGGTCAGCGTCAGCGCGCCATGATCGCCCAGTCGCTCTCCTGCGACCCGAAGCTGCTGATCGCCGACGAACCGACGACGGCCCTGGATGTCACGGTCCAGGCGGAGATCCTGGATCTGATGCGCAACCTGCGCAATAAGTTGAACTCGGCGATCGTGCTGATCACCCATGACATGGGCGTGGTGGCCGACCTCTCCGACCGCATCGCCGTCATGCGGCAGGGGCGCATCGTTGAGCACGGGACCACCCATGAGATCTTCAACGACCCACGACACCCCTACACCCAGGCCCTGCTGGCGGCCGTGCCGAAGCTGGGCACCGGGGGCGATTCCATCGGGGAAGTCGACGTGGATGCCGCGGTGGCGGCGGCCTCCGGGACCGAACTGGATTCACCCGAGGATGAATCCTTGCAGATCCGTGAACGCAAGCTCCTGGATGAGGCGAAGGAAGCCCAGTACGGGGCCGCGAAGATCGAGGACCGCCCCGTGGTGCTTGAGCTGAAGGACGTTGCCATCGAATACCCGAAGCAGGGGCGCGTACCGGCCTTCCGCGCCGTGGAGGGCGCGAATCTGACGGTCCACCAGGGCCAGGTCGTGGGTCTGGTCGGTGAATCCGGTTCGGGAAAGACCACCATCGGCCGGGCCGCGGTGGGGTTGCTGCCGGTGGCCGAGGGGTCCTTGAAGGTCAACGGGGCCGAGCTCTTCGGGCTCAAGCCCACCTCCAAGGAACTCTTCCACATCCGCCGACAGATCGGCATGGTCTTCCAGGACCCCTCCAGTTCACTGAACCCGCGTCTGCCGATCGGTGAGTCCATCGGCGAACCGATGCTCCTGGCCAAGGTCGCCAAGGGGGCCGAGCTGCAGAAGAAGATCGAGACGCTGCTGGACCAGGTGGAACTACCGCGGAACTACCGCAACCGGTACCCGCACGAACTCTCCGGCGGCCAGAAGCAGCGGGTGGGCATTGCCCGGGCCCTGTGTCTGGAACCGCAGCTGATGGTCGCCGACGAGCCGACCTCGGCCCTGGATGTGTCGGTGCAGGCGAAGGTCCTGGAACTGTTCCAGGACCTGCAGGCCGAAATGGGGTTCGCCTCCCTCTTCGTCACGCACGACCTCGGCGTGATCGACGTCCTGGCCGATCACATCGTGGTGATGCGCAACGGGAAGATCGTCGAACAAGGATCCCGCGACGATGTCCTGCGCCGGCCCCAGGACCGCTACACGCAGCGCCTCATGGCAGCGGTTCCGGTGCCGGACCCCGACGCCCAGCGCGAACGCCGGGAGCTGCGGGCCCGTCTGCTGGCCGACTCCGAGGCCTCCTGACCCGACCGGTACGGCCCTGCGGTCCACGTCCGCCGGCAGCAGGCTGCGCCGGCGGACGGTCCCGGGCGGGACAACGCCATCATGATGCCTGCCGGCGCTGGTGGCCCCCGCGCGCGGAACGCCGTGCCACCGGACGCCAGGAGTGTGATTTACCTCTCACGTGCAACCCTGCCGGTCCAAGGATTTCGGGCCCGAAGCGGTCCTGTCCGCCGCCTCGGCGACACGCTCGGTCGCGGCAACTTTTCATGAAGGTCTAGACTGGTCTCTTGGGTCAGCCGTGGCCCCACGTCTTCGACCCAAAAAACATCAACTTGAAGCGAGCCTTTACGCATGTCAGATCTTTCCCCGGGAACCACTAGCGCTACTCGCGAGGATCTTCGCAACGTCGCCATCGTCGCCCACGTCGACCATGGAAAGACGACCATGGTCGATGCCATGTTGTCGCAGACCGGCGCTTTCTCCTCGCATGGCGACACCACGGATCGTGTGATGGACTCCGGCGAACTCGAGCGCGAGAAGGGCATCACCATCCTGGCCAAGAACACCACCGTGTTCTACTCCGGCCCGTCGGCCAAGGGCCATGACGTCACCATCAACGTCATCGACACCCCCGGCCACGCTGACTTCGGTGGCGAGGTCGAGCGCGGACTGTCCATGGTCGATGGCGTCGTCCTGCTCGTGGATGCCTCGGAAGGGCCGCTGCCCCAGACTCGGTTCGTGCTGCGCAAGGCCCTGACGGCCAAGCTTCCGGTCATCCTGGTCGTGAACAAGACCGACCGTCCCGACGCGCGGATCGACGGTGTGGTCTCCGACTCCATGGACCTGTTGTTGGGGCTGGCCTCCGACCTGGCCGAGGAAGTCCCGGATCTGGACCTGGACTCGGTGTTGAACGTGCCCGTCGTCTACGCCTCGGGCAAGGCCGGCCGTGCCTCGACGATCCAGCCAGAAGACGGATCGCTGCCGGACAGCGAAGACCTCGAGCCGCTGTTCTCCACCATCATGGAGCACGTCCCGGCCCCGACCTACACCCCCGGTGAAGTCCTCCAGGCCCACGTCACCAACCTGGACGCCTCGCCGTTCCTGGGTCGCCTGGCCCTGATGCGCGTGTTCAACGGCACCCTGCGCAAGGGCGACCATGTTGCCTGGGCACGCCAGGACGGCCAGCTGAAGACCGTGAAGATCACCGAACTGCTGGCCACCAAGGGCCTGGGCCGCGTGGCGGCCGAGGAAGCCGGACCGGGCGAGATCGTCGCAGTTGCCGGGATCGAAGACATCATGATCGGTGAGACGCTCACCGACGTGGAGAACCCCAAGCCGCTTCCGTTGATCACCATCGACGACCCCGCGATCTCCATGACCATCGGCATCAACACCTCGCCGCTGGCCGGAAAGGTCAAGGGGGCCAAGGTCACCGCCCGCCAGGTCAAGGACCGCCTCGACAAGGAACTGATCGGCAACGTCTCGTTGAAGGTCCTGCCGACCGAGCGTCCCGACTCCTGGGAGGTCCAGGGCCGTGGCGAACTCGCCCTGGCCATCCTGGTGGAGCAGATGCGCCGCGAAGGCTTCGAGCTGACCGTCGGCAAGCCGCAGGTCGTCACCCGCACCGTGGATGGCAAGATCCACGAGCCGATGGAACTGATGACCATCGACGTCCCCGAGGAGTACCTGGGCAACGTGACCCAGCTGCTGGCAGGCCGCAAGGGGCGCATGATCAACATGGCCAACCACGGAACCGGCTGGGTCCGGCTGGAATTCACCGTCCCCGCCCGTGGCCTGATCGGCTTCCGCACGCGGTTCATGACCGATACCCGCGGTGCCGGCATCGCCTCCTCCATGGCCGACGGCTACGAGGCCTGGACCGGTGACATCGAATACCGCAACAACGGCTCGATGATCGCCGACCGCTCCGGAACGGTCACCCCGTTCGCCATGATCAACCTGCAGGAGCGTGGCTCGTTCTTCGTCCAGCCGACTTCCGAGGTTTATGAAGGCATGGTCGTCGGGGAGAACTCGCGCGCCGATGACATGGAGGTGAACATCACGAAGGAGAAGAAGCTCACCAACATGCGTGCCGCGTCCTCGGACTCCTTCGAGAACCTCACCCCGCCGCGTCACCTCACGTTGGAGGAATCGCTCGAGTTCGCCCGCGAAGACGAGTGCGTCGAGGTCACCCCGGAAGCCATCCGCATCCGCAAGGTCATCCTCAACTCCAGCGAGCGCGGTAAGGCCTCCCGCTCACGTGCCCGCGCCTGATCAACGGACCCGCCGGCTCACCCCGGTGATCACCGGCACCCTCGTCGCCATCGTGACGGGGGTGCTGGCCGCTGTCTTCGGCACGCTCCTCCAGGGCCAGATCCACTACCTGGGGGATACGCCCCTGCCATGGGGTGCCGTATTGGCGCTCCTGTTGGCGGGCAGCTTCGCCACGGTGGCCGGACTGTATGTCGAGAAGGTCTGGGTCGCAGGGCTCTGTGGGCTGATCACCTATGGGCTGGTCGCCTGGACCGCCCTGGATACCCATAACCACCTGTTGATCGGGTGGTCCAGCCACGACACGTTGCCCGGTCCGGCCCTGGCCGCAGCCCTGTGGACCTACGGGATCGTCGTCTCCACCGTGGTCGCACTGCTCGTCACCGCCGGTGGCCTGCGCACCCGTCGCCGCTGACGGCTCCGCCGTATTGGGCCGGACGCCGACGCCGAAATCAGTTGGCCGTCTGGTCCAGATGGTGGGCAACGAAGAGCGACGTCGCCACGCCCTCGTCGTCGGAAGGGCGCAAGGCATAGTCGGAGATGACGTCCTTGATGCGTGAGAGCAGCTCGCGCTGATCCGCCTCGGTCAATTTCAGCCCCACCCGCATCACCTGGATCTCGTCGGGAGCCAGACCGTTGATCTCCTGGAGAAACGTCTCCAGCAGCACGGGGGCCGCGTCGGGCAGCTTCGTGCCCCAGGACATGCGGGTGCTGCGATACGGCACTTCCTTCGCCCCGCGTTTACCCCGGCGCGGCTCCTCGGACTCCAGGAATCCGGTCCCCATCAAGGTCCGCACATGATGCAACGACGTCGCCGGATTGATCTCCAGCAGATCGGCTATTTCCTTGTTCGTCCGGGATTTGTGCAGACATAAACGCAGGATCCTCAGGCGGATCGGGGAGCTCAATGCCCTCGCCCGTGCTTGCAGCTCGTCATCTGATGCCATATGTTCAGCATACGATAAACAACTGCACTGATTGACATCATCAAATCACATAGCAAGGTTTTCATGACCTCTCCTGGGCCCCAGTCTCATTCGGCTCCGGACGGTAACCAGCAGGCCAGTGGGGTGGCCGAACCGTCCAACATCCATCCTTCGCCACCGCCTCGGACGCCCTTGCGTCGGGACGGGAACTTCCTGGTGTTCTGGCTCGGCCAGACACTGAGCCAGTTTGGCGCCCAACTCGGCACGGTGGCCATGCCGGTGCTTGCCGTCACGCTGCTGCAGGCCTCGGAGTGGGAAGTCGGCGTCCTGAACGCGGCGAACACCGCAGCCTTCCTGGTGGTCGGTCTCCCCGTGGGGGCGTGGGTCGACCGGTTCTTCAAGCGCCGGATCATGATCCGTGCCGACGTGGTCCGGGCCGCCGCCATGCTGGCCATCCCGCTGCTCTGGTACCCCGGGTTGCTGCATATCTGGCATCTGTGGATCATTGCCGCGATCATCGGGGTGGCCAACGTCTTCTTCGACGTCTCCTACCAGTCCTATATCCCGGCCTTGGTCCATCGTGAACAGATCTCCGAGGCCAACGCCAAATTGGAGATCAGCGGGCAGATCTCCCGGTTGGCCGGTCCGGCCGCCGGGGGTGCGCTGCTGGCGGTGTTGACCGCACCGCTGCTCTTCGTCGGCCAGGCCATCGGGTATCTGGTCTCGGCACTATGCCTGTGGCGGGTCCGCGACGATGAACGTCCCGCGGTACGCCGGCCCGATGCGCGGTTGGTTACCGAAATCAAGGAGGGGCTCGGCTATGTGGTCGGGCACCGGCTGATCGGTCCGATCGCCGCGACCACCGGCATCATGAACTTCTTCAGCACCATCATCTTCACGCTCCTGCCGATCCTGGTGCTGCGCACGTTGAGCCTGAACACGGTCGAGCTCGGCCTGATCTACTCGGCAGGTGCCGTCGGCGGGCTCCTGGCGGCCTCCCTGACGCCCTGGGTGGCCGCCAAGGTGGGGGAGGGGCCGTCGCTCGTGGTCGGCACGCTGCTGACCGCCGTGGGCATGTCGGGATTCCCGCTGTCCATCCTCGCCGGGGGTCTGCGCCCGTCGTTCGCGATCCTGGCCTGCTCGATGTTCGTCCTGACCGCCGGCGTGCTGGTCTACAACATCATCCAGGTCAGCATGCGCCAGAAGATCTGCCCTCCGCGGTTGCTCGGGCGCATGAACGCGTCCATCCGGTTCATCGTCTGGGGCATCATGCCGGTCGCCTCGCTGCTGGCCGGGCTCTTCGGTGAAATGCTCGGCATTTCCACGGCCCTGTGGATCGGGGTCGTTGGCAGCGCCCTGGCCACCGTGCCGCTGCTGCTCTCCCCGCTACCGCGGATGCGCCAGTTGCCTGATGAGGAGGAGCACGACGGCGGGCTCTAGCGCCGGGTGCCGCCGCGACGCGGTGGTGCGGGCGGAACCCGTTTGGCATGGGTGATTGCGCTGTGGTCCACGGTGACCGGTCCGGTCCGGGTCTGCACGGTCACCCGACCCTCCGCCAGTGAGACGAAGTGGCCGATCGAATCGCTGTGTTGCGGTCCGTCCGGCACTTCGGGGGCGTCCCGGGACCCGTGCGACGGGGGGATCCGGCCGCCGATCCGGTACCTGATGACGATGCGTTCGCCGGGGGGCAGCGAGTCGAAGAAATCGGCGGTCATGGTCCCATCGTAGTAGCGAATCCGGGCGGGCCCTTCGGTCCGGGGGGCCAAGGGGACTAAGCTGGAGGCCGGTGGCGTCCTCGGACGCCCCGCGGAGTCGAGGCGAACAGCAAAGGAAGGCCCTAGGTACCGTGACCTACATCATCGCTCAGCCGTGTGTAGACGTGAAGGACAAAGCCTGCGTTGAGGAATGTCCCGTCGATTGCATCTACGAGGGGGAACGTTCCCTCTACATCCACCCGGATGAGTGCGTGGACTGTGGCGCCTGTGAACCGGTATGTCCTGTCGAGGCGATTTATTACGAGGACGACACCCCGGATGAATGGGCCGAATACTACAAGGCCAATGTCGAATTCTTCGACGAGCTGGGGTCCCCGGGCGGGGCCGCCAAGGTCGGCAACACGCACACCGACCACCCGATCATCGCCGCGCTGCCCCCGCAACCCGGCATCTGAAGCCGTGCTGATCCTCCCCGATTACCCGTGGGACTCGCTGGCCCCCTACCAGGAGCGGGCGCGTCAGCACCCCGAAGGGGTCGTGAACCTCTCCATCGGCACGCCGGTGGATCCCACCCCCGGGCTGATCCAGCAGGCATTGGCGGCTGCCGCCGACGCCCCGGGCTATCCGACCACCCATGGAACGGCCGGACTACGCCAGGCGATCGCCGATTGGTACGCCAGGCGCCGGAACACCACCGGGCTGGACCCGGAGAACATCATGCCCACGGTCGGCTCCAAGGAACTGGTGGCGTGGCTGCCGTTGTTGTTGGGGCTGGGAGCAGGCGACGTCGTCGTCCGTCCGTCCGTGGCCTATCCGACCTATGACATCGGCGCCCGGTTGGCAGGTGCGGAGGCCGTCGCCTCCGACGACCTCGAAAGCCTGGACCCCGAGGTCCGTTCGCGGGTGAAGCTCGTATGGGTGAATTCACCGGGAAACCCCACGGGGATCGTGCGTGACGTCGAGTCCCTGGCCGCACTGGTGGCCCAGGCCCGCGCCCTCGGCGCCGTCGTGGCCTCCGACGAATGCTATGCGGAGCTGGGGTGGGGCGACTGGGACGGACCCGGCACCCCGGGGGTCCTCGACGACCGGGTCAGCGGCGGTGACCACCACGGGTTGCTGTCGGTGTATTCGTTGTCCAAGCAATCGAACCTCGCCGGCTACCGGGCGGCCTTCGTCGCCGGGGCCCCCGAGCTCATGCCCCATCTGATCAACTCCCGAAAGCACGCCGGAATGATCGTTCCGTACCCGGTCCAGGAGGCCATGCGGGTGGCTCTGGGGGACGAGGGGCATGTGGCTGCGCAGAAGGAACGCTACCGCCACCGCAGGCAACTCCTGGTTCCCGCCCTGGAGGCGTTCGGCCTGCGGATCGACCACTCCGAGGCCGGACTCTACCTGTGGGCCACTGCGGGGGAGGACACCTGGATCACGATCGGCCGGCTGGCGGATCTGGGGATCGTCGCCGGGCCGGGAACGTTCTACGGCGAAGCGGGCCACGGGTACGTGCGGATCGCACTAACGGCCAGCGATGAGCGGGTCCTCGCTGCCTCAAACCGACTCACCGCCGCGGTGGGCGCGGTCCAGGCCCCACCTGATTAGTTTCCGGTGCCTGCGGAGCGGTACCGTGAGACCTGATTACTGCTTGTTTGTACAACTTTGTACTCCGGTTAAGGAGAAACCATGACGGATAACAATTCCGCTCGCTTGGCGTTTGCCGGACATGACCTCGAACTCCCGGTGGTGGCTTCCTCCGAGGGTAACGACGGTTTCGATGTCGCCAAGCTCCTGAAGGACACCGGGAATGTCACCTATGACCCCGGTTTCATGAATACGGCGGCCACCAAGTCCGCCATCACCTACATCGACGGCGATGCAGGAATCCTGCGCTACCGCGGCTACCCGATCGAGCAGCTCGCCCAGCAGTCCAGCTTCCTTGAGACGTCGTACCTCTTGATCTACGGGAATCTGCCCTCGACCAGCGAGCTGGAGGAATTCGACCAGAAGATCCGCCGGCACACCATGCTGCACGAGGAGCTCAAAGGCTTCTTCGGTGGCTTCCCGCGGGACGCCCACCCGATGCCGGTGCTCTCCTCGGCCGTATCGGCGCTGTCGACCTGGTACCAGGATTCATTGGACCCCTTCGACGAGGACCAGGTCGAACTCTCCACCATCCGCCTGCTGGCCAAGGTCCCGGTCATCGCCGCCTACGCGCATAAGAAATCGGTCGGCCAGGCGCTGCTCTACCCGGACAACTCCATGAACCTCGTGGAGAACTTCATGCGGCTGAACTTCGGCATCGCCGCCGAGCCGTACGACCTGGACCCCGATCTGGTCAAGGCACTGGACCAGCTGCTGATCCTGCACGCCGACCACGAGCAGAACTGCTCGACTTCCACCGTCCGTCTGGTCGGCTCCTCCAACGCCAACATGTTCGCCTCCATCTCGGCGGGCATCAACGCTCTCTTCGGCCCGGCCCATGGCGGGGCGAACGAAGCGGTGCTGAAGATGCTGCGCGGCATACAGGCCGAGGGCATCAAGCCCGAGGACTACATGGAGAAGGTCAAGAACAAGGAGGACGGGGTCCGCCTTATGGGCTTCGGACACCGTGTCTACAAGAACTACGACCCGCGCGCGAAGATCATCAAGTCCACCGCCCACGACATCCTGAACAAGCTCGGAGGCAACGACGAGCTGCTGGACATCGCCATGCGCCTGGAGGAGCGGGCCCTGGAGGACGACTACTTCATCGAGCGCAAGCTCTACCCGAACGTCGACTTCTACACGGGACTGATCTACAAGGCGATGGGCTTCCCGGAGAAGATGTTCACCGTGCTGTTTGCGATCGGTCGGCTCCCCGGCTGGATCGCGCAGTGGCGAGAAATGATCCAGGAACCAGGCCTGAAGATCGGACGCCCCCGCCAGCTGTACGTGGGCGAAGGCGAACGCCAGTACCCGAGCTTCTAGACCGGCCCTGCAGAATCCTTGAAAGCGGCCGCTTCCCTATGGGGAAGCGGCCGCCTTTTCATCCGGACGCTTCCGGGAACCGGGACACGGGCCTATTCTGGAAGTGGGGTTCACGGAGTAAGGACGACCGGCATGTATGAGTACCGTGGGGACGGATGGCACGTCTCGGCGCAAAGCCATGGGCAGATGCTGCTGGCCTTGTACTTCCGCGACCTCGCGGGCATAGAACACCCCGGCCCGCCCGACATCGCCCCGCTGGCACCCCGGGTCAAAGCCACCGCGGCGGCGGAGGTCTGTGGCCCTCCGGCTGCGGAGCTGCGGCAGGAATGGCACGACTGGTGGCGCCGCGTCCTGGTCCAGGGACCGGAGGACGACGGGTTGTTCTCCCCACCGGCATTTCCCGGCTTCGCCGATTCCCCGACCCTGCAGCGACTCCTGCAGGCCCATTACGGTGCCGCCCTGAGTTGGAGCCGTGCGCGGATGATCGAGTACACCGAGGTCAGTGCCGAGCACCATGGCAGCGGGCGCCGCGGCCTGTTGGAACAGATGATCACCGACCGGGCGATGGAACTGGAACGCCGCCCGAAGCCGATGGAACTGAAGCTGGTGGAGCTGCCGTTGAGCGAACCACGCGCCTGGTTCGTGGACCCCGATACCGTCATCCTCAGTCAGGATCTGGCGCGGGACGCCGATTTGTACCGCAGCTTCCTGGAGCCGGTGATCCGCTTCCTGCTCTGATCCGGAGCGGGGTGGCCTACGGTGCGGCGTCGGCGAAGGTGATGACGACCTGCGATTTTGCTGTGGTGCCCGGAACCCATTGGTGCTCGGCGCGGTTCCACAACAAGCCCGAATTGCTCACCGAAACGATCTGGTGTTCTGCGGCATTGGCGACCGCCCATTGGGCGACGGCCCAGCCGCGTTCATCGGCCGCCGAAACGGTCAGTCGGTGGGCTCCGGCGGAGACCGGCAGGTCCCCGAATGCCGCGGTGAGCTGCGCCGACGTGGCAGCGACGTCCCCTGCTGCGGTGGGGCGGCGCAGGACGCAGTTCAACGCCGCCGGAGAATGCCCGGTCAGCGCCGAGGCGTAGGCCCTGCCTTCGGGTTCGTGAGCGGCGTAGGCCTCCGGGAAGGCGCTGCGTTGGACCTTCTGCGCGGCTTCGGTCACGGGCAGGGAGCGGTAGTCGAAGGTCTCCAGTTCCTGGTAGAACCGGTTGGTCGCGTAGAGCGGGTCCATGATCTCTTTTTCGGTGCCCCAGCCCTGCGAAGGACGTTGCTGGAACAAGCCCCGGGAATCGGGGCCCGCCCGGTCCCCGTAGTCGATATTGCGCAGTTTTGATTCCTGGACCGAGGTGGCAATGCCGATGGTCGCGGCCCGGGCCGGCATGTTGCGCCGGACGGCCACGGCGGAGATCAGCGCCGCATTGCTTGCCTGCTCCGGAGCGAGCCGGTGCTGGTCCGGCCCGACGGCGGCGGTGCAATGCGGCCGGACCAGTGTTTCTTGGTGATCGAGGAACCGGGAGGCGGCATAGACGCCTCCGGAGACCACCCCGACACCCAACACGATGGCCATGAAGGCGCGGAGCCCCCGATGGCGACGGCGCTGGGGCCCGGGGCCCCGACGGGGCCCCGGTGACCGGGTGGACAACGAGAAGACGTTGTCCGAAAGGTCAGTTGGCATGGAGCGCGGAATTCAATTCCACGCTCTGGCCTTCACGGGCCAGGACTTCAACGGCACCGCTGGTGGAGTTGCGACGGAACAACAGGTTCGGGACGCCTGAGAGGTCGCGGGCCTTGACGTTCTTGCCATCCAGGAGCACCCGGGTGCCGGCGGTGACGTAGAGGCCGGCTTCGACGACACAGTCATCGCCGATGGAAATCCCGACACCTGAGTTGGCGCCGAGCAGCACGCGCTCACCGATCGTGATGCGCTCCTTGCCGCCACCGGAGAGGGTGCCCATGATGGAGGCCCCGCCGCCGACGTCGGACCCGTTGCCGACCACCACGGAGGCGGAAATGCGGCCCTCGACCATGGAGGATCCCAGGGTTCCGGCGTTGAAGTTCACGAAGCCCTCATGCATGACCGTGGTCTCCTCGGCCAGGTGGGCCCCGAGACGGACACGATCGGCGTCGGCGATCCGCACCCCGGCGGGAAGGACGTAGTCCACCATGCGCGGGAACTTGTCCACGCCCTGCACGATGACCGCCCCGCGGCGACGCAGCCGCAACCGGATGCTCTCGAAGTCCTCCACCGGGCACGGGCCGAAGTTCGTCCAGACGACGTTGGCCAGGAAACCGAAGATCCCGTCCAGGTTGATGCTGTTCGGTGCGACCAGCCGGTGGGAGAGCAGGTGCAGACGCAACCACACATCGGCGGTATCGGCCGGGGCGACGTCGAGGTTGATCTCCAGTTCCACGACCTCCTGCGTGGTTCCACGCTCGGCATCGTCGGTGGCCACGGCGGCCAGCTCCCCGGAGAGCCGGGGGGCCTTTTCCAGGGCGGTCAGGACGGGGGCGGGGAACCAGACATCAAGGACCGTGCCATCGGAGGCGATGGTGGCTAGGCCGGATCCGGAGGCAATGCGTACCGGGGCGGCGGAGTCGTTCAGGGCAGAACCGGGCTGGGCCGTAGTAGAAGTCATGCCACCCATCGTAGCCGGGAGGACAGGCTATAGGCTGGATCCGTGAGTGAACATAACGCCGTGCCTGCCCCCGCAACCTCCCGCACCCCTTTGCCTGATGCCTCCGACGTCGCCTTGCTGACGCAGGCGCTGATGGACATCGAGTCCGTCTCGGGGAACGAAAAGCAGATCGCCGACGCCGTGGAGGACTACCTGCGCGCCCTGGACCATCTCAGTGTCCACCGCGACGGGGACTCCATCGTCGCCCGCACCGATCTGGGCCGCCCCGAGCGGATCGTGTTGGCGGGCCACCTGGATACCGTCCCCTTGCCCACGACCCCCGGTTCCCGCGGAACGGTGCCTGCCCAGTGGGACGGGAACATCCTGTTTGGGCGTGGCGCCACCGACATGAAGGGCGGGGTGGCCGTGCAACTGGCCATCGCCGCGCAACTGGTCGAACCGAATAGGGACATCACCTTCATCTTCTACGACCATGAGGAGGTCGAAGCCTCAAAATCCGGGTTGGGCCGCCTACTGCGAAATTCGCCGGCGCTGCTCGACGCCGATTTCGCGATCCTGCTGGAACCAACGAACGGCACGGTGGAAGGCGGCTGCAACGGCACCACGCGTTTCCTGCTGCGCACCCGGGGCACCGCAGCCCATTCGGCACGCGCCTGGATGGGGCATAACGCCATCCACGATCTGTCGGATGTCTTGACGCGGCTGCAGGCCTATGAACCGGCCACGGTGGATGTGGACGGTTTGGCCTTCCGTGAATCGCTCAATGCCGTGAGGATCACCGGGGGGATTGCGGGAAATGTCATTCCCGATGCCGCCGAAGTCGAGATCAACTACCGTTTCGCCCCCGATAAGGGCATTGCCGAGGCCGAAGCCCTGGTCCGCGGGCTTCTCCAGGGCTACGACATCGAACGAACCGACGGCGCCCCGGGGGCCAGGCCCGGGCTGAACCATCCTGCCGCGGCGGCCTTCGTGGCCACCGTGGGTGCCGAACCGAAGCCGAAGTACGGCTGGACGGACGTCGCCCGGTTCTCCGAATTGGGGATTCCGGCAGTGAATTTCGGTCCGGGCGATGCGTTGCTGGCCCATTCCGACGACGAACATGTCACCGGTCAGGCGATCCGTGACTGCCATGCCGCCCTGCACCGGTGGCTGAGCGACTGATCCGACGATGGGGCGCATCCTACGCTCCCGTGGACGAGGAACGGCCCCGGACCCCCATGGAGGGGTCCGGGGCCGTTCGCCGTCCAGCACCACGAGCCGGGAGCGGCCCGCAGCCGGGCTAGCGGTTCTGGTTTCTTCCGCCGGCCCCACCACCGGGCTCGACGTCGTCGAGTCCGGCCGGGGCCCCCACGAGTGCCCGGGCACCCGGCTTGGTCTTCGTTTCGCCACGGCTGGAGAGCCGGCGCGAGACGATCGTGGCCAGCTTGGAGAGGGCGAAGTTGATGATGATGAACACCGCGGCCACGACGATCAGGGCCTGGAGCACGTTGCCGTTGGGCGAGGAATAGGTCCTCCCGTAGAACAGCAGTTCGTTGAAACTGATGATGTAGCCCAGCGCCGAGTCCTTCAGGATCACCACGAATTGGCTGATCAAAGCCGGGAGCATGGCCACCAGCGCCTGCGGGATCTCCACGGCGCGTAGGCACTGCCCGGTGGTCAGGCCGATTGCGGTGCCGGCTTCACGCTGGCCCTTGGGCAGGTTGCGGACCCCGGAGCGGATCAGCTCGGCGACCACGGAGCCGTTGTAGAACACCAGGGCGGCGACCACGGCCCACATGGCACTGTCGGAGCTGATCTGCAGGTTGCGCGAGAAGAAGATGTTGAAGAACACGATCATCAGCAGCACGGGCACGGAGCGGAAGAACTCGACGATGATCGAGCAGAACACGTTGATCAGCTTGTTCTTCGAGAGGCGCCCGATGCCGAAGATCAGGCCGAAGACCACCGAACCGACGATGGCGAGGGCTGCAGCCTTCAGCGTGTTGGCCAGGCCTGGAAGCAGATAGTCCACCCAGGTGTTGGCCTCGAGGAAATCATCCCATTTACCGGGGGCCATCTGGCCCTTGGCCGCGAGACCGGAAATGGTCCACCACAAGACCGCGACGATGACCACGGCACCCAGGATGTTGATGAGGATGATGTTCCGCCGCGCCTTGGGCCCGGGCGTGTCGAACAGTACGGAAGCACTCATTGGGACACCGCCAGTTTCTTGGAGAGCCAGGTCGTGAGCAGGCCGACCGGGATCACGATGATCACGAAACCGGCGGCGAAGGCCAGGAAGATGGGCAGGACGATATCACCACGGGCGTCGAGGGCGTTTCCCATCGTCGCCGAGGCTTCGACGGAGACGGAGCCCACGGCGGCGACGGTGGAGTTCTTGATCAGGGCGATCAGCACGTTGCCCAACGGGACGATGGCCCCACGGAAGGCCTGCGGCAAGATGATCATGCGGGCCGCGGGCATGAAAGCCAACCCGATGGCGCGGGCTGCTTCGGCCTGGCCCTGCGGAACGGTGTTCACTCCCGAGCGGATGGATTCGCAAACGAAGGCCGCGTGGTAGATGGCCAGCCCCATCACGGCGAGCCGGAAGAAGTTCTGCTGGAACCCCCCGCCCAGATCCAGGCCGAGCTGGCCGTTGAGGGCCAGGACGCCGAACAGGATGATGATCGTCAACGGGGTGTTGCGGATGATGTTGACGTAGGAGGTGCCGATGGCAGCGAAACTAGCCACCGGTGAGATGCGCATCATCGCCAGGATGGTACCGAGCACAGTGGCGCCGATGGCCGCGAAGAACGTGAGTTTGATGTTCACCCACAGCGCGCCGGCGACGTCGAACTCGGTGAAGATTGAAATAAATGTATCCACTGTCTGCCTCTATCTGGATTGCCGCGTGGGGCGGCACCGTGGGCGGGCTACCGGGTGGGGCAGCGGTGCCCCACCCGGTATGGGGGGATGGTCCGGCAGGAGCCGGTGGGACATCCCCGGGAACTGCTAGGAGCAGTGATCCGGCGTCGGTGGGTTCACCTTGGCATTGGGCTCGTAGCCGGTGCCTTCGGTGTTCGCATCCAGCGACTTCTTCCAGTCGCCGGAATCGATCATCTTGGCGATCGCCTTGTTGATGTCCTCGCACTGATCGGATCCCTTCGGGAGACCGATGCCGTAGATCTCCTCGCTGAAGGGCTTGCCCACGAGTTCGAACTTGCCCTGGTACGCCGGCTGGGCGGCCAGCCCGGCGAGGATGATGTCATCGGTGGTCACCGCGTCGATCGTTCCGCCTTCCATCTGGGTCACGCACTCCGCGTAGCCCGGAAGTTCCTGGAGGTTCACCTTCTTGGCGTACTTATCCTTCACCTTGCGGGCCGAGGTCGAACCGGTGACGGAGCACAGGTTCTTGCCATTGAGGTCCTCGGGGGAGGTGATGCCGCTGTCCTTCTTCACCAGCAGGTCCTGGCCGGCAATGAAGTACGGCCCGGCGAAGTCAACGACCTTCTCGCGATCGTCGGTGATGGAGTAGGTGGCGACGATCATGTCGACCTGGTTGTTCTGCAACATGGTTTCGCGGTTCGCCGACGGTGCCGAGACGAAGTCGATGTCGCCCTCGTCATAGCCCAACTCGTTGGCGACGTACTTGGCGACATCGACATCGAAGCCCTTGTAGTCGTCGCCGTCCTTGAACCCGAGGCCCGGCTGGTCGAACTTGATGCCGATCTTGACCTTGTCGCCGTCTCCGCCGCCTCCGCCGTCGTCGCCCGATCCGCCACCGCATGCGGTCAGGGTCAGGGCCGCAGCGGCGGCCATCGCGGCCATCGCGTAATGGGTCTTGCGCATGTGCTTCTCCTTGTGTTGTGACCGGGGTAGTGATGCCCGGTCGCGAGTGATCCGGTCCCCGTGGGGGGCCGGGCTAGTGGTTGGTGATGAGCTTTCCGAGGAAGTCCTTCGCCCGGTCGCTCTGCGGGTTGGTGAAGAACTCCGTGGGGGTCGCTTGCTCGACGATCTGTCCATCGGCCATGAAGACCACCCGATCGGCTGCCTTGCGGGCGAAGCCCATCTCGTGGGTCACCACGATCATCGTCATCCCCTCCTTGGCCAGGGCGACCATGGTGTCCAGGACCTCCTGGATCATCTCGGGGTCCAGCGCGGAGGTGGGCTCGTCGAAGAGCATGACCTTCGGACGCATCGCCAGGGCCCGGGCAATCGCCACCCGCTGCTGCTGCCCACCCGAGAGCTGGGCCGGTAGCTTGTCCCTCTGGTTGGCCACCCCGACGCGTTCGAGCAGTGCCATCGCCTGTTTGACGGCTTCGGCCTTCTTCACCCCCCTGACCTTGATCGGTCCCATGGTGACGTTCTCAAGGATCGACTTATGCGCGAAGAGGTTGAAGGACTGGAAGACCATGCCGACGTCGGCGCGGAGCTGGGCCAGGGTCCTTCCCTCTTCGGGAAGCTTCTTGCCATCGATGTAGATGGCCCCGTCGTCAATGGTCTCGAGCCGGTTGATGGTGCGGCAGAGCGTGGACTTGCCGGAACCGGAGGGACCCAGGACGACCACGACCTCGCCGCGCGCGACGTCGAGGTCGATGTCCTGCAGGACGTGGAGGGGGCCATAATGCTTATTGACCTGGTCGAGCTTGACGACCGGGGTGCTCGAGGAGGCCCCGGTGCCGCTGCGGGATGAATTGCTCATGCCATGACAGTAGCCGATGTAACGCAGCACACCATGGGTAGTTGGCACCTTGGTGACCGAATCTTTACAAAGTCCGGTCCACCTCGCCTGCCATCCCTTGTCGACGACGATAGGCTGAAACCATGCCAGACTCTTCAAACCCACGTCAGACGATCAATGCACTGCGGGAAATTGCCCGCCGAAAAGGCGCTGTGGTCCTGCGACGGGACCAGGCCAACGTCGACCAGTCCGACCGGATGCTGCTTGAATCCAGGTCGTCGGGCGAGGACTTCACCCATACCGACCCCTGGCGCGTATTGCGGATCCAAAGTGAGTTCGTCGAGGGGTTCGGCACCCTGGCCAAACTCGGCCCGGCCATCAGCGTCTTCGGCTCGGCGCGCACACCCCACGACTCGGAGCGCTACCAGCAGGGGGTGGATGCGGGACGACTGCTGGGTGAAGCCGGATTCGCCGTGATCACCGGGGGCGGCCCCGGGGCCATGGAGGCCGCGAATAAGGGGGCCTGCGAAGCCGGCGCCGTCTCCGTCGGGCTCGGGATCGAATTGCCGTTCGAGACCGGAATGAACGAATGGGTCGATCTGGGGGTGAACTTCAGGTACTTCTTCGTCCGCAAGACCATGTTCGTCAAATACTCGCAGGGCTTCGTGGTCCTCCCCGGCGGCTTCGGGACCCTCGATGAGCTCTTCGAGGCGCTCACCCTGGTCCAGACGCAGAAGGTCACCAGCTTCCCGATCGTGCTGGTCGGCAGCGCCTATTGGGGCCCGCTGGTCGATTGGCTGCGTGACACCGTCGCGGAGGAGGGCGCCATTGCCGCCTCGGACCTGGACCTCATCCATGTGACCGACGACGTGGAGGACGCGGTCCGCCAGGTCACCGGCGGCGCACGGCCGACGGCAGGCAAGGCCTAGCGATGCAATACCTCCTGGTGTTCGTCGGCGTCCTGCTCATCGGAGTGGTGGTCTTCTTCGCGGTGGGGACCCGGCGTCGGGTGCCGGGATCCTCTCCGACCCCGACCGACGGGATCCTGGGGCTGGCCGAACCGGTCCCGTCGCTGCCCCCGGTGCTGCTTCCGGCGCATCCTGGGCCGGAGGACATCGCCCGCATGCGGCTGGGGGTGGGGCTGCGCGGGTACCGCTGCGACCAGGTCGACGAGGTCATCGGGGTGCTCACCGAGGAAATCGGGCGACTCAATGACGAACTCGATGCGACACGGCAGGGACCTGTGATTAGCGCCACGGAGAAATCTCCTGAATAATATGAAATGCAGGTTGAACAAGACGCGGTGGTGTTTGCCATCCTCGTCAGCGACGATCCGCGGGCCCGGTGGGACCGTGACATGCAGGAAGGAAGTCAGCATTAATGGCTGCGATGAAACCGCGTACCGGGGATGGCCCCATGGAGGTTACCAAGGAGGGTCGTAGCCTCATCATGCGGGTTCCGATTGATGGCGGAGGACGCCTGGTGGTGGAACTGAACGCCGAGGAGGCTGCCGAGTTGAAGGCCTGCCTCGTGGGTGTCACGGAGTAGTTCCCCCCCGATTCTTCACACAGAAAGGCAGGAACGGCATTCGCCGTGTTCCTGCCTTTTTGCCTACCCGGGCCCCGGGCGAGGCCGCGCGAAGCGCGGATCAGCCGGCCCGGACCGCCAGGAGCAGGCCGCTGCCGGTGGGGACGGTGCTGACCACCAGATTTTCATTATCGCGTAGCATGCGTCCGACGTTCCGGGCCGCGACGGTGCTGCGGTCCCGGACGGCCGGCTGGGGCACCCGGTCCCCGTCGAGTGCGTCGTTGATGATGAGCATTCCACCGGTACGCAACAGACGGACCCCGTGCTCGGCGTATTCCATCAGGTTCTGCTTATCGGCGTCGATGAACACCAGGTCGTAGGCGCCGTCGGTCAGACGGGGGAGCACGTCGCGGGCCCGTCCTCCGATGGTGCGGGTGCGGTTGGCCGGGATGCCGGCATCCAGATAGGCCTGACGTGCTGCATTGAGATGGTCGACGTCGATGTCGATCGTGGTGAACACCGCCTGCGGGGAGAGCCCGCGCAGCAGGCTCAGGCCGGAGATCCCGGCCCCGGCGCCGACCTCGACGACGGTGCGGGCCTTCGAATTCGCGGCCAGGACCTGCAACAACGAGGCGATGCCCGGACCCACGGGATCCACGCCCAGTTCATAGGCGCGTTCCCGGGCTCGGGTGATCACGTCGTCCTCGACGGGCAGTGCTTCGGTATAGGACCAGCTACTGTGCTTGTCGGAGCTCATGGGGTGCGAAGTTCCTCGGTTCGTGGTTGTGCGGTGGGGGCCGGTGGGCCCCGCACCATCCTAGCGCCGCCGCGGGGTTGTCGCGGTGGCGGCATATGCCCAGAGCTTGTTCAGCCTGCTCACAGGATGATCGGGAAGAATTGACACCGTGATTGTCAAAGGAAGCAAAGAAGACGGAGCCCTCTCCCCGCAGGCCGAGCAGGAGCTGGGCGTTCCGTCCTGGGACGAAATCGTCCAGAACCACTCCTCCAAGGTCTTCCGGCTGGCCTACCGTCTGACGGGCAACCGGTTCGATGCCGAGGACCTGACCCAGGAGACGTTCGTGCGGGTCTTCCGCTCGCTGCACAACTTCACCCCGGGGACGATTGACGGATGGCTCCACCGGATCACCACCAACCTCTTCCTCGATCAGGCCCGCCGCCGCAACCGCATCCGTTTCGACGCCCTCGCCGAGGATTCCGAAACGCGCCTGCCCGGAGCGGACCCGGGCCCGGAGCGGACCTTCGAATTCAACAACCTCGACGTCGACATCCACCTGGCCCTCGATGAGCTGGCCCCCGAATTCCGCGCCGCCGTCGTGCTGTGCGATCTGGAGGGGCTGTCCTACGAGGAAGTGGCCGAAACCCTTGGCATCAAACTGGGGACCGTCCGTTCACGCATCCACCGGGGCCGTTCGCAACTGCGCGTCAAGCTGGCCCACCGGGCCCCCAAACCCACCGCAACCCAGAACCGACCAAAGGTGGGGCCCGCGGTATCCGAGGCGCGCTGACGATGCATCGACACGGTAAACGCATCGACGGCTATCTCGACGGGGAACTCAACGACCGCCAGCGGGCGGCGCTGGAACACCACGTCGGGCGGTGTGCCGACTGCCGGCTGAGGCTCGAGGACCGCCGCAGGCTCAAACGCCGACTCCAGTCATTGGGCAGCACGGCCGGGGAGGCCACACCCGACGACGCGCTCATGGGACGTCTACGCCAGGGACCCTGGTCCATGGGGACCCCGACGGCGTTCGCCGAGGCCTCGCTGGATGCCGATGGGCACAGTTCCCGTCTGCGCTCCCTGGCCCCGGGGCTGGCGGCGACGGCCATGGCCGCGATGCTGACCGCCGTGGTCTGTGCCGCATGGGTGCTCGGCGGAACCGTCCAGGATGCCACCGATGGCCATGGGCCGTTGGCTGGCGCTTGGTCGGGCACGGGAACCGAATTGAGTCGTTCCGATCTCGGGACCCTGCGGGCCGCCGGCTGGAATTGCCCCACCATGTCCCCGGCCGGGTTGGAACTGGTCCGGGCCACCGGCAGCCGGACCGGGGGAATCGATCAGGTGACGCTGGAATTCACCGGTGACCAGGGCGAGGTGGTGCTGACCGAGTCACGGACCCGGGATGCCGGACTACTCAAATCATCCTTGTTCCAGCCGACCACCGCGCCGGAACAGCCCCGGACCCACGCCATCGGCGCGCAAGAATCCCAATTGCAGAGCATCGACGGCGAAGCCGTTTCCGTGGCCGCCGTTGACGGCGGGATGGAACTGGATATGCGCGATGCCACCTATTCGCTGCGCTCCTCGCTGGATGGTCCGGGCACCGACGCGGTGAAGCATCGGATCGTGGCCACCGAACATGCCCGGCTGGCCCCGCACGCGGAGGGGACCGACGGGATGTTGGCCCGGCTCGGGCGCGGGATGTCACGCTTGCTGGTCCTGGATACGGATTACTGATGTCCAGGCAGGAGCCGTCCCGGGGGCGAGGACAACGCCGGGCGGGGGCGTGGAGTTCGGGGCAGCGGCGCCGAGCGGGTAATCTCTAGACGTGTTCGGAATTAACGGTGGCGAGTTCCTGATTCTCGTGGTGTTGGCGGTCTTCGTGCTGGGCCCTGACAAACTCCCGGTCTATGCGCAGCAATTGGCGCGCCTGGTGAAGGAAGTGCGCAAGATGGCCACCGGCGCCAAGGAACAGCTCCGGGAGGAGGTCGGCGACGAGATCGCCGACATGGACTGGCGCAAGCTCGACCCCCGGCAATACGACCCCCGCAAGATCATCAAGGACGCACTCCTTGATGACGCCGACGACGTCGTGGCTGCCGCCCGGGAACCGTTGCCCGCCGCCGGTCGCCAGAAGGCCCTGGGCGCCTCCGGGCCGGAGCGGACCGGAGGCCAGGCCCTCCAGGCCAACGAGCCGGCTCCCTTCGACCTCGAGGCCACCTGAACCCAGCGGTGGGGCCACCGCCTCCTGCCGGGGCCGTGGAGGGCTTTCAGCCCTCGCGCGGGGTGACGTCCAGCTTCATCCCCGAGAGACCTCGGGGCCGGTGCGTCAGTTTCCGGGCGATGGCCGTGATTTCGCCGGCCGCGGCGGACTCCGGTTCGGCCACCACGATGGGGATCCCGGCATCGGCCGACTCGCGCAGGCGCTGATCCAGCGGCACCTCGCCCAGCAAGGGGACCTCCGTGTCCAAGGAGGTCGCCAGCCGTTGGGCCAGCAGTTCCCCTCCGCCGGAGCCGAAGGGGTGCACGCGGGTTCCGTCGGGTAGTTCGAACCACGACATGTTCTCCACCACCCCGATGACCTGCTGCCCGGTCTGGCTCGCCAGTGCCCCGGCGCGTTCGGCGATCGACGCCGCCGACGCCTGGGGGGTGGTGGTCACCAGGATCGAGGACCCGGGCAGCAGCTGCCCGACGGAAATCGCCACGTCCCCGGTGCCCGGCGGCAGATCGAGCAGCAGGACGTCCAGATCACCGAAGTGGACATCGGTGAGGAACTGTTCCAGGGCGCGGTGGAGCATGGGCCCGCGCCAGATGACCGGCTGGTTGCCCTCGATGAACATGCCGATGGAGATGACCTTGACCCCGTGGGCGACCGGGGGCAGGATCATTTCGTCCATCCGGGTCGGTGCCTGGGTGATTCCCATCAGCCCGGGGACCGAAAAACCGTGGACATCGGCGTCGATGATGCCCACCCGCAGTCCGTCGGCCGCCATGGCGCAGGCCAGGTTCACGGTCAGGCTCGATTTGCCGACCCCGCCCTTGCCGCTGGCCACGGCGATGACCCGGGTCAACGAGCCCGGCTCGCTGAACGGGATGACATGGCGTTTCAACCCGGTCTTCAATGCCCCGCGCTGTTCGGGGGACATCACCCCCAATTCGACTTGTGCCTCGGTGATCCCCGGCACCGAGCGGACCGCCGCGGCGGTGTCCTCCATGATCGTCTGGCGCAACGGGCAGCCGGAGATGGTCAGCAGGACGCGCACGTGGGCGGTGCCGTCCTCGTCGACCCGGATGGAATCGACCATGCCGAGTTCGGTGATCGGCCGGCGGAGTTCGGGGTCCTGGACCTCGGCAAGGGCCTCGTGGACGGCCGTGGCCAGGGGGCCTATGATATCGGGTTCGGTCAAACTACTCGGTCTTCCCTTCGGTGTTGTTCCCGGTCCCGCCCGTGGTCGGGCGGCCGGGCCGTGCTGCCCGCACCCGCGGCAGCGTGGTGGTCGCCTCGGAGACCTTCTCCTTGCGTTTGGGTGCCTTCCCGCGCAGCCGGATGTCGTCCCCGTCGTTGGATTCGACGAGCTCCTCCAAGGCGGAACGCAGCTCGCTGCGCACATAGTCGCGGGTGGCTACATCCCGCAGCGCGATCCGCAGTGCGGCGAGCTCGCGGGTGAGGTATTCGGTGTCGTAGAGGTTGCGTTCGGCCCGGTTGCGGTCCTCCGTCAGCGAGACCTTGTCCCGGTCGTCCTGGCGGTTCTGGGCCAGGAGCAGCAGCGGAGCCGCATAGGAGGCCTGCAACGAGAGCATCAGTGTCAGGGCGGTGAATCCCAAGGCCGCCGAGTCGAAACGCAGCGAGTCCGGCCCCCAGGTGTTCCAGGCCAGCCAGACGATGCAGAAGATCGACATGTAGACCAGGAAGGCCGGGGTGCCCATGAAGCGGGCAAAGCCCTCGGTGGCCTTGCCGAACGCATCCGGGTTCGGTGAAACGCGGGGCCAGAGCCGGGACCTGGCCCCGAGCGGGGTGTCCAGTCCCGAACCGTTCTTATGTGGTTCAACCATGGTTGCCTGCTCCCGTCGACTGGATCTTCCCGTCATGGATGCGCCAGTCCTCGGGGAGGATGTGGTCCAGCACGTCATCGACGGTGACCGCCCCGACCAACCGGCCCTCCCGGTTCACCACCGGCATCGAGGTGAGGTTGTAGGCGGCCAGCATCCGGGAGACCTCACTGACGTCGGTGGTGTCGAGCACCGGCTCGAGATCGTTGTCCAGGATGTTGCCCACCGGTTCCGGCGGGGGATGGCGCAACAGCGCCTGGATGTGGACCATACCCAGATATCTCCCGGTCGGGGTCTCCAAGGGCGGACGGCAGACATAGACGCTCGAGGCCAGTGCCTGGCTGATCTCCTCCCGGCGGACATTGGCCAGGGCTTCGGCGACCGTCGCCTCGGGCGGCAGGACGATCGGCACCGGGGTCATCATCGAGCCGGCGGTGTTTTCCTCGTATTCGAGCAGGCGACGGACGTCGTCGGCGTCCTCGGGTTCCATCAACTGCAGCAACGCCTCCTGCTGGACCTCCTCCAGTTCGTGGAGCAGGTCGGCGGCATCGTCGGGGTCCATCTCCTCCAGGACGACGGCGGCTCGATCCATGTCGAGGAAGGACAGGATCTGGACCTGCTCCTCGTCGGGCAGTTCCTGCAGGACATCGGCCAGGCGGTCATCCTGGAGTTCGGTGGCCACTTCAAGGCGGCGTTTGGTGCTCATTTCATGCAGGGCCTCGGCGAAGTCGGCCGGTTTGAGTTCCTCGTGGGCCGCCACGAACTGGGTGGCCGCCTGGGGATCGTCCCGGTTGCCGTGGACGATCTCGTTCCAGGACACCAGCACGCGGTGTCCGCGTGAGAGCCGACGCAGGGGGCGGAACCCGCCGGCCGGATCCGCGCCGCGCCGGACGTAGTAGTCCGAGAGGGCCCAATCGCCATTGCGTAGCTTCTGTAGTCCGATGTCTTCCACGGTGGCCTCCCCGGAACCGTCGGTGAAGGCGACGACCCGGTCGAAGAGTTCGGCGACCACCAGGGTCTCGGCACCGCGCTGCTGGAAGCGGCGCAGATTGACCAGCCCCGAACAGATGATCTGGCTGGCCTCCATGGCCTGCACGCGCGTCATCGGGACGAACACCCGTTTCTTGCCCGGCACCTCGACGACCAGGCCGACGCCCAGCACCTGTTTGCGCGGACCACGATCGAGCACCACGACATCACGCAGCCGGCCCAGACGATCCCCCAGGGGGTCGAAGACATCGAGGCCGAGCAAGCGGGCAATGAATACCTTGTTCGATGAGCTGCTCACCCTCCCTAGGCTACCGGCTGGGACCCCGGCCCGTCAGGGATGCACCGGGAGGCGGCGCACCGGTTCACCGGGAGCGATAACACCCCACGTCCACGCGTTGAGGAGGCAGAATGGAAGCATGAGCCCAACAACCGGCACCAATCGGAACGCCTCCGCCCAACTGGGACCTCCCCGCGGGGAGATCCTGGGCCGCTACGACTCCTATCTGGATGCCCAGAAGGTGGTCGACTACCTGGCGGACCACGACTTCCCGGTCGCCGGGGTGAGCATCATCGGCAACGACCTGATGACGGTGGAACGGGTCACCGCGAAACTGAGCTACCCGAAAGTGGCGTTGGCGGGGGCCGCGCAGGGGGCTATGTTCGGCATCTTCGTGGGCCTGATCCTGAGCATCTTCGGTCCCGAAGGCGGACTCACCCAGATCCTTTCCTCGGTGGGGCTGGGCATGGCCATCTGGATGATCGTCGGGGTGGTCAGCTATTCGTTCCGCAAGGGGAAGCGCGACTTCTCCTCCTCCAGCCAGGTCATGGCCACCAGCTACGACGTCGTCGTCGCGTTCGAGCATGCCGCAGCGGCCCGTCAGATGGCCTCGAAACTGCCGATGAGCCGGGTCGAGGCCCAGCAGGTCACCCCCGCCTGGGCGCCCCCGCGCCAACAGGGCGGCCCGGCGGGCCCCGGCCCCGATGCCGGGACGCCGACGGGCGGCCCCGTGGCCCCGGCGCCGAGCCCGGCCCCGGGCGGAACCGGCCAGGACGAGGGGCACGGCACCTCCGAGGCCGGGACCGCCTCCGGTGCGGACACGGCACCGCGGTCCTCGACGTCGTACTCCGATCTGCCCGACGGACGTCCGCAGTACGGGGTGCGGGTCACCCCGGAACAGGAACCCGAGGCCCCGGCGGAAGGCGAGGACCAGACCGGCGGCACGGACCAGCAACCCCAGCCTTGACGCGCCCCGGGGCCCGGGGCAGCCGCCCACCAGTGGCGGAAAAGACCAAAGGCCGGTTCCTCCCCACGGGGAGGAACCGGCCTTCTTTGATCCGCGGCGGAGGCTACTGGGCGTCGGCCGAGTAGATTCCCGCCATCCAGGATTCGATGTCCTCGGCCGTGCGTGGCAGGGCCGCGCTGAGGTTTTCGCAGCCGTCGGCGGTGACCAGGACGTCGTCCTCGAGGCGGACGCCGATGCCGCGGTACTCCGCGGGGACGGCCAGATCCTCGGACTTGAAGTACAGGCCGGGCTCGATCGTGAAGACCATGCCGGGCTCCAACACGGCATCGAGGTACAGATCCCGCTTGGCCTGGGCGCAGTCATGGACATCCAGCCCGAGGTGGTGGCTGGTGCCGTGCGGCATCCAGCGGCGGTGGTGCTGTCCGTCGGGGGAGAGTGCCTCCTCCAGGGAAACCGGCAGCAGTCCCCAGGCGTCCAGGTTCTCGGCCAGGACCTTCAGCGCCGCTTCGTGCAGCTCGCGGAACCTGCGCCCGGGGCGGGCGACCTCGAAGGCGGCATCGGCGGCGTCCAGGACCGCCTGGTAGATCCGGCGCTGGACCTCGGAGTACTTGCCGTTCACGGGCAGGGTCCGGGTGATGTCCGCGGTGTAGAGCGAATCGGCCTCGACGCCGGCATCGAGCAGCAACAGGTCCCCGGTGTTCACCTGGCCGGAGTTGCGGATCCAGTGCAGGACGGTGGCGTTGTTGCCCGAGGCGGCAATGGTGTCGTAGCCGAGGTCGTTGCCTTCCTCGCGGGCCCGGGCGAAGAAGGCGCCTTCGACGACGCGTTCGCCCCGCTTATGCTCGATGGCGCGCGGGAGTTCGCCGACGACGTCGTGGAACCCGTTGACGGTCGCCTCCACGGCGGCACGCATCTGCTCGATCTCCCAGTCGTCCTTGACCAGGCGCAGTTCGGAGAGCGCTTCGGAGAGTTCGCCGTCGAGGCGGTCCGAGGCTTCGAGATCGACCCCGGTATTGATCCGGGAGGTATCCACCAGGGCGTCGCAGTTCGGATCCACATCACGCAGCAGCCGGATCCGCATCCCGCCGATCTCGGTGGCGCCGGCACCGGTGGTGATGGCCTCCTCCAGCTCGGCGTCGATATGCGCGGTGGGCAGTTCCAGCCGGGCCTTCAACACGTCGAGGGTCGGACGGGTGCCGATCCAGAATTCCCCGGACCGGGCATCGGAGTAGAACTCCTCGGTGTCGCGGCCGGCCATGGGACGGAAGTAGAGGGTCGCCCGATGGTTTCCGCCGTCGTCTCCAGCGCCTTCCTCGGTGGGTTCCAGAAGCAGGACGGCATCGGGTTCGTGGTCGACGCCGAGCCCGGTGAGGTGGGCGAATCCGGAGTGCGGGCGGAAACGGTAGTCGGTGTCGTTGGAGCGGACCTTCAACGGTCCGGCCGGGATGACCAGGCGTTCACCGGGGAACTTGGCCGAGAGGGCGCGGCGCCGGGCGGCCGCATAGGGGGCCACGGCGTCGGGGCCGGGGGAGGTGGCTTCGGTGGAGGGGGCCCACTGGGACCCCATGAAGTCCTTGAAGGCCTGCGAGGACGGGCGCTGTGAACGGTTGTTCACGCGTTCCTCGAGTGGTTGATCGCTGCCGGGGGTGTTGTTCGCTTGAGTCATCACCGTTCCATGTTCTCAAAGCCGGGCCGATACACCAAGGCGCCGGTAGGCTGGAGGAATGCTGATCGATCTGCATGCTCACTCGAATGTCTCCGACGGGACCGAAACCCCGTCGCAGCTGATGGCCGCGGCGGCCGCCGCCGGCCTGGACGTCGTCGCGCTGACCGACCACGACCAGACCTCCGGATGGGCCGAGGCCGCCACCGCTGCGCTAGAGACCGGCGTGGGGCTGGTTCCCGGGATGGAGATCTCCTGCAAGACCGCCCGCGGGGTCAGTGTGCACCTGCTGTCCTATTTGCACGACCCGGGCCATGGGGAATTGTTGGTGGAGATCGACAAGGCGCGTGATGCGCGGATCCACCGGGCCCGGAAGATGGTTGAACTGATCTCCGAGGACTACCCGATCACCTGGGAGGCGGTGGGGGAGCAGTCCGCCCCCGGGGCGACGTTGGGCCGGCCGCATATCGCCGATGCCCTGGTCGCGGCCGGGGTGGTGTCGAGCCGAAGCGAGGCCTTCGCCACCGTGTTGACCTCGCGATCGCGTTACTACGTGGGGCACTACGCCGTGGACCCCGTCAGGGCCGTCGAACTGGTGCGGGCCGCCGGGGGAGTACCCGTGTTCGCCCACCCCATGGCGGAGCTGCGTGGCCGGGTGGTCGAACCGGAGGTCTTCGACGAGATGATCCAGGCCGGTCTGCTCGGGCTGGAGATCGACCATCGGGATAATTCGGACCAGGGGCGCCGGTTCCTGCACTCGCTCGCGGCCCGGCATGATCTGATCGTGACCGGTTCCAGCGACTACCACGGGACCGGCAAGCCCAACCGGCTGGGTGAGAACTCCACCAGCGTGGACATGCTCCGACGAATCCTCGAAGCAGGCACCGGAACCGCCCCGGTGGGGATGCCGAAAACCTGACTCATCAGTCACCTGGATTTCCGGCTGGCGGGAATTACCTCCGCACTCTGATAGTGTCACCGACGTAGGGGGTTGCTCCAGGCAACCTTGTCGAGCACGAATCCGAGTGCTTGGACGACCCCCGGTTCCACGGGAGGCCCCACCATGGCCTCCGCCGTTTGAGTGGCCTTGACCCGAAAGCCGGGTAGCCGCACGCGCCGCGCCAACAGCGGCCCTGCAGGTCCGGTTAGGTCCGGGTGGAATGCGCGCCTTGAATGCGTCCGCACCGGACGAAGCCCGCCTCACGGCGGCGTGGCAATGGCGCCCGTTAAACCGGGCCGGCGCGCTGCGACCAGGGGAGGCATCCGGTGGCCGACCCCGTGAGAAGAGGAGCAGCATGACACCGAATGGTGCGGAGCTCCAGCAGCTGAGTGGATGGCTAGTCATCGGGCTGCTGGTGTTTTTTTACGGGGGGACATTCCTGATGACCCTCGGGATCAGCAAGAAGAAGGAAAACGCGGACGGCTACATGACCGCGGGCAACAACATCGGCTTCGGCATCTCCGCGGCGAGCATGACGGCCACCTGGATCTGGGCCTCGTCGATGTATGCCTCGGCCACCTCCGGCTACACCTACGGCATTTCGGGCCCCATCCACTACGGCCTCTGGGGCGCCTTGATGATCCTGTTCATCTACCCCTTCGGCAAGCGCATCCGCTCCGTGGCGCCCCGGGCCCACACCCTGGCCGAGGTCATGCACGCCCGGCACGGCCGAGGCAGCCAGCTGATGCTCGCCGGCTCCAACGTCGTCGGCAGCCTCATCAGCCTGACCAGTAACTTCATCGCCGGCGGTGCCTTGATCGGCCTGCTTTCGCCCTTCAGCTTCCAGCAGGGGATCCTCACCGTCGCCGCCGGCACCCTGCTGTATTCGCTGTGGTCGGGCTTCCGTGCCTCCGTGTTGACCGACTTCGCGCAGGTGCTGGCCATGCTCGGCGCCGTCGTGGTCATCATCCCGGTCGTGTTCTTCGCCGCAGGCGGGACGAACATGTTCGTCGAGGGGGCCGCGAACGTGACCCCCCAGCAGGGGAACTTCTTCTCCTCCGAGGCCTTCATGAACCAGGGCGCGCCCTACATCGCGGCGGTGCTGGCCTACGCCATCGGCAACCAGACCATCGCCCAGCGGCTCTTTGCCGTGCGCGAGGACCTGATCAAGAAGACCTTCGTCACCGCCACCGTCGGCTACGGGGCGACCATCATCGGCATCGGCATGCTCGGTGTCATGGCGCTGTACCTGGGCATCACCCCCACCGGCGGGGACCTGAACAACCTGATCCCCGAAATGGCAGCGACCTACCTCGGACCCGTGTTGTTGTGCCTGTTCCTGGTGATGATCATCGGGGCGCTGTCCTCGACGGCAGACTCCGACCTGAGCGCCCTGTCCTCGATCATGATGGCCGATATCTACGGGCAGAACGTGGCCCAGAAGGGCGAAGTTAACCCGAAGACCATGCTCCTGGTCGGCCGCGTCTCCATGGTCCTGGCCACCGGCGCCGGGCTGTACTTCGCCAGCGGGGCGTTGAACATCCTGGACCTGCTGGTCTTCGTCGGCGCCTTGTGGGGGTGCCTGGTCTTCCCGGTCATCTCCAGCTTCTACTGGAAGAAGGTCACGAACATGGCCTTCGTGACCTCGGTGATCGTCGCCCTGGCCATCTTCATCCCCGTGCGTTTCTCCTGGATCCCCGTCGACGGGCTCTGGGGCTACACGGTCGACGTCTTGTCGATCGTCGGGGTCGGCGTGGTGCTCGGGCTGATGCTCTTCGGCTTCTTCGGCGGCCGGGTGGCACGGATCGGTGGCATCATCGCGACCCTGGCCGTTGCGCCCTTCGCCTTCGGGCACCTGCACGACTACGCGGTCCTCAGCGGATCGCTCGTCGCCTACGCGGTCTCCACGGTGCTGTGCTATGTGATGTCCGCCCGGTCCTCGATGGAATTCGATTTCGACACCATCAAGGACACCGTCGGCGATTTCGACCCGTCGGATCGGCCGGCAGCGGCCCAGACCGACGTCGATGCCGCCGAAACGCATTCCTGATCCTGAAGGAGGAAACGACATGGAACCGATGATCCTGACCGTGTACATGCTCATCTGGCCGGTGATCGTGGCCGGAACACTGTTCGTCATCGCGCGGGCCTTCCTGCGCGAATGGCGCCAGGCACGTCGAGACGACCGCACGATGGTCTGACCCGTTCTGGGGGGACCCCACGCTCCGGTGCCCTGCGGGGTGCCGGAGCCGACGGCCGCCGGCACCACCAGTACTCCTGGGGTGCCACGGCCGTTTCGTGGTTAACGGCGTCGACCGGTCGAGGCCGGGGCGGCGCATTGGTCAGCTCCGGCGGAAATCCGTCTGCTCGGGCAGGCGCGTACGCATGGTGTCGATCGCCGCGGGATTGGCATCCACGCAGACGAACCGCCGATCCAACTGGGAGGCGGCGGCCCCGGTGGTCCCGGACCCGGCGAAGAAGTCCAGCACCCAGTCTCCCGGGCGGCTGCTCGCGGCGATGATCCGGCGCAGGATGCCCACTGGCTTCTGCGTGGGATAGCCGGTCTTCTCCTTGCCGGTGGGCGAGACGATGGTATGCCACCAGACATCGGTGGGCAGCTTGCCGCGGGCCGCCTTCTCGGCAGTGACCAGACCGGGAGCCATATAGGGTTCGCGGTCGACCTCGACGGAATCGAAGTGGTACCTCGAAGGGTTCTTGACGTAGACGAGGATGTTGTCGTGTTTGGCAGGCCAGCGGCTCTTGGACCGGGCGCCGTAGTCATAGGACCAGATGATCTCGTTGAGGAAGCACTCCCGGCCGAAGATGGCATCAAGCATCACCTTGGCGTAGTGGACCTCACGGAAATCCAGGTGCAGGTACAAGGTGCCGTCGTCGGCCAACAGCCGCCAGGCCTCGATCAGCCGCGGTTCCAGGAAGGCCCAGTAGTCATCGAAGGCGTCGTCGTAGCTATGCAGGGCCCCCCGGATGGTCGAATAGCTGGCGCCCTTGAACCCGACCCGGTCACCGGTGCCATCGGTGTTGCGGACCATCGTGGTGGCCTGGCGGGACTGCTTGCGCCCGGTGTTGAACGGCGGATCGAGGTAGACCACGGTGAACGCGCCATCGGGCAAGGTGGGCAGGAAGTCGGCGTTGTCGGCCTGGACGACCAGATCGGGTCCCTCCGGGGACCATGGGTGCTCGGACCCGACACGGGTGGGGACCCCGGCCGATCGGCCGGGGTCCCCACCGGAGGTAGGCGTGGTGGCGCCCACAGGTGCTACTCGGACTCGTTGCGGTTGACGACCTCGCCGTGGTGCCGGCGCGTCCGCGAGCGGCGGCGGCGTGCCGGACGGGCCGCCTCGTCGCTGGTGGGTCCGGTCTCGGCGGGCTGGCGGTTCGTCTCCCCGGTGGCTTCGCGGTTGGGACGGTCGGAGCGGCCGTGGCCGCGGCCCCGACGCCCGGCGCCGTCCCCACCGGATTCCGAGCCGCGGCTGCGACCGCGTCCGCGGCCCGCGTCGCGGCCCGAGCGGGAACCGGTTCCCCGGCCCTTCTCGCGCTCTGCCGGACGTTTGCCGGTTTCGCCCAGGTCCTCGAGCTTCTCCCCGGACAGTCCCTGGAGCTTGCGTTGGTTGCGCGGCAGCCGTCCCTTGGTCCCGGCCGGGATGCCCAGATCGGTGAACAGGTGCGGTGAGGAGGAATAGGTTTCCACCGGATCGGCCTGGTCCAGTCCCAGGGCCTTGTTGATCAGGCCCCAGCGGGGGACATCGGACCAATCGACGAACGTGATCGCGGTCCCCTTCTTCCCCGCACGGCCGGTGCGGCCGATCCGGTGGAGGTAGGTCTTCTCGTCCTCGGGGCACTGCAGGTTGATCACGTGGGTCACATCCTCCACGTCGATGCCCCGGGCGGCGACCTCGGTGGCGACCAGCACGTCGACCTTGTGGTTGCGGAAGGCGCGCAGTGCCTGCTCGCGGGCGCCCTGGCCGAGGTCCCCGTGGATCGCGCCGGCGGCGAAACCGCGGTCGATCAGTTCCTCGGAGAGCTTGGCGGCGGAGCGCTTGGTCTTGGTGAAGATGATGGTGCGTCCGCGGCCTTCGGACTGCAGGATGCGGGCGACGACTTCGTCCTTGTCCAACTGGTGGGCGCGGTAGACGACCTGGCGGATGTCCTTCTTGGTGATGCCGTCGTCCTCGGGGTCCGCGGCACGGATATGCGTCGGATGGGACATGTAGCGGCGGGCCATCGACACGACGGCGCCGGGCATCGTGGCCGAGAACAGCATGGTCTGGTGCACGGCGGGGATGGCGGCGAGCAGCGTCTCGACGTCGGGCAGGAAGCCCAGGTCGAGCATCTCGTCGGCTTCATCCAGGACCACGATGCGGATGTTCTTCAGGTTCAGGTACTTCTGCTTATGCAGGTCGATCAGACGCCCCGGGGTGCCGACCACCAGTTCGACGCCCGCGGTGAGCTGCTCGATCTGCGGCTCGTAGGCGCGACCACCGTAGATGGTGGCGATGCGGGCATTGCGCTTGGTCGCGGCCTTCTGGATGTCGGCGGAGACCTGGTTGGCCAGTTCACGGGTCGGAGCCACGATGAGGGCCTGAGGTGCGCCGGGGCTGGGCAGCTTGTCGTAATCGGGGTCGTCCCGGCCGATGACCCGCTGCAGGGCGGGAATGCCGAAACCGAAGGTCTTGCCGGTGCCGGTCTTGGCCTGCCCGATGATGTCGTGTCCGGCCAGCGCGACCGGAAGGGTCATCGACTGGATCGGGAACGGGTGGATGATGCCGGCGTCGGCGAGGGATTCGACGATGTCCTCGCGGACGCCGAAGTCTGCGAAGGTCTGTTCGGGCAGCTCATGCGGGGCATCCTCGCTTGCGAGGAGACCGTCGACCGGAAGTTCGATGGTTCCGGTGTCGTCGGTGAGTTGTTGCTCAGTATTCAATGAAATCTCATTCGTTTAGGCGCCGGGGCTCGGTGTGCTCGACGTCCTCTGAAAACGGAGAGCGGAGTCCACCGCAGCAGCGGCGCGTCCAGCGGAGCCGATCGCGGGCTAACCAGCGCGAATGAACGCGCAAAAGGTGCAGGTTCGCTGGGAATTCCTGCCAAGTAAATGCGTCTGGTACGACCGGGCATCCTTGTCTACCCCTCCAGTCTACCGTGCCGCGACATAATCACCGCTTCGACCCGGCGACCGCGCGTGGCGTGCGTTAGGCTGGAACCGAACCACGGGAGCCCGCAGACGGGCTGAGAGGGCGCTGCGCCGCAGATGCGGTACCGAGCGCCGACCGAGACACCTGATCCGGATCATGCCGGCGGAGGGAAGGTAAAACAGTATGCATTGTGCGGTCATCGGCGCCGGCATCGTCGGCTTGTCCATCGGCTGGGAACTGGCCCGCAGCGGATACCGTGTCACCCTGATCGATCCCGAACCCGCCACCGGGGCCACCCATGCCGCGGCGGGGATGCTCGCGGCCGTCACCGAATTCCACTACCAGGAACAGGGCCTGCTGGGACTCTCCGTTCCCGCCGCCGACGCCTGGCCCCGGTGGGCCCGGGAACTGGAAGCAGCCAGTGGCCGACCCACCGGCTTCGAGGCCTGCGGCACGCTGGTGGTTGCCGCCGACGGCGCCGATCGAGCCGATCTCTCGGCGCTGGCCGAGGCCCAACGCACCGTCGGGTTGGGGATCGGGGAGCTGGGCACCGCGGCGGCCCGCGAAGTCGAACCGCTGTTGGCCCCCCGGCTGGCCGGGGCCTTCCGGGCCCCCGGGGACGCACGGACCGACCCGCGCCGCACCGCAGCCGCCTTGCTGGCCGCCCTCGAACTCGAATCCGGTGTGAGCGTGAACCGCCGGCGGGCCACCGGCGTCGTCGCCGGAGCACACGGGCCCGTCGTCCAGACCCTGGGTCCCGACGGGGCCCGGGAAGACCTCGAAGCCGATGAGGTCATCCTGGCCACCGGGACCGGAAGGACCGGAGAGCGCGGGGGAGCGGGGGAGCGGATCAGTGGATTGCCGGCCTCGCTGCGGCTTCCGGTCCGCCCGGTCTTCGGCGATGTGCTCAGGATGCGCCCGACCGCCACGGCCCCGCGTCCGGCCGGCTCCACGGTGCGCGCCCTGGTCTCCGGGCAACGGGTCTACATCCTTCCGCGCCGCGACGGGGAAGTGGTCGTGGGGGCCACCGAACGCGAGGACGACCAGCCCGGCATCAGCGTCGAGGGCGTGCACCGGCTGCTACGTGACGCCCTGCGGGTGATGCCCGCCCTGGCCCACTATGAACTGGTGGACCTGACGGCCCGGGCCCGTCCATCAACCCCCGACCACCTGCCCCTGCTCGGACGCATCGGCCCCGGACTGCTGGCCGCCACCGGATTCCACCGCCACGGGGTGCTGCTCAGTGTGGCCGCGGCAGCCACCATCCGCGGGCTGATTGGCCCGGTGCCCGGGGCCACGCCGCCGAGACCACCCCCGGCCAGCCTCGACCCGACCCGACTGGCACCCTTCGACCCCTGGAGATTCTCATGAACGACACCACGCCCCCACTGATCCTGAACGGACAGGCCGAACCCCACGCCGCCCTGAGCGTGCTGGAGCTGATCCAACGCGAAACGGGCCTGGCGCTGGGCGCCGATGGCCGCACGAGCGAGGGAACGAGCCCCGGGCTGGCCGCCGCGGTCAACGACGAGGTCGTTCCCCGCTCGGCCTGGGCCCGGACCCGGTTGCAGCCGGGGGACCGGATCGAACTGCTCTCGGCGGTGCAAGGTGGGTGAAGGTGCGGGAACCGACGACCTCCTCCTGGACGGAACCCGCTTCGGCTCACGGCTGATCACCGGGACCGGCGGGGCCCCCGGGCAGGACGTGCTCGAAGCCGCCCTGCGTGCTTCCGGAACCGAACTGACCACGGTGTCGATGCGCCGCCACGCAGTGGTCCCGGGCACCGAATCGATCTTCGCGTTGCTGGGACGGCTGGGCATCCGACTGCTGCCGAACACCGCAGGATGCCATACCGCCCGTGAAGCGGTCCTCACCGCCAGGATGGGCCGCGAAGCGGTGGAGACCGACTGGGTCAAACTCGAGGTGATCGCCGACGACGAATCACTGCTGCCCGATATCCCCGAACTCCTCAAAGCCACCGAGGAACTGGTGGCCGACGGGTTCAAGGTCTTCGCCTACACCAACGACGACCCGGTGGCCGCCCAACGACTCGAGGACCTGGGCTGCACGGCGGTCATGCCGCTGGGGGCACCCATCGGCACCGGCCAGGGGATCCTGAACCCGCACAACATCGAATACATCGCCTCCCGGCTGACGGTCCCGGTGGTGCTCGACGCCGGGATCGGCACCGCCTCGGATGCCGCCCTGGCCATGGAACTGGGGTGCGACGCCGTGTTGTTGGCCACCGCCGTCACCCGGGCCCAGGATCCCGCCCTGATGGCCGAGGCCTTCAGGCATGCGGTGCGGGCCGGTCGACTGGCCCAGCGGGGCGGGCGGATCCCGCGTCGGCCCATGGCCCAGGCCTCCTCGAGCATGCAGGGACGGGCGGAGTTCCTGCTGGGCTGAACGGGTGGGGCCGCCGGCCGGTCGTTTAGTCGATCCTGAACAGTACGGTGCGCCGGTCGATATCGGCCTCGATCAGTTCGGCCTGGACGCGTTCGCCGGCTTCGGCCCGGCCCAGGAAGCGGGCGTTGACCGCCGGGTCCAGAAGCTGCAGGCGCCCGCCCGGGGCCTCACCGTTCTCCCGGGCCCTGGCCGCCTGCTCGGCGGTGGTGCCATTGAGGGTGATCGCATCGAATTTCTCCCCGATCCGGTCCGAGAGCAGGGCGGCCTCGACGGTATCGATGGCTGCCCGTTCGGCGGTTCCCGCCACCTGGTTGGAGGACTGCATCAGCTCCGGCAGCAGGACAAGGGCCCGGCGGATTCCCGCAGGAACCTCGGCTCCGCGGACCAGATGCTCGCAGACGACGAGGCTGAACCGGTCCACCAGCCGGCGCAACGGGGCCGTGGTGTGCGCATAGGGGGCAGCGATGGCCGCCTGGATCCGTTCCTCGGGGGCTTCGCCGTCGAACGCGGTATACCCGGCCCCCCGGAAGAGCGAGGTGGCGGCATGCATGATGGCCAGCTGACGGGGCTCGGTGACATCGAGCGAGCGCAGGAACTCCCCGTAGGGGACCCCGTCGCGCCAGGGGGTCCCCAGGGAGGCGGCCTGGCGGCGGAAGGCCGTGGACCCGTGCTCATCGGGGGCGGGCATGGTCCGCAGGATCCCGATCCCGCCCTCGAGCATGATCCGGGCGGCCTCCATCCCGGTCAGCAAGGAGATCTGCGCATTCCAGTCCTCCACCGGCAGGGCCGCCCGGACGGTCAGGCAGGGGACCCCGTCCTCGTCCACCTCGACCTCCTGCTCGGGGATGCGCAGGCTCGCCCCACCGCGCTCGCGTTCGGCCTCGATGCGCTTGAGCCCGACTTCCTTCAACAGTGCCAGCGACTCCGAGGCATGCCCCTCGTCGATCGAGGCCTGGACCCCGGCGTAGTCGAGCTTCTGCCGACTGCACACCGTGGCCCGGAGGAGCCCGGTCCGGCGCACCAGTGCCGCCGCATCCAGGTGGAACGTCCAGACATAGGCGCCACGGCGTTGCCCGGGCAGCAACGAGCCGGCATCCTCGCTGATGATCTCCGGGTGCAGGGGCACCCGGTGGCCCGGCAGATACAGGGTCTGTCCACGGTGCCTGGTCTCGGCGTCGAGGGCGCCGCCCAGCTCGACCAGGGCCGGGACATCGGCGATGGCATAGCGGACCACATAGCCCTCCCCGTCACGGGCGAGGTGGACGGCCTGGTCGAGATCGGTGGAAGCGGCCGGATCGATGGTGACGAACTCGATTTCCGTCAGATCGTGGTCGGGCAGGACCAGGGAATCGATGGCGGTCCTGGCCTCGGCCAACGCCTGCGGGGGATAGTCCCCGGGAAGCTCCAACGCGGACACCACCGAGTCCAATGCCTGGACGAGACGGGTCTGCGCGGCATTGGTCTTCAGCTCAAGGGGTTTGTGCACCACGGATTCAGCCTAACCACAACATGGAAGGAAACCAGCGCCCGGGCCGGGGAGGAACCGTGCCGGAGGTAGGCTGGCCTGCATGACCGAGCTGCCACCGCCGACCCTTGACGACGCGACCCGAGCCCGGGCCGAACTGGCCCTATGCGGGCTGATGGCCTACCGGGAACTGACCGCGTTCGAACGCCTGTCCTCCGATGCCCGCTTCTCACCGACCATCATCGACCGGGTGGCGCTGGCCCGTCTGGCGGTCCACGAGTTCGGGCACTACGAACGGGTCGTGGAGGTCATCACCTCCCGGGGGGCCGAGCCGACGGATTCCATGGAACCGTTCGTGGCCTCCATCGATGCCCTGCACGATCGCACCCGCCCGGGGGACTGGTACGAATCCCTGATGAAGGCCCACGTCATCGACTCGGTCTCGGGGGATTTCTATGTTGCCATCTCCCGGGGCCTGGATCCCGACGTCCGTGGACTCGTCCAGGAGGTGCAGGCGCTGGACGCACAGAACCAATGGCTCCACGAACGCCTCCAGGAAGCCCTGGCGGAAGATCCCCGACTGGCCTCCCGCTTGGCGTTGTGGGGACGGCGGCTGCTCGGCGAGGCCCTCACCCAGGCCCGCAGGATCGCCGATAGCGGCCTGTTCAACGACGCACTGATCACCGAGGCGGATGAGGCCGGGGAGGAACCCCTGGGCGTCTTGTTCGCCCAGCTCGTGGAGAACCATTCACGCAGGATGGCCGCCTTGGGGTTGACTGCCTGAGCCGCTCGCACGAGCATGGGCCCAGGGAGCGAAAGGAGAGATCATGACCGATCCATCCACCGGCCCGGGCGACGGCGTCCTGACCGGTACCCAAATCAATGAGGCCTTGGCCGGGCTGCCGGATTGGCGGCATCGACGAGGTGCCCTGGTGACCGCCTATGCCTTCGAATCCTCGGCCGCGGCCATCGGGTTCATCGCCGCCGTGGGGGCGATCGCCGAGGAACGCAACCACCACCCCGATCTGGACTGGCGCTACGACACCGTGTTCCTGGCGGTGTCCTCCCATGAGGCAGGCAGTCAGGTGACCGGCCAGGACACGGGCTTCGCCGAGGCCGTCTCCCAGGCCGCGACACGGGACGGCGGGAGTGCCGAACCGCAGCGACACCCGGCCGTGCACGAAGGGAACGATGGCGAGAACCCCTGACGGACCGCAGGATTCCTGACCACGGCGACGCCGGGCCACGAAAAACGGCCGGCCCCGACGTCTACCGTCGGGGCCGGCCGTTGCTCGGCATGCGGCCTGCTAGGCCTGGGCGGCGAAGCCCACGCGACGCGGTTCCTCGGCGCCGACCTCGACATAGCCGATGACACCGGCGGGAACGATGACCTGGCGGCCCTTGGAATCACTGAGCACCAGATCGGTGGTGCCGCTGATGGCATCACGGACGGTCTGGGTGACCTGCTCCGTGGTTTCAGCCGATTCGATGACAACCTCGCGGGCAACATTCTGGATTCCGATGCGCACGTCCATGGTGGCTCCTCTTAAGTCGGGGTGGGCGCCTGAAGCGTCGCCCATATACGTCAGGGTCAAATCTACGTCAGGATTCCTTCGGGAACCGAGCGATTCCGCGCCAAGCTAAACGCGAGACCAGGTCGCTGGCCTCGTCGAGGTCGACCTCGCCCTCCAGCTCGAGCCAGTAGCGGGCCGCGACCTGCGCCATGCCGGACATGGCCCGGCCCAACAGCACCGCTTGGGCCTGGCTGAGCCCGGTGTCCTCGGCGATGACCCCGGCGATGGCGTCGGCGAAACCGGCGTTGAACGTCTCCAGACGCGAACTGACGGCGGAATCATGCATCAGATCCGATTCGAAGACCAGACGGTGGGCCTGGCTGTCCCCGGCGATGAAGCCGAAGAACTCGCGGATGGTCGCCTGGACCCGCTGCTTGTTGTCGGTGGTGGAGGCAATGGCCTTGAGCAGGCGTTCGGACAAGGCCTGCAGGTGTTCGTCGAGCAGCGCGAGATAGAGTTCGCGTTTGCCCGGGAAGTGCTGGTAGAGCACCGGCTTGCTGACCATGGCGACATCGGCGATCTCGTCCATGGCAGCACCATGGTAGCCATGGGCCACGAAGACCTGGTGCGCGGCCTGAAGCAATTGCCGCCGTCGCTGGTCCCGCGGCATCCGAGGGGTCCGCTGGGAATTTTCTGGACTGCGCTCCACTGCCTGCCTTTCCTCCGCAACGTCGTCGTCGTTACGGATGGAGTCATTCTACCCATGGGTATTCCGTGGCTGGGACTAGGCTGGGAAAATGCAGGACGCGATACGAACAGCTCCCGGCCCCCTGGTCGAACCAGCAGCCGAACTGGGCCCGGACGAACTCAAACGGTATTCACGGCACATCATCATCCCCGAGGTCGGTCTGGAGGGACAGCGACGACTGAAGAACGCCCGAGTCCTGGTCATGGGCGCCGGCGGGCTGGGCTCTCCGGCCCTGCTCTATCTGGCGGCCGCCGGTGTCGGGACGATCGGGATCGTGGAGGACGACACGGTCGAGGTCTCGAACCTGCAACGCCAAGTCATCCACGGCGTGTCCAATCTGGGGCAGGGGAAGGGCGAGTCCGCCCGGGAGAGCATCGCCGAGATCAACCCGTTCACCGACGTCGTCCTGCACGAGGTGCATCTGGACAGCACCAACGCGTTGGAGGTCTTCGCCGATTACGACCTCATCCTGGACGGCACCGACAACTTCGCCACCCGCTATCTGGTCAACGACGCCGCAGCGATCCTGGGCAAACCCTATGTCTGGGGTTCGATCCTGCGTTTCGACGGCCAGGTGAGCGTCTTCTGGAACGGCCAGGGCCCCACCTATCGGGACCTGTACCCGGAGGCCCCGCCGGCCGGAAGCGTCCCCTCCTGTGCCGAAGGCGGAGTCTTCGGGGTGCTGTGCGCACAGATCGGGGCGGTCATGGCCGCCGAGGCCATCAAACTGATCACCGGGATCGGTGAGTCCCTGCTGGGCCGGGTGCTCATCCTCGACGCCCTGGCCATGAACTGGCGTGAAATCCGTTTGCGGCCCGACCCTGAGACCGTCCAGCCCACCGAACTGCTCCAGGACTATCCTGCCTTCTGCGGGATCGCCCCGGCCGAGGCGACGGAGCGTGAACTGCCGACGATCGATCCGCTGGGACTCCGCGATCTGCTGGGGGAGCGGGCCGCCGGGAGCAGGGACTTCGTGCTGCTCGATGTCAGGGAAGCAGGCGAGGCGGAGATCGTGGCCATCGACGGAGCCGAGCTGGCCCCGCGCGGCCAGGTCCTCGGGGGAGACATCGACGTGCCCCGGGACAAGGACGTGGTGCTGCACTGCAAATCAGGCGGACGCTCCGGCGAAGTACTGGGCTATCTGCTGGACCACGGCTATGACAACGTACGGCACCTATCCGGGGGCATCGCCGCCTGGGTCGAGCAGGTGGAACCCGGGAAGTCGATGTACTAGGGCCCCGGCCGCGAGGCGGCCCGCGGAGGCCGCTAGGCTTCGCGGCGTCCGGGGCAGGGGGCGCCGTCGGTGCCCGTTGCCGGCAATCCCACCGGGCCGGTGACCGGATCCGCGGGCCGGGGCTGCTGCCCGTCCCCGGGGCCCCGGGCCACGGGGGCGTCCTCCAGCTCGATGCCGAAGAGCGTGCCCAGGGCGTCCTCGACATCGCCATGCCGACCCTCGGCGGCTAGGTCCCTGGCCCTCACGGTCGGGACATGGAGGAGCTGGCGCATCATGCGGCGCATGGCGAATTCGACTTCCTCGGCGGCAGCGGTGCACCCATGCTGGGCCCGAACCTTCTGCACTTCGGTCTCCAGGACCTTCTGGGTGTGCTTGCGCAGCGCGACGATCGCGGTATCGGCACTGCGCTGGCGCTGCTGACCAGCGAACCTATCGGCGGCATCGGTGACGATGGCCCGTGCCTGGGCCACGGCCTCCGACTGTTCGGCGGGAGCGGCCATGCGCACCGACTCCAGGGTGATCAATTCGACGCCGTCCAACTCGAGGACATCGGGGTCCACATCGTGGGTCAGTGCCAGGTCGATCGCGACCAGGGGCCTGCCGTTCCGATCCAACGCCCGCAGCTCGGCCGCATCGATGCGCACCCCGCCGCCGCTGCAGCCGATCAAGACGTCGGCCTCACGCAACACGGTGGGCAGGGCAGCATCGTCGATGGCCGTTCCGCCGCGGGAGGCGGCGAAGACATCGGCCCGGCCGGAGGCCGAATAGACGGACACCTCGTGGGCGCCGCGTTCCTTCAGCCGGGCCATGGTGGCCCCGGCATAGGCGCCGGTGCCGAAGATGACGACGTTGAGGTCCGCCCAGCTGGTGGTGGCCGAAAGGTCCTCGGACAGGTCCAGGGCCACCGAGACGATGGACAGGCCGCGCCCGCCCAATGCGGTGCGGGTCCCGACGTCCTTGGCGGCCCGTGAAGCACTCTGGAACAACCGGACCAGGGATCCGGAGGCCGTGCCGGTGGCCTGGGCATCGATGAGGGCCCGTTTGACCTGTCCGGCGATCTCACGTTCGCCGATCACCGCCGAATCGAGTCCGGCGCCCACGGCGAAAAGGTGGGAGACGGCGTCGTCCTCCGTCTTGGTCTCCAAGGCCTGGGACACCTGCTCCTCGGCCAGCCCGGAGGCGGCGGAGATCTGCTCGATGACTGCCTGGCGTGCTGCGGGAACCTCGTCCTGGCCGGGGGCCTCGCAGTAGACCTCGTAGCGGTTGCACGTGGACAGGACGACGGCGCCGGAGACCGGGGTGGTGCCGTCGAGCACGGCAGAAGCGACCCCGTCGGAGGCGGCGCTCAGCCGGGCCACCGTTTCGAGGTCGATATCAGAATGGGAGGCGACAAGTGCTAGGAAAACCACAATGTCCAACATCGTACCTCCGGAGCGCTCTCCAGGACACGCAGGCTGCCCTAACCTCCGGGCCCGGTTCCCCCGGAACGGCGGGCGGAAACAGGTTTTTTACGAGTCGTAGAACGTGTCGTTGGCCACGAAGGTCCCGCGCGCGCATCAAGGATTAGCGGTTCGGTGGGTGGACTTGGC